>JAEYTI010000363.1 GCA_023434145.1 Chloroflexota bacterium | reverse complement strand
CACGAACTCCATAAACCACCGCCTTGAGAAAATATATACGCTTTTTATGGCAGATATCGAACCGGGCTTGCTGCATGGTATAATGAAATCTCAAGCTTTACCGTTATAATAGGAAACAAGGAGCTTCCGTCATTGGCATTCAATCCATTTAAGTGGTTGCTGGGTTTGTTCTCGCTCGATATTGGGATTGACCTGGGCACGGCCAATACCCTCGTGCACGTGCGCGGCAAGGGTATTGTTATCAACGAGCCGTCCTGGGTCACCATTGAAAAGCGTTCCCGCCAGCCGCTGGCCGTTGGAACTTTCGCAAAAGAGATGGTTGGCCGTACGCCCGCCGACGTGATTGCCGTGCGCCCGCTCCGTGACGGGGTAATCTCCGAGTTTGAGATCACCAAAGCCATGCTGGGTTATTTCATCGGCAAGGCACACCAGCAGAGTGTCGTACCCATGCCCCTGCCTCGCGTTGTCATCGGCATTCCTTCCGGCGCAACAGAAGTGGAAAAGCACGCCGTATACGATGCGGCCATGGCAGCCGGTGCGCGCGAAGTGCACCTGGTAGAAGAGCCGCGCGCGGCTGCGCTGGGGGCCGGTTTGCCCGTCAGCGAAGTGCGCGGGAGCATGATCGTCGATATCGGCGGCGGCACGACAGAGGTCGCCATCATCTCCACCGGGCGCATCGTCGTCTCTCGTTCGCTGCGCGTAGCCGGTGACGAGCTGGACCAGGATATCATCAACTACATTCGCAACAAATACAACCTGTTCATTGGCGAGCGTATGTCGGAACAGGTGAAGATGCAGATCGCTTCTGCTTATCCCCTACAGAACGAGAAGACCATGATCGTGCGCGGGCGCAACCTTGTGACAGGCCTGCCCGAGGCGATCGAAATTTCCTCAGTCGAAATCCGCGAAAGCATTGCCGGGTCGATCCAGGTGATCGTGGATACCATCAAAGATGCGCTCGACGAGGCTCCGCCTGAAATCGTGGCGGATCTGATCGAAACCGGCGTTTGTTTGGCCGGTGGTGGGGCACAGCTCGGCGGGCTGTCCGACCGGCTTTCGGAGGATCTGCGCCTGCGCGTTTGGGTGGCGGAAGACCCGATGACGTGCGTGGCGCGCGGCGCGGGCATGATCGTTGAAGACCTCGACCGGTTCGCCCTCTATCTGGCGGATGTTGAGCGCAACGGTTCGCGCCCCCGATCGTAGGGTACAATAGCCACGGTCCATTGCCTGGGCCGGTGATCGCAAAACACCCATCCGGCCGTTCTGCCGGATACCATGATATGAGATTGAAACCAAGAACGTTAGCATGAGGGATTTTTTACAAAGGACGTGGCGAACAGGCGCGGTAATTCTGATCACCGGCGGCCTGATGCTGCTGGCATTGAGCGGCTACCTGGCCCCGGTCGTGCGAGTCGTCTCGGAACCGCTGGTTGGGGCGCAGCGCTGGCTGTCTGGGCGGTATAGCGCCGTCTACATGCTTCTCAGCGCGCCCAGTGATATGACGGCGCTGCGCGTAGAAGTAGAGCAGCTTCGCTCTGAAAACGCTTCTTTGCGCAGCGAGCTGGTAGAACTGCAAGAACAGCAGAAGGATAACGAGGTCTACTACGCCCTTCTGAACATGGCGCGCACCAACCCAAACCGCGACTACGTCGCCGCGCTGGTGATTGGGCGCGATACCAACCCGTTTATGCGCTACGTACTAATCGACCGCGGCTCAGATGATGGGCTACGGCGCGGCATGCCCGTGCTAACCGCAGAGGGGCTGGTGGGCCGTATCGATGCGGTGACCGCAAACGCCGCCCGCGTGCAGCTTATCACCGACCCCGACTCAGCGGTCAATGTAAGCTTGCCGGTTGCCAATGCCGATGCCATGCTCACCGGCTCGGTCACCGGCGACCTGATTCTGGATATGGTTCCGCAGCAAGCGCAGATCCATCCCGGCGAGCTCATCCTCACCTCTGGTTTGGGCGGTACGTATCCAAGCAATATTTTGGTGGGGCAGGTAGCCTCAGTTCGCAAGCTGGAGACGGCGCTGTTCCAAACAGCCTCGGTGCAGCCCGTGGTTGATTTTACCGATCTGCGCGCTGTGCTGGTCGTAACGGACTTCATACCGATCGATCTCTCGCCGCTGATTGAAGATTCAGCCCTGCCATAAACGAAAAAAAACGTGTCTACCCTGCTCGCCATCCCCATCCTCATTGTTGTGTTGATGCTCCAAACGGTCATCGTTGGCAGCCTGCCGCTGCTCAACGGCACTGCCGATCTGGTGCTGCTGGTGCTGGCAGCCTGGGCTTTGCAGGATCGCGGGCGCTCAACGTGGTTATGGACGCTGATGGCTGGGGTAATGGTAGGGGTGATCTCCGCGTTGCCGCTGCTGGTGCCTGTCATTGGTTACCTGATGATCACTGCCATCGCGCGCATTATCCGCCGCCGGGTGTGGCAAACGCCCATTCTGGCGATGTTTGTTGTCACTTTTGCCGGTTCGGTGCTGTATCAGGGGCTGGTGATGGGTGTGCTGATCTTCAACGGCACGCCGCTGCCCCTAGTCGACAGCCTGAACCTGGTGGTACTACCGGGCACGCTCCTGAACCTGCTGCTGGCGCTGCCGATCCATGCAATGGTCACAGACCTGGCGCAGTGGGTGTATCCGGAAGGGATTGAGGTATGAACGATCATAGTCCAATAGAAACAAAACTGGAGCCCTGGCGCTTGTGGTTTGTTTATGCACTGGTGCTGGCGTTGTTTTTCTTCTACGCTTACCGCCTTTTCGATTTACAGGTCGTCCAGGGGCCAGAATTTTTGGCCCAGGCGGATGAAAACCGCACCACACTGGTCAGCGACCCGACCCAACGCGGCATTATCTATGACCGCAACGGGGTGGTGCTTGCGCGGAATGTGGCCTCATACAACGTCACCATCACGCCGGCGTACCTGCCCGGACTGCTGCCCTTCCTATATAACGATCCAACAGACCCCGTCCCGGGCGCGATCCAAGACGTGTACCGCAAGCTTTCGAGGTTGATCGGTGTTCCGGTAAGCGCCGGCGTAGTAAACGGCGAGCTGACCGATGAGGCAGTGATGCTTTTCAAGCCGTGCGAGACGGCACTGGGCATCAAAGAAATCGTCTACATCCAGGATACAACGTCGCCGTATGATCCGGTGCGGGTGGCGTGCAATGTGAGCCAGGATACCGCCATGCGCGTGCGCGAGCTGGCAGGTGATATGCCCGGTGTGGGCATCGAGGTAGAACCCGTGCGCGATTACCCCACCGGCGAATTTACGGCCGAGCTGATTGGCTTCCTCGGCCCCGTCCCGGCCAACATCCCCGAGCTGAACATCTTTTTGGAAGATTACTACCGCGAGAAAGGTTTTGTTCCGAACCGCGACCGCGTGGGCTATGCCGGGGTCGAAAACTCCTTGCAGGAGATTTTGGGCGGCACCAACGGCCAGCGCATGGTGGAAGTAGACGTGGCCGGGCGCGAGCTGCGCAACCTGGCCGAGCCGATCAAGCCGGTGCCGGGCAATAACGTCCGCCTGACCATCGACATCCGCTTACAGCAGGCTGCCCGCCAGGCCTTGATCGGTGAGCTGGACTTCTGGAATACGTATTTCGGCGAGCTGCGCATGCGCAGCGGGGTTGTTGTGGCAATGAACCCCAAAACCGGCGAGATTCTGGCAATGGTTTCCTACCCAAATTACGAGAACAACCGCTTTGCCCGCCAGATTTCCGGCTACTACTACAACCAGTTGGAGAGCGATCCCGCAAAACCGCTGCTGAACAAAGCCATCTCCGGTGAATACCCGCCCGGCTCGGTGTTCAAGATGCCTACCGCCATCGGAGCATTAAATGAACGGATCGTTTCCCCTCAACAGATTTTGAATGATCCCGGCACCATCTACTTGGAAGAGCGCGCGCTTCCTAATGCTCCGGTCACCCGCGAACGCCCGTACGTCTGCTGGACCTACAAGACGGGCGGCCATGGCAACGTTGATTGGTTGAGAGGCGTGGCAGAGTCATGTGATGTGTACTTCTATAAGATCGGTGGCGGCTTTAAAGATGAAGTCGAAGGCAGCGGCCTGGGCATCTGGCGACTTGGAGAGTATTCCAAGGCGTTGGGTTACAACGAGCCAACCGGCATTGAGCTGCCGGGCGAGCAGGATGGGCTGATCCCAGACCCCGACTGGAAGCGTCAGAACCAGGGCGAAAGCTGGACCACCGGCGACACGTACATCGCATCCATGGGCCAGGGCCTGATCCTTTCCACGCCGCTCCAGGTGGTTGTGTCTGCCTCTATTCTGGCAAACGATGGCAAGTACATGCGCCCGACCATTGTGCGCGAGATTCTGGACTCGGAAGGCAATGTGATCAAGCCATTTGAGCCAGATCTCATTTGGGATATTACCAGCGACCCCGTGATTAATGTCTACGATGAGAACAGTATCCGCACTGGCGAGAAGAAATCTGTTGATTCATGGGTGGTGGACCTGGCGAAACAGGCCATGCGCTTGGTGGTGACCGAGGGTACAGCAAGGACCATTTTCTTCCGCGATGTGCCGATCGAAGACGGGAAAGGCATTCTCACCGCGGGAAAGACCGGCACCGCCGAATACTGCGACGAAATCGCGCAGGAGCAGCTCCGCTGTTCCTATGGAAACTGGCCTACCCACTCCTGGTACTTTGGGTACGCGCCCTACAACGACCCGGAGATTGCAGTGGTAGCTTTCGTGTATAATGGTGGAGAGGGCGCTGCCGTTGCAGGCCCTGTGGTTGCGAAAGTTATCGAGGCCTATTACAACCTGAAAGCGATTGATACGGAAAAAGGCGCGCCTGGTGCAGTGACGCCCTGATTTTTGGTTAATGCAACCGCTAGCACAGGCTGGCGGCAGCAGCCAGGAAGTTAACGAATGGTACATGAGCGGCGGCAGACTATGCAGATTAAAGGAATAAAAGACGGCCTGCTGGTGACCCTCGGCGAAGGAAATTGGTCCGAGCTGGAAGCAAGTTTTCTGGCGCATGTAGATGAAAAGGCCAACTTCTTTAAGGGCGCCCGGGTTGCGCTGGATGTAGGCAACCACATCCTCAAAGCCGCCGAGCTGGGGCACCTGCGCGATCGCCTTTCCAGCAAGGGTATCAGCCTGTGGGCGGTAATCAGCAACTCGCCGATCACCGAGCAGACAGCCCAGGTGCTTGGGCTTGCTACCCGCATTTCCACCCCGCGCCCCGAACGAACCATCCGTTCCAACGATACCAATCTGCCCGGCGAATCGGCGATCCTGGTAAACCGCACCCTACGCTCGGGTTTCAAGGTCTCGCACCACGGGCATGTGATTGTGGTGGGAGACGTGAACCCCGGCGCGGAAGTGATCGCGGGCGGAAGTGTCATCATCTGGGGACGGCTGCGCGGGCTGGTTCATGCCGGTGCAGAGGGCGATTCGAACGCGGTTGTCTGCGCGCTGGAGCTTACCCCGACGCAGCTCCGCATCGCCAGCCAGACGGCGCCTTCCACCCAGCCAAAGATCAAACCGCGCTGGGGCGCAAAGATTGAGCCGGAGATGGCCTGCATTCAAAATGGCGCGGTGATGATCGTGCCGTGGAATCCAAAGAAATAAATTTTTGTTTATCGTTTATGGACAAAGTACGTGTCCATAAACGATAAACAAAAATAAAATTTAGAAGAAGAAAATTGGTTTTCGAGGGAGCAACATGACGGCAACGGTAGCGACGATTACATCCGGGAAGGGTGGGGTAGGCAAAACCACAACGACAGCCAACCTGGCGGTGGCGCTGGCAATGGGGGGCAGAAAGGTTGTCTGCATTGATGGTGACATTGGCTTGCGCAACCTGGACGTGGTGCTAGGGTTGGAAAACCGCATCGTCTACGATCTGGTGGACGTTGTTGAAGGCCGCTGCCGGCTCCGCCAGGCGATGATCCGCGACAAACGCCTGCCCGACCTGTACCTGATCCCTGCGGCGCAAACCCGCGATAAAAACGCCGTCTCGCCGAGCGATATGGTACGCCTTTGTGACGATCTGCGAACGGAGTATGACTGGATCTTGATCGACTCGCCGGCGGGCATTGAGCGCGGTTTCCGCAATGTGGTTGCCCCGGCAGATTTGATTATTGTCGTCACCAACCCCGAGGTATCCGCTGTGCGCGACGCCGACCGAATCATCGGCCTGATCGAAGCCGAAGAAAAAGGCCCGGCGCGATTGATTATCAACCGCTTGAACCCCAACCTGACCAAACGCGGTGATATGCTCACCGCTGAAGATGTGCTAGAACTGCTGGCTGTGGAACTGATTGGCATTGTGCCGGAAGATGAGACCGTCGTGATTAGCTCGAACCGCGGGCAGCCGGTTGCGATGGATGGCAAATCACGCGCGAGCGAAGCATTCCACAATATCGCTCGCCGCTTGAACGGTGAGAAGGTGCCCTTCATCAACTTTGACCAGAAAGACAATTTTTTCGGGCGCCTTGCGCGGATGATGCGACCGGGAGGGAACTGATATGGCCGGCTGGTTGGAATGGCTCACCGGGCAAAAGACAAAGAGCGCCGGGCAGGCGAAAGAACGCCTGAAGCTGGTGCTGATTAATGACCGGACCGACCTTTCGAGCGATGAGCTGGAAGTGCTCAAGAACGAGCTGCTGGAGGTGATCTCACGGCATATTGAGATCGACCCGGCTTCGGTCAACATCACCATGGCGCAGGAGGGCCGCGAGCAGCGTTTGCTGGCAGATATCCCCCTCAAGCCCATGACGACGAGACGGAGGAAGTAAGACTTTTGGAACGACGCGAGATCTGGAAACACTTTGATTACTGGTTATTTGGCGCGGTCATCATCCTTTGTACCTTCGGCGTAGCCATGATCCGCTCGGCCATTGCCGGGAACGCCGTATTGGCGGGCCTGGTCACGCGCCAGATGATCTTCATCGGCGTCAGCCTGGGCGTGATCCTGGTCATCGCCCTGATCGACTACCACTATTACTACTCGCTATCCCGGCTGATGTACGGCTTTGCTGTGGTATCGCTGTTGGTCATTTTTGTATACGGTGAGGCTCGGTACGGATCAGCCCGCTGGGTCGATACCGGCCTGATCCTCGTTCAGCCTTCCGAGCTGGCGAAGATTATTATTATCATCGTGCTGGCGGCCTACTTTGCCAGTCAGAAAAACGCCCCACGCAACCTGGAATGGATCATCA
Source organism: Chloroflexota bacterium (assembly GCA_023434145.1). GTDB lineage: Bacteria > Chloroflexota > Anaerolineae > Anaerolineales > Anaerolineaceae > DSYU01. The sequence goes on along the minus strand of JAEYTI010000363.1, from coordinate 4,899 downwards.
AGGGATTCTTAATCACCTTTGGCGTTGTGGTATGGATTTTGCTCCAGCCGAATCTCAGCACGTCGATCGTGATCTTTATTTTGTGGTTCTCGATGATGTGGGTGAGCGGGCTGCCGGTAAAATACGTGGCACTGTTTAGCGGGCTGGCTGTGGTGGGCCTGGTGCTCGTCTTGGGGTTGGTGCTTATTGTAGGGGTCGAGAATATCCCCTTCATCGAGCCTTACCAGTTCCAGCGGGTCATCAACTTCGCCGCGCCAGACCCAGAAGCCCGTCACGGTGAAACTTACAACGTAGACCAGGCGTTGATTACCATTGGCTCTGGAGGGCTGCTGGGTCAGGGGTATGGGCAAGGCACCCAGGTGCAGCACCGCTTCCTGAAGGTGCGCCACACAGACTTCATCTTCTCGGCCATGGCGCAGGAGTTTGGTTTTGTGGGCACGGTGATCATTATCTCGCTGCTGGTCTTTGTCATCTTCCGCTGCTTCCGCGCTGCGGCCCTCTCTGCTGACATGTTTGGCTCGCTGATTGCATTTGGGTTCGGATTTCTGATTTTCTTCCAAACCGCGGTCAATATTGGGGTAAACTTGAAGGTAATCCCGGTGACCGGCCTGACGCTGCCGTTTATCAGCTATGGAGGCAGCTCGATGCTATCGCTGGCGCTGGGAATTGGGCTGGTGGAAAGCGTCATCGCCCGCCACAAGCCGCTGGAATTCTAAATTCTATTGGTTATTTTGTTCGCGTGTAGACTACGCTGTAGTCTACACGCGAACAAAATAACCATACTTACTTTTGGGTTTCTCAGGAGCTTTTATGACTGACGCCGCAAAACCTGTCCGAGTGCGCTTTGCGCCCTCTCCTACCGGGCATACCCACCTGGGGAGCGGGCGGACAGCCATGTATGACTATCTGCTGGCCAAACAGACCGGCGGGCAGTTCATCTTGCGCATTGAAGATACCGACCGCCGCCGCTACGTCGAAGGCGCGGAGCAGGAATTGATGGATAGCCTGCGCTGGCTGGGCCTGGATTGGGACGAAGGCCCCGATAAAGGCGGCCCCTATGGCCCGTATCGCCAGTCGGAACGCACCGAGATTTACCAGCAGTATGCCCGCCAGTTAATCGAAATGGGGCATGCCTTTTATTGTTTCTGCACGCCCGAAGAACTGGATAAGCACCGCCAGGAAGCACAGAAGCGCAAAGAAACGCCCATGTACCCCGGCACCTGCCGCAATATCCCCCTGGAAGAGGCCGACCGCCGCGTTGCGGCAGGGGAGCGCCACGTGGTGCGCTTTAAGATGCCGCGCGAAGGTGTGACAAAAATGGTCGACGTGCTTCGCGGCGAAATCACCGTGGAAAACCGCATGATCGACGATATGATCCTGATCAAGTCCGACGGCTACGCCACCTATCACATGGCAGCAATGACCGACGACTACCTGATGAAGATCACGCACGTCATTCGCGGCTCCGAGTGGCTGCCCTCGCTGCCCCTGCACGTCAACCTGATCCGCGCCTTTGGCTGGCCCGAGCCAGAGTTTGTGCACCTTTCCGTGTTTCTGAAGCCCAGCGGCAAGGGCAAGATGAGCAAGCGCGAGTCGGCGGACGCATTGAAAGATGGCTTTTCGATCTTCGTCAAAGATCTCGCAGAACTTGGGTACATCCCAGAGGGCGTAGTGAATTGGGTGGCGCTGATGGGCTGGAGCTATGATGGTCACACCGAGGAGTTCACCCTGCTAGACCTGGTGGAGAAATTCAGCCTGAAGAAGCTGAACCCATCCCCGGCAGCGATCAACTTCACCAAGCTCGATCACTTCAACGGCGTGCACATCCGCGCGCTGAATCCGGATGACCTGGCACAGCGCTTGAAGCCGCACTTTGAAAAGGCCGGCTATCGTGTGAATGATGAGATGCTGCGAGGGATTGCGCCTATCATCCAGGAGCGGCTGACGGTGCTGACCGACGCGCCAGAATTGGCCGGCTTCTTCTTCCGCGATACCATCGAGGTAAACCGCGAAGACTTGATTGCCAAGGGGCTCACGGCGGAGCAGTCCGCGGCGGTAGCCCAGCGCACCTACGAGATCCTCGCCGCGCTGCCCGATCTGAAACTGGAGACTGCCGAGCCGCCCATGCGCGCGCTGGTGGAGGAGATGGAGCTTTCGGCGGGGCAGGTGTTTGGCATTTTGCGCACCGCCGTCACAGGGCAGCGGGTCAGCCCGCCGCTGTTTGAGAGCATGGCGCTTATTCCGCGCGAGACCGTACTAGCGCGCGTGCAGCACGCTGTGGAAATTTTGCAAGGAGTGAAAGAATGACCGAAGGCACACCACAAATCACCTCTTTTATTCATGAGGCTGTAGAAGAAGATCTTCGCACCGGGCGGTTTAACTACGTGCGCACGCGCCTGCCACCCGAGCCGAACGGCTACCTGCACATCGGCCATGTGAAGGCATTTTTGATCGATTACAACATCGCCAAAGACTTTGGCGGAGCGCTGCACCTACGCTTCGATGATACCAACCCCGCCAAAGAAGAGACCGAGTTCGTCGACGCGATCAAGGAAGATGCGCGCTGGCTGGGCATCGAGTGGACCGAGGAATTGTACGCCTCGGACTTCTTCGACCTGCTCTACGAGTGGGCGCAGAAGCTCATCCGCAAGGGCAAGGCTTACGTCGATGACCAGAGCCCAGAGCAAGTGAGCAAGAACCGCGGCACCTGGACCGAACCCGGCAAGGAGAGCCCCTGCCGCAACCGCTCGGTGGAAGAGAACCTCGACCTGCTGGAGCGCATGAAAAACGGCGAGTTCCCCGATGGTACTAAAGTTCTGCGCGCCAAGATCGATATGGCCTCTGGCAATATGAACATGCGCGACCCGATCATGTACCGCATCGTCCACGAGCCGCCGCATCACCGCACAGGCAAGAAGTGGTGCATCTACCCCATGTATGACTGGGCGCAGGGCCAAAACGACGCCATGCACGGCGTGACCCATTCGCTTTGCTCCATCGAGTACGAAGATCACCGCCCGCTGTATGAGTGGTTCCTCAACGAGCTGGAGCTGGAGCACAAGCCGCGGCAGATCGAGTTCGCCCGACTGAACCTGGGCTATACAGTGATGAGCAAGCGCAAGCTGCGCCGCCTGGTGGAAGAAAAGCACGTCACCGGCTGGGACGACCCGCGCATGCCCACCCTGCGAGGGATGCGCCGCCGCGGCGTGACCCCCGAGGCCATCCGCGACTTCATTGCGCGCACCGGTGTCGCCAAGAACATCAATGCCCGCGCTGGCGTGATGGTGGATGTGGCTCTGTTGGAAGCCTGCATCCGCGAGGATCTCAACCGCCGTGCCCTGCGCAAGATGGCAGTGCTCAACCCGCTGAAAGTGGTGATCGAGAACTATCCGGAAGGGCAGGTAGAGATGTTCGATGTGGTTAACAACCCCGAGGACCCCACCGCCGGAATGCGCCAGGTGCCTTTCTCGCGTGAAATCTACATCGAACAGGAGGACTTCCGCGAGGAACCTCCGCCGAAGTACTTCCGCCTGGCCCCCGGGCGCGAGGCACGATTGCGCGGTGCATATTTCATCAAGTGTGAAAGCGTGGTGAAGAACGATGCCGGCGAGGTGGTAGAACTGCGCTGTACGTACGATCCGGCCACCCGTGGCGGCGACTCACCCGATGGACGTAAAGTGAAGGCGACCCTCCACTGGGTGTCGGCGGCGCACGGTGTGCCTGCCGAGGTGCGCGTCTACGACCGGCTGTTCAACAACCCGGACCCCGAAGACAGCGGTGACTTTATCGCCGACCTGAATCCCAACTCGCTCCAGGTGCTCACCAACTGTATTGTAGAGCCCAGCCTCGCGGATGCCAAGCCGGGGGAAAGGTTCCAGTTCGAGCGCCAGGGCTACTACTGCGTGGATTGGACGTCGCAGCCGGGCGCATTGATCTTCAATCGCACGGTCGCCCTGCGCGACACGTGGGAAAAGATCGAGAAAAAGTAATGGTATTTTCTTTCGGGTGGCATGCTAGCGTGTTATGCCACCCGAAAGAAAATGTGGCGGGGTAGGAAAAACCCTGGACAAACCCAAACGGGAGTGGTAAAATACGACCGTTCAAAGCAGTGGGGGCTCGTCTAATGGCAGGACGACTGTCTCTGGAACAGTTAGTAGCAGTTCGAATCTGTTGCCCCCAGCTAGATCGCAAGAAAAGTGCTCCGCACCCGACCGGGTAACGGGGCCTTTTTGTTTTAACCGCACCGTTTGCTGTAACACTTTGGTTTGAAATCCGTTTATTCAGGTATATCGCTTTTGTCAAGACCACGAATAATAAATGGCACGTATCGAATTTCAAGGAGTTGGGGAGCTTTCAGCACCTCAAAACACCACAACTCCTGGAAATATACCTGGAGAGGCTTCAATGGTGCGCTGGCTGTATAATTCCGACGGAGATGCAATTGCTTTTATTGCGGAGAAGCACGTATTTACCCCAAAGGGTGAATTTGTCGGCATGGTATATCCCGATAACACGATCTGGAACGGCGAGTATGTCGGCACAATCATGGCGGACGACCGCCTTTTTTACGATCATCGCGCACTCCACCCACACCGGGGCATTCCAGGCATTCCTGGGCTGCCTCCGTTTGTCGGAGATCCACTGTTGAAGGGACCCTACACTTGCCCACTGGGCTACCGCGACGTGGATCTGTAAATTAAATTTCCACGGTGTACCCGCCTGGAAGGCTACCTGCCAACTGGGCGCAGATGTACAAACAGAATGGAATTTTCGTATGGCCGGCCTGGGTAGGTACACCCCAGGCCGGTTGTTTGTGTCTTTATAAGGGGATTGCGGGCTTTGCCCGCCTCACAAAAGCTACTCGTACTTCGTATCGTTGTTGCGTGGTCGACGAAGTCG
>JAEYTI010000186.1 GCA_023434145.1 Chloroflexota bacterium | reverse complement strand
CTGGACGAGATAACTGAGGAAGCGGTCTGGCGGCTGATCGGTGGACTGAAGCGAAAGCCAGGCAACCGGAATACGTGCTTTTCTAGCCCAGGCAGCCGCAAGAGTGGTTTTGCCAAAGCCTGCCGGGGCGACAATGAGCGTCAGGCAGCAGTCTGTTGCTTCATCCATACGGTTCAACAACTGCCCGCGCTCAATTTGTCTAGAGCGGGTTTGCGGAATGGTCGTTTTGGTCCGCAGGAAGGGAAGCATGACGAATATTTATCCTCAAATTGGTTCGAATGCTTGGTTAATAGCTTTGGTCCGATAGATGCAATCATTTTATCTTATTCAATGCGCTTTATCTATTACATGAATTGAGGCTCTTTGGGAATTGCCGTGGTTATAGGGGGGAAGTTGCGCAGCAACTTCCCCCCTATAACCACGGCAAAGCCATGAGACCCGAAAAAATAGAATTGCAAATATATTGACAAAGGTGGTATTATTTATATTAAAATAAATTAATAGTGCAAATCCACCCTGGTTTATTGGTTTTACTCTTTTTAGTTTTTAGGAGTTTCGGTTGTTGGGATGCGTCTACACCTCAACAACCGAAACTCCTAAAACTCGCTTAGGCCGTTTTATTTACTGTTTTACAAGTACATGAATTGTGGTTGATGGATCCATTTTTTACTCCGCGTAGGGTGACTTGTCTATCTGGCGCGCTTGTCATTACTCCAACTCGTTCAGAAGCTATCCAGGTTGAAAGACAAAGTAACCATGGGAACCATGAAGAATGGCCTTTCAGTCTCAGAACCTGGTCATGGTCGGATTGGGTGTGCGGGGAGACAGCCCGCCGAACACGATCCAACCGCCTTTGCCTGACGGCATCCACCTGCGCTGGAGTTTCCGGCGCGACTTGGGTATTCCCTGGTACGGCTACTACCTCTTCCGGAGGCGACACCAGGAAGAGAAAATGACCTGCATCACGCACCGGCTGCGTGAGCTTCAACTTTCGCCAGGGCCGCTTAGCACGTTTACGCTCAATCTGCTGAACGGTCGTTTTGTCAGCGACCAGAATATCGTCCTCACCAGCCTTTTTCCGCCGCCGCATTTTGTCGAGTTTGACCTGCGCGACCGCGGCTACCTGCGCTTTTATCTACCGCCCAGCGAGCCGGCATCCCAGGTTCAGGTGACTCTCGGCTTTCTCAGAGAGCGAGGCGATGGAGAGCGGGTGTGCGTGGACTTTGCCGGTCTGAACCCGCCATTCGAAAATCCCTTATCGTTCAAAGATATTACGTTTCTTGTTTTAGACCACGATGGAGATCGCTGGAGCGGTCAGCAGATTGGTGCGATGGGGGGGCGCATTGGTCTTAACGTTGGGTTTGAGACCCGCATCAAGTTACCCTGCCCAGCTTCGCGCGTCAGCCTCAGCCTGGGGCACACATCAAGCCCGCTACGCATAGTTGCCCGGAACGAGCGCGGTGACGTGGTGGACACGGCGGGCATGAACGGCAATATCGACACGGTGACGCTGACAGGCGATGGCATCGTGGAACTGCAAGTGATCGCCCCACAAAATGAAGCCTTCTTGTTTGAGCTTTGCTATGTTTGTGCCGTGGAATCGGAAGAGGAAGAGGAGAAACGGGTCATCCAGGTTCAGGCGCTGTCGGGAGATCTGCCCGTGGTCACCAAGGAGGTTGGCGGGCAGCCCGGGCATGTGGTTACCGAAACCTTCAGCTTTGACATTATTACCGCCATGGAATTCAGCAGCGGCCCGGCAGTGGTGATCGATATCTGCTGGGCGCCGATCGATCGCAGCGTGCTCCGCGGCTGGGAGATCGTGCCTGAGTTTCCGGCGCCGCTCTGTTTGCCGGTGGCGCATCCCGATTATCCGTGTGTGAATCGGCCTGGTACGGAGGCGGCAGCAGAGGATATGGCCGTGAACCGGGTGCGCTACGGCGATCCAGATGACTGGCGCGGCGATCCATTCAATGAGATGCACGATCAATTGGAGCTGCTTGTCGACGGTGGGCCCCCTCCAACCGGCGAACCGATGGCGCAGCGCAAGGTAGCCATTACCGGCGTGCCGGATAACCCAAGCGGATCACAAGACCCCGTGATGCCAGAGCAGTACCCGCTCGACCTTGTGCTGATGGCCAGCCTCAACCCGGCCATCGCCCAGATGCTGGGTCTGTACTGGGTCGATCAGACGGCAGACCCGGGTCAGGCCTATGACTACCTGATCCTGGCCGACCACAGCAATGAATTTGGCGGCAGCGCCAGCAAAGCGTTGAACTGGCTGGTGAGCAGCCCAGATTTTGTTGGGGTGGATGGCTATATCGTTTTCAACAAGCGGGTAGCGCCCGCGCCGCCGCTGGTGCAGCCTGGCAACCCGCGCGCGTATGCCTTGCCCGGCGCTACGTTCCGCGCCGACGATGGTAGCCTGATCGACGCCAGCAATAATGCCGGGGTGCGCTGGGATCTAGGCGTATTCCTGGGCTTCCTGCTGCCTGGTCGAGCGGTGCTGTATCACTTGTGGCGGGTGGATTTGGGCAACAGTGAGCCAACTTCGCCAACGCCGCCGCTGGCTTCGGATTACAATTTGCTTACCGAGGAACAACCCATCCTTGCCGTTGAACCCGACCTTCCATCCGGTGTGACGGTCACTTATCCGCCAGACTGGCCGCCCTTCTCACTGCAAGCCATCGATACAGCCCTACCTGAAGGTTGGTACAGCTACCGGATTAACGGCATCGATATTTTTGGACGGCACAGTGCCCACAGCGGCGCAGCCCGCTGGTTCCAATGGACGCTCGCAGCCGGTCAGCCGCAGCCCTGGTATTATCAAGATCCACCGGGCGGGGAAGCCCAGGTACACCCTTATGCGGTTGGCCTGCTCGACAAAATCGCTCCGCCGCCGCCGACTGCCATCGAGGCATACGCCCTTGATCCACGTGACCCGTACCTCGTGCGCGATACCGCGTACAGTGCGTGGCAGGCTTCGCTCACCGCGGGAGAGCGAGAAAGCCTTGTCGGGCTGCGCCTGCGCTGGCAGTGGACGTTCAGCCACATGCAGCAGGCGCCGGATGCAAAAGAGTTTCGAGTCTACTACCAGCCCGGGCGCATCAACGCCCTGTTGGGGCGCATCACCGCGGTCACTCCGTCTGGCAGCAGTCAAAGCAGCGTCGAGACCGATATCCCCAATACGCAGCCAGCCAACGCCTATGCCGATACCCGCCTGCGTGTTGGCGGAGACAGCTTCCGGGTAGTTGGCAGCCAGGCAGGCACGCCGCTGCGCCTGACGGTCGCTAATATTGGCCCCGGGGACGATATCCCCCCACCTGCACCGGCAGCCTGTTCCGTGGTGATCCCCGAGCAGGATGGTTCTGGTGACCCGCACCCCCTATACGTAGATTATGACCAACCGGCCAACTGGGAAACCCGTTATCACGTGGTGGATTACAACCAGAACGTAACCGTTACCAGCGATGGGGATGGAAATCCGCTGCGTGTCTACGAGATCTTCCTGCCGGCCAGTGGGGGGAGCGGTTTGCCATTGGTCTCTTCGCTGGCGGAGCCGATCGTCTACGCCCAGATTGGCGTGAGCACCACGGACGACAAAACGCACACGGATGACCATCCCACCTGGAGCGGGACGACTTGGGGTGACCGGCCAGGCAACGAGGGCCGCGCCGGGGGCAAGGTGACCATTTTCCGGGTGTGGCGCGAGCGTCCTCCTGCGCCTGTGCCTCCGCCCGACTCAGAAAAGGTGTTTGCCACGCCAGCAGATTACCACGCCCGTTCTTTTTACACCTACCGCTGGCAGCCCAGCCCGCACCTGAAAGCCCATGTCTTCCGCGCGATGGACGAGGCAGTGTTTAAAGCCGATTGGACAGAACGGTCGGGAGGCTCACCCACGATCGCCGCGGCGGACGAGCACCTCTTCCCGGTGGAACTGCGCGGCGCGGACCCGGGCCTCACCGCTCGGCGCGGCGAAATTGCCACAGAACTAAACCACATCAACACGTTCTCTCATGATTCAACAGGCACGCAGCAGGCGCTGGCCTATTACCGCGGCATGTCGAATGACGGCCTGCGCGTGCTTGCCAGCCTTCCCTGGACAGAACCCGCCTTTACACAGATCACCCTGCACCCGCTGGATCCGGACGACCCTGCGCTGGTGAACCGACCCGGGCCTGATAACCCGGCAGACTTTCCCATCGACCCAACCCTACGCATTTACATCGATACCCTCGACGGGCGGGCAACCAACCGCTATTTCTACCGCTCTACCTACATTGATGGCGCGCAGAACCGCAGCGAAAGTTTGAGTCTGTCCAGCCCGCCGGTATATCTGCCCAACGTCGTGCCCCCGCGCATGCCGGTGGTGACCAGAGTTGAGGGCGGCGACCGGCAGATCACCCTGCGCTGGGCATCCAACCGCGAGCCAGATCTGACGGAATACCGGGTGTACCGCACCGCCGACGAACAGAAAGCCCGTGACCTGCGCCTGATGGAAGAAGTGCACGTTCTGGCGGTGCTGCCCGGTGACCCCGCAGCTCGTCCGGCAAGCAATGAATGGACTGATTCTGTTCTCGGTGGGGTCACCTTCTACTACCGCCTGGCGGCTTTCGATGATGCTGGCAACCAATCCGATCCGTCGCGCGTATTCGCCGGGCGGGCGTATGACTACGGCCCCCCGGCAGATCCCGCCTGGGTGCGCGCTGAATGGGTCCGGCTAGATGCCGCGGGAAACGAACATGCTTTCACCGACGCTACCCCAGGACTGGTTCCGGCTGTCGCGTTGACGCTACGCACACCTCAATCAGATATCAATCTCATTGTGCAGCGGCAGGAGAACGGCACCTGGAAGAGCGCTACGACATGGACAAAGGCCAGTGCGCAGGATCCCACTACCCAGGAATGGCTCTATACAGCCTACGATAAAAATGCGGATCTCGCGGCCGCACAAACCTACCGCCCCAGGCTGATGAGCAGCGCAGGGGTAGAACTGGTGTCGGAAAACACGCGAAACGTACCGGTTCCCTAGAGAATGGAGGGAGGACGATGGCATTTAACCTGGTTGACGAAATTTCACTCGCGGCGACCTCAACCCGGCGTCACTTCTTTGTGCCGTTGGCCAGCATACCGGTTGGGAAAACCACTGTGCGGGCGATTGACCGCACCCTCTATACTTTTAGCGAGACATACAGCACCTTAGCCGCCCCAGATGGCCGGACAAGCACCGTCAGCCTGAATATACAAATCCAGATTCCCGCAGGCGGGCTCAGCGATGAAGACGGTAACCCCGATCCTCTGATCCGGCTGCATACCGTGGATTCTTCCCGGATCCGTTTTGACCCTGCCAGTGGGGGAATGCGGGACCGCCTGGTGGTCGAGATGCTGACGTTTCCTTTTTTGCGCACCCCATTTATTACCGGTGTTCCGCGCTGGTTCGAGCGCTGGGAAGATGCTCAGTCGATCCCAATGACCTTGATCTTTGAGAACGTAGACCAGGCACAGCTTCAGCTACTGCTCAACGGCATCGCCGCGCCGGTAAATGGGTTGTTTGAGAACCGGGTGGAACCCACAGGCGGGGTTCAGTTTCCCGTTGACGTGATTCAATCCAATAAAGCCAACTTTATTACCCAGTTCCTGGCAGGCGCCGCGGACCATTTCATCTTCGCTGAAGCGGGCGCAGTAATCGGTACCGCGGCAGTGGATCCGGCAGACGCCACGCGTCGGCTGGTCAAGCTGCATGCCCGTTACGCTGACCACACGGCTGCCGACCCGCACCCGATGAACCCGCGCGAGCTGTTTCACCTGCTTTTCGGCAATGATTCTGAAGAAGCGTTAAATCACCCGCTGCTGGTTCGCCTGAATGAGTTTGGTCAGAATAACCAGGCGGCGGTACATCCTGAATCGAAACGCTTTTTGCTGCGCCCGCCTTTAAGAACCTGGAAGCGCATGGAGTGGGAGGCCGACCAGGAGATCAACAACCACCAGGCTAACTGGGCCCCAGCAGGAAACCTGGGTGCCAACCGCTTTTACAACAACCATTCTCGTGAAGATGCAGATGGCGATTTGCGCACATTCAATGATGGGAACTATGGTGGCTCGAACAAGTGCAATTTATTCACCGCAGATATCTCCATCCGGGCTGGCTTTTGCGCCTGTATTCATCCGGTTGGCGATGCCAACTGGCATTACATCGACGCCAATTCGCACACCAATAATATTCAGCGGGCTACCGGCGCAGCGAATCGTGTGGCTGTTACAGGTGCCGGGGCAGATAATACCCGCACCTGGGCCTGGAAGGTGGAGAACGCGATCCGCGCGCAGCCTGCCGCTGACCGCCAGCAGTTTCTGAACGACCAGATGCAGATCGAGGGCCGCTGTTTTATTCTGGCGGGAGCACGAGCGCGGAAGTTCATCAACCACGTCGTTGTGGCTGGTCCCCCGGTAGTGCGAGGCATCTCAGATTGCAGCCAGGCCATACGCCAGAATGGCATTGGTCATATTGTCCTCGTGCGTGAGGTGCTGGCACAGCCCATGCTGGCGGCGGCTGCCGAGAATGGTATGCAGTCGATCAATATGGATACCTGGCAGGCCAGCGGGGCGGGCGCGGTGCAGGTGAACTATAACGCCACGCTGGGCGGTGCGGCTGCCGCCGCGGCGGGGGCTGGGGGTTTTATCCGCCTGCATTTGTATGAGCTGCAGCCGGGCGGCGATCCGGATACCATCCAAGGACTGCGCTCGCTGAACGTGCAGAATGTGAACCGCAACTTATTGGGCACCGCCAATGAGGCTGCCGCGAACAAGCGAATGACACACGATGCAGCCGGCAACCCGCTGCCCGCCGCGCCAGCGCCAGGAAACTGCTGTCACGATAACCATCCGCCCAGAAACGCCGTGCCGAACACCGTGCCCTGCTAAGGATCAAATATGACGGATACTGTACGACTTACTGACATCTTTTCCGTTCCCGCCGGGTTTGATGGCATCACCTCCGACCTGGAAGATGTGCTGGGCCGTATTGGGCTCAAAGACTTTTCCATCGCTGTCACACCTCCTTCGGTGCTCCCTGGCGATGGCAGCCCGGTGACGGAAGTCACCGAGGCGGAAGCGCTCGAGTACCTGGAGTGGTTCGAAGGGGAAGACAGTGAGCCTCCAACCGGCGGCACGCCCCCGCAGGATTCTGCCCCGGCGGATACCGCGGATGGTACAAGCTTAGAGATTTCGTTCGAGCTTGCAGTGGTCAGCGACGTGGTGATCGATCTGCCCGGGCTGGATGGTGTGAGCTTTGTCGTGAATCCGGGTGGAATGCAGGCCCATCTTTCGGCTGACGAAGAAGGCTTCGAGCTTGGTTTTGAAAGCGCGCTCGCTATCCGCTTCGACCCCAACCTGCTCCGCCCGTACCGCGCTGTATCCCAGCAAGACGGGAAGCTTGTATTTGAGCCAGACCCCAGCCGACCCTACACCCAGATCGAATTGGCAAACGTGGCTGTCACCATTGATGAGACGGGCAGCGTGGATTTTGATGCCGGTGCTGGCATTCAAATCAGCGACCCGGTGATGATCGGTGAAACCGGCGTAATCATCGAAACCGCCGATATTGTGCTGAACCTCTCCGGTACCGGCCCGCAGCCAGCAGGAACGCCGCCCGGATGGAAGGGCTTGATGATCAACACCGCTTCCCTACGCATCCCAGACATTTTTCAGGGAGCCATCATCGCTACGGGCTTTGGCATTGGCTCGGGCGGCGTCAGCGGCACGCTGAGCCAGACCTTTGCGCTCAGCTACGCCGGTGGGAATTTCAGCGGCGATCTGGTAGGCGATATCTTTGGCATGCAGGGCGGGTTGAGCGAAATCTCCATTGTCCTTCAGCAAAATATCCCCACAGGCGGCGGGATCAAAGCGCAGATAAAACTGCCATTCTTTGAAGACACCGACCAGCCTCTGGATATCGAGATCGGACTGGCTGTGGATGGCGGTTTTACGGTAGCAATTGACCGGCCGGATGGCTTGATCACCCTGACCAAGCCGGACCTGTTCTCGTTGAGTGTGGACAGCCTGGGCTTTGCCGTGGTGGGCGGCGTCTTCACCGTACTGCTCAGCGGCAAAATAACGCCCTTGTTTGGCGGGCTGGACTGGCCCAGCTTCGACATCCAAGAGCTGTCGATCGACTCGGATGGAAACGTTAAGCTGGAGGGCGGCTGGCTTAACTTGCCTTCGCAGTACGCCATCGATTTCTACGGCTTCCAGTTCGAGATCACCCAGCTTGGGTTCGGCAAGACGGATGACGGCGGCAAGTGGCTAGGCTTTTCGGGCGGGCTGAAGCTGGTGGATGGCCTTTCGGCGGGCGCTTCGGTGGAAGGTCTGCGGGTCACCTGGTACGAAGACGGCCGCCCGACGGGGATTACCTTTAGCGGGGTGGGTGTCGAGTTCGAAGTGCCGGAAGTTCTGCGCTTCAAGGGCGAGGTCTCTTATCGGACACTCCAAGTCGGTGATGAAACCGTGCATCGTTTTGATGGAGCCATATCACTGGAACTCACATCTATTGGCCTGGAGATTGACGCCATCCTGGTGGTGGGCACGGCCAGCGGCCCCAGCGGCAGCTACGCCTTCTTTGCTATCTACCTGGGCGTGGAACTGCCCGCGGGTATTCCGTTATGGAGCACAGGCCTGGCATTGTACGGGCTGGCCGGGCTGTTCGCCTTGCAGATGGAGCCAGACAAGCAGTCTGATGAACCCTGGTACGGTATTGGCGACGGAGAAGGATGGTACAAGCGTCCGGAGATCGGGGTGACGGACCTGGAGGCTAAGTGGGTCAACCGGCGCGACAGCCTTGCATTGGGCGCAGGCATCACCATTGGCTCGGTGGCCGACAACGGCTTCACCTTCTCAGGCCGGCTGCTGTTTGTGATCGTCTTCCCCGGCCCCATCCTGATGTTCGAGGGCAAGGCCAACCTGCTAAAAGAGCGCTCCAGCCTCGACGATGAGCCCATTTTCCGCGCCCTGGCGGTGCTGGATGGCCGGGCAGGCACGTTCCTGTTTGGCCTGGATGCCCAATACCGCTATGGCAGCGGTGGCGAGCTGATCGACATCGGCGGTAGTGTCGAGGCCTTTTTCAGCCTAAGCGACGCCGACGCATGGCACCTGTACATTGGCATGCGCGAACCGCGTGAAAAGCGCATCCGCGCCCAGATCCTCTCGTTATTTGAATCCAACTCCTACTTTATGCTGGACGCTTATCAGGCCGGTTTTGGGGCATGGGTGGGCTACGACAAAACATGGAAGTTCGGTCCCCTGCGCGTCACCGTCGAGGCCTGGATCGAAGGCAATGCGGTGATTAGCTGGAAGCCCGCGCACCTCTACGGTGACCTGTGGCTGCACGGCAAGGTGGAGCTAAAGGTGTTTGGGTTTGGTCTGGGCCTTTCTCTGGATGCGTACTTTGAGGCCGATGTCTTCGACCCCTTCCACGTTCTTGCCCGCTTCAGCGTGGGCATCAACCTTCCCTGGCCCCTGCCTGATTTCGACGCCACGATCACCCTGGAATGGGGGCCGGAACCGACCCCGCCTTTGCTGCCGCTGCCGCTCAAAGAGGTGGCCGTCGAGCATTTCAAGGTGACAACCAGCTGGCCGCTGCTGCGCGGTGATCTGCTGCGACCCGTCTATGACGGCGACGCGGACGGCCTGTTGGACGACTCCGACCGTGATGGTACGCCCAACCCGGCCAGCTTGACCGGCATACCCGACCTTTCGCTGGCTCCGATCGTACCCCTGGATGCCCGCCCGCACATCACCTTTGGGCGTGCCGTGCACGACGATGCGCTGGTAGGGGTCAACGCCCAGCCGGTCAGCCCTCCCTACGAGATCATCGGTGACCCCGAGCAGGAGGAAGGCCCGGTTAAGGTGCGCTACGGCCTTAAAGAAGTAGCCCTGGAAAAGCAGGATGGGGGCAACTGGCAGGTTGTTGCGCGAAAAGCCGCCACCTATAACGTGACTACGGAACAATGGGACGAAGACCCCAACCCGGCTGGGGTAAAAGAACTGTACGGCTCTTGGGCGCCCATGCCCGCGCTGCCTGCTGGGAACCCGGCCCCCGGCTCCGACCCGCCGGTGGGGAACGTCAAGCTGTGGCTGTGGTCGAGAAACCCCTTTGATTACACCCGCCACACCGGGCGCGCCTGGGATGAATGGTTTACCGACCGATTCAGCAATTATCCCTGCATCCCAGATGCGCCGGATCGGGTCATTTGCTGCGATTTCGAGCATCTCGATACAGGAGAGCAGGTCAAATCACCATACATTTGCGGTGATCGGCGCAATTTTGTCATCCTGGCATTTGAGGGCGGATTCCACGTGGTGAACGTAGCACCCCCGATCGCCGGAAAGGGGCGCGCCCTGTGTCCCACCTACCAGAAATTTGCCGATATTGTGATTGGAAGCCCGGCAGAATGGGTGGAGGTGACGGTGCTAGCGCCTGAGCCAATGCAGCCGAAGCGCACGTGCATCGATTTCTTGGAGCCGGTAGAGAGCAGCGCCAAGAACCCGCTTGAGCGGGAAGGCGCCAGCTTCCTGGTCTTTGACCCGAGCGGACAGCCGCTGTCAATCAACCACTTTCAAGATTTTGGTGATGGGCGCGGGCTAAATCTGGGCTTTGGCGCCGAGATCAGCCTGCCTTGCCCGGTCAAAACACTGCGCCTGACCCTTTCTCTGCACGCCGGAGAGATCACGATCAAAGCCCTGGATGCGAACGGTAATACGGTTTCCAGTACCCAGGCCCTGCCCCCCGGTGGGGGCGGCGGATCGACCACTGTCAGCATTCCCGGCAGCGGGATCACCCGCCTGGTGCTTGCCATACCGAACAATGAAGCCCTGCTGAAAGAAATCTGCTTCGTCTGTGAAGCAAACGGCGCTGGCAGTGGAATCAGTGCCACCGGCTGGAACGCGGATAATGACTCCTTTGGGCCGTTCCAGGCGCAAGGGAACGTCGTTCGCGTTGAGGGCAAAGAACTGCGACGGGTGCGGGTGGCGGGGGAACAGGGGCTGTGCATTGTTCAGATCTGCGCCAATATTGGGCCAGACCCAGCGGAAAATGCCGAGCGGGAAGAGATGGCCCAGCACTTGATCGATGAACTGGCGCGCTGGAGCACGGAAGGTGAAGTACTCGATCCCCACGCCGTTTACCGGGTCAAGCTCACCACCACGATCAAGACGGTGGGCATGGGCGACTACTCCAGCGACAGCACATTCAACAAAGAACACGAGCTGACCGAGTACGCCTACTTCCGCACGGAAGGCGCCCCCGGCCTGGCGGATCTGTCGCTGCCAGCCAACACGGATAATGAAGACGAAGCTACTTTGGCCGACAGCGAGGGTAATTTTGTCACCGTCGGCGGCGCGCCATCTTCCCGGCGCGTGTTGAAAAGCGATCTGAACAGCCTGGCGCTGTATGTAACGCAGACGATACCGCCAACCGTGCCCGATACTGGCGAAAAGCCGCTCCTGCCGCGCCCGGTGTACTGCGCTTACGACGTGGGTGTGGATTTCAACGAAGATTACGTCGACTTGATGTATTTGATCCAGCGCCGCGACCTGGGGCTCTATCTGTATGACAACAACAACAGCCCGGTGCGCGACGCCCAGGGCCGCCTGATTGTGCTCAGCAACCGCTGGGGCGTGACCCCAGACTTGACGCTTACCGAGAGCGAAGATCGCTGGATCTCGGTGCTCGACTCCAGCACGTGCGTATTGTTCGATCCCACCGTCATCCCGCACGAAAAGACGCTTACCTCGTCTCAAGCGGGGCAGGTGCTCGACCCGGATCGCTTGTACGAAGCGCGGTTGGTGCCGCTGCTGCTGCACGAAACATTTGCCCGCTTCAGCCTGGGTGAGACGGTCACCGGCCCGAGCGGCACACTGGACGGCTGGCAGATAGTCGATAACGGAACGAGCGGCGGGCCGTCGCAGTGGCAGGTAGGGGAGGATGGCACACCACCCAGCCGCTTTATTGAGCAGACCAGCAACATTTGGGGCGGAACCACCGCCGCGGATGATCCGGACAAACCGGGTACCCTGCTGGTATACACCACCAATCCATCGCTGCCATCTGGCAGCCCCGACCAGCCCCAAAACTGGACCGACTACCGCCTGAGCGTATTCATTCGTTCCGCCGATGATGACGCGCTGGGTGTTGTCTTCCGTTACCAGGATTCGGATAACTATTACCGCTTCTCGATGGACCGCGAACGGAAGTACCGCCGCCTGGTGCGCTTTGTCGATGGGAATCCGCTGGTGTTGGCTGAGGATGACTTCGTCTATCTGCAGGATCAGGATTACCTCATCACCGTGGAAGCGATTGGGCCGGAGTTGGCAATCTACCAGGATGGCGAACCGATCTTCAGCGTATCGGACCCGGCATTCAACGAGGGCACGGTTGGCGTATACTGCTGGGCCAGCCAGGGCGCCCGTTTCACGGATCTGCGTGTCGATGATTTCCGTGTAGATGCTGCGCCGGTGGTGTACCGTTTTGAGTTCATCACCTCGAACTTCGCCCATTTCATGCATCATCTGCACAGCTATCAGGATGAGACGTGGCGCTTGCCGCTGGAGGCAGGCACATTGCCCGATGCTGACCTGGCGGCATTAATTGCCGAAGGCGTTACTCCTGCAACCGATCTGCTGGAGGACGAAGCGCGCGCCTACGACAGCCTTGCCCAGGCCATCCTTGGGCCTGCCGCCCATCAAAATCCACCCGAACTGCGCGCCAGCCGGGTGGAGCGCGGCGGTGAGACCATCGCGCTGCTGGTCGAGAGCCCAGAGCCGCTGGACTGGCAGCGTACAGACCTGGCCCTGCTGCGCGCCGACCGCCAAACGCCGCTGCCTGGCTTGCCGGAGGCGGTCAAGCTCACCGGCGCAACCTTTGCCAGCAGCCAGCCGAACGAAGAATCGGTCGCTTTGCTGCTGCGACAGGCTGCCGACCTGACCGGGCACCAGATTCAACTGCGCAGCCTGCCGGGCGTGCTGCAAGAGCCGGCGGGCAACCCGATCTTGTTCTCGGATGACTTCGAGAGCGGAGCGCGCGGCCTGTTGTTCCAGGAGACCTTTGGCTCCAGCGCCTTGAATCGCTATACGATTGTAGATGACGGCAGCGCTCCGCCGACCTCAAACTGGCATATTGCAGCAGGGCGACTGGTACAGGACAGCAATATCTGGGGCGGCAGCGTGTCTGCTTCTCCGCTGCAAGCTGAAAAGCCGGGCACAATGGCAGTCACCGGGTCGCCGCAGTGGCGGAATGTGCGTATAGCAGCCCGCCTGCGCTCGACAGATGACGACGCCATCGGCCTGGTCTTCCGCTATCAGGGCGCGGATAACTACTACCGCTTCTCGATGGATCGCGAGCGCGGCTACCGCCGTCTGATCAAAAAGGTGGAAGGAGCGGTGGCCGTACTTTGGGAAGATAGTGTTATCTATGACCTGGACCAACCCTATGATCTGATAATCGAACTGCATAACGACCGTCTGATCGGCTTCCTGGGAAACCAATTCCTGTTCAGCGTGGGTGATGGATCGCTGCGCAGCGGGCAGGTGGGCTTCTATTGTTGGGCCAACCAGGGCGCATTCTTTGAAAAACTGGAAGTGGAAGCGCTCGATCTGTCGCCCCTCCTGTGGCAGCCCGCCTTTGCCGATATGAGCGGGCTGTCCATTGTTGATGCTCCCGGCGCTGCATCAGCCCCCTCGCAGTGGTCGGCCTCTGGCGGGCTCTTGCGCCAGACGTCCAACATTCACATCCCTGGCGGGGGACTGGAGCGCCCGGGAACGTACGCCGTGGAAGGCAGCGGGGCATGGGGTGACATTCTGTTCTCCGTTCGCCTGCACTCGACGGACAATGATGCGCTGGGCGTGCTTTTCCGCTACCAGGATGACGACAACTACTACCGCTTTGCAATGAACCGCCAGGAGAGCAACCGCCGCCTGATCAAGAAGGTGGGCAGTACGGTGACCCTCTTATGGCAGGACGCCGTGCCGTTCGTCGTTGGCCAAAGCTACGACCTGACGCTCCGCCTTGTGGGTTCGCGCCTGACCGCTTACCTGGACGGAGCGTTGTTGTTCGATGTGCACGACCCGGACCTGCGCCGTGGGGCGGTGGGCTTTTACAGTTGGGCCAACACGGACGCCAATTTCGAGCGCATCATCGTCACCGATCTGACACGCCGCATGGGTCCGTGGACCATTCTCGACACAGGCACAATCTCCGGCCCCTCCATCTGGCAGCAGAAGAGCGGATCGCTGCTGCAAACATCGAACATCTATGACAGCTCGGCCCTGGCGGACGCGTCGAAAGAGGGAACGCTGGCTGTGGCGGGGGAAAGCACCTGGGATAATTATCGACTGCAAGTGCGCCTTCGCTCGGATGACGATGACGCAGCCGGAATTGTCGTTCGCTATGTCGACGAAGACAACTACTATCGCCTGTCGGTCGATCAGCAGCGCAATTACCGCCGCTTGGTGAAGAAGGAGAACGGGGTTTATACCACCCTGTGGGAGCAGGCCGGAGGGTATACCGTGGGAGAACCCTTTACCCTCACCCTGGATGTGGCCGGAACGCGCTTGAGCGGGTATTTCGGCGGATCGCGGTTGTTCTCGGTGAGCGATAGCGCGCACACGGCGGGAAAGATCGGACTGTACAGTTGGGGGAACAATGGGTTGCGCTTCGAGAAGGTGGAAGTACGTCAACTGCCGCTCGAGGCCTGGGCCTTGTTCCGCGATCGCTTTGGATTGGGCGATATCAGTGCCTGGACGATCGTGGATGAAGGTACGCAGTCCGTGCCATCCAGTTGGGCGGTTGTCGACGGCGAACTGCGCCAGACCAGCAATATCCACTCGCTGCCCGTAGACCCCAGCCAAATAGAGAAGCAGGGAACCCATATCGTGGCTGGTGATCCTGCCTGGGATGATGGTGTTCTGACGGTCAACTTGCGCGCTGTGGACAATGATGCGATCGGCGTGCTCTTCCGCTATGCCGATACGAATAACTACTACCGCTTCTCGATGGACAATGAGCGTAGTTACCGGCGACTGGTGAAAAACGTGGGCGGCACCTTCACCGTGCTGTGGGAAGACGATCAGGCATATGCGCTGGACCGGACCTACAGGGTGGAAATCATAATGAAGGGATCTGTATTGCGCGGCTACCTGGATGGCGTGCCACTCTTCGCGGTCGAAGACGGCGACCTTGCCGCGGGGCAGATTGGTCTATACTGCTGGGCGAACGAAGACGCTCGCTTTTCGGGGGTTGGGTTCTACCCGGTCAACCTGGTTTCTGACAATTGGCTGCTGGAGGATTCTTTTGATACCGAAGTTCCGGGGCGCTGGCAGTTTGTAGACGAAGGCGATCAGGAAGTTCCCTCCTTATGGTCTTTCAGCGGAGGTGAACTGCGCCAGACCGCCAATATCTGGGGCGGATCGTTGGATGGATCGGTTGCGGACAAGCCGGGCACGCATGCCCTGGCGGGCAGCGCCGAATGGAGCGATTACCGCGTGAGCGTGCAGTGGATTTCCGACGACAATGACGCGATTGGCTTGATGTTCCGATACCAGGATGAAGACAATTACTATCGCTTCTCGATGGATCGTGATCGAAGCTACCGCCGCCTGATCAAAAAAGTGGCGGGGGCGGTAACCATCCTTTGGCAAGACAGTGAGCAGTATGTTCAGGGCCGACCCTACCTGACGACAATCGACTGCATCGGCAGCCAGCTTACAGTGTACCTTGATGGAGTTGAACTGGTTTCCGTGGAAGATCAAGATCTTGCGATGGGGAAAATCGGCCTGTACTGCTGGGGCAACGCCGGGGCTCGCTTCCTCGAAGTTCGCCTGGAGGAGTTTGCCTGGCGCACCTATTACGTATTTCAAGAGGAGGAACGGCTGCCTGCCGGTTCGCGCCTGCGGGTGTACGCGGGCAATCTGTTGGACGCCCCACCGGAAGAACCCAATACGGACAACCGCTTTGTCGCCTCGCTTGAGGAAAGCGGGCAGGCGCGCTTCCCGGCGGCTGGAGTAGATTTGCGGCTGGTAGATTCGAACAACCAGGCAGGGCATACCCGGCGCTTCCTACCCGAAACCCTATATACGGGGGTTGGCAGCGTTCGCGTGCTGCGCAAATCGGACGGCACCGGCTTATTCCTGCTGATCCCTGATGGAACAGGCTCCTTGATTTCTGAAGCGCAGAACCGTTTGCGCCTCACATATCGACGCGATAACACTGCGGTCGATCCCAACAGCCTCGTTTACCGGGAGGCCGGTATCAGTGACGATGAGCAGGTTTTTCTAGACATTCCTTGGGGGACGGTAAATAAGTGAAAATGGATCAATTCATGCGATCGAAAAGGTTCGCCTCTATTACATTTATTTCTGCCGGGAATTGCCGGTTCTTAACTGAAAAACACCCCAGCATTACCAACAAGATCAGGCCGATCAACACAGCCATTTCCCACATTATCTCTGCTGCATTGGCGCTGTTCTGCGTGATCTGGATCACCGGGTGGAAGATGTAGTATGTAGGGAAGACCTTCGCAATCCACTGCGGGACCTGCGGGATGGCGTAGATAATCCCAGGCGCATAGAGCAGCAGCATCAGGCCTTTGATCGTGGCAAACATAGAGGGAATATCCTTCGAGATCACGCCCAGGATCAGCCCAAGGCAGACTGCTAGCAGTGATCCGAGCGCCAGCACGACCAACAGCAGCACCGGATTGGTGCCGAGGCTAATGAGTAACCGTTTGACTGTTTTGGTTCCGGGCTTGCGCAGCGAACCAATCACATTCTGGGATCGCCCTTGCTTGAGAAATCGATCAACAAATTCCTTTTCTTGAGAACTGCCCGGCTTGCCAGGCCCCACCTCGGTACAAATCGTTTTGACGAGTTTAAAGGCATACTGGGCGTCGTCTCTGGTGATGGCCTTTATCATGGGAAGACCCTCCTGGCATTTATTTTCGCAAGGCTTTGAGGATCAATCCGGTGCGCAAGAAGGCCCATATCCCGCCGAAACCACCGCATATCCGGGTGATCCAGGCCAGGTCGGGCATGAAGAGCTGGATAAAGCCCAATAGACCGCTGGATCGCAAGTAACCCAAGAGAGCCGCGAGCGCCAGGTTTGGGATCAGCGCAGGCAGAATATGTTTCCACCCTACCCGTCCACCGCTCGGACGAAGCTGAGGATACCTGCTCCAATTGCGTATAGACCGCAGGGTCGCGAAGACGTCCACAATTTGGAGAATAGGGATCAGCGGCAGGAGACGCATGATCCACTGAATAAAGTCCAGCTTGATCGGAGGAGGCTGCTGACCCGCCAGCAAAGCCAACAATCCCGTCCCAACCTCCTCCGTGACGAGGGGCAGTCCATACGGGTCGGCATTGATGAGCAATACCACGCCTCTCTTCTGCTCAGGTAGGAGCGCCATAAAGGCCGAAAAGTCCGGAACGTTGCCGCTGTGGGAGAAGGTTTTCGTTTGGCCGATATCCATATCGAACCAACCCATGGCATACCGCCCGGCCGGGGCTCTCCCCATCGAAAATTCGGCTGCCCCGCGGTGCAGTTCCTGGATACCTGCCGCAGAAAGGATTTGCGCATCCCCAAAGCATCCCCCGTTGAGATGGGCAATCAGGTAATGGGCCATGTCTTCCGCGCTGGAGATCAGCTGGCCAGAAGGAAGCGAGCCCTGGGGAATGGGCAGATTCCGGGCCGGGAAGGGCAGGCTGAACCAGTGCCGGTGCCCCATCGCCAGGCCATTGGGTTTGGCCTCTTTCCTGGAGGTATAGCTGTGGCACATCTCCAGGGGGTCAAAGATGTGGCTTTGGATGGTTTCAGCGTACGATTCGCCGCTGACGACCTCGATGATCAGCCCCAGGATGTTGTAGTTCAGGTTGCTGTATTCCCACTTCGATCCGGGCGGATGGTTCAGCTTGAGGGTCGAGAGGGCCCGTGCCTGGTGCTCGGTGGCATGCGGGTGGTCGTCGCAAACCGCCAGAGCAATCGACCCCGCCACTGCTGATAGGCCGCTGGTCTGGTTGAGGAGTTGGCGCACAGAAATTTGGGCTGAAGCTTGTGGATCCGCCACACGAAACCAGGGCAGGTAGCGCTGTACCGGGGCATCCAGTTCGATCTTGCCCGCCTCGGCGAGCTGCATCACCGCCAGGGCGGTGATCGATTTGGTCAGCGAGCCGATGAAGAAAGGCGTTTGGGGGGAGGGCGCTTCTCCTCCGGGCTGGGCCTGGCCGAAGCCGCGTGTATATGCAATCCGGTCGCCCTCGATGATGGCCAGGGATATTCCCGGAATGTGCAGGCGGCGCATCTGCTCTTCTATATAAGCGTCTATGGCAGTAGAAACAGAGAGTTTGGAAGCTGGTTTTGCAAAGAAAGCCCTGCCAGATGCCAGGCGGAAAAGCGCTAACAATCCACCAGCCAACAAAGACCCGAGTAGAATTTTCTTCGTGTTCATGAGACGCCTTCCGATATCGTTTTTTGAAGTCAGAAAGAAAATAATTCAGTTATACGGCGCTGCCAGCATTGGCGTTTGCAAGAAAGTTTCTCACTACCCGTTGAACTTCGGCTGGCTGCTCATCATGTACGTTATGTCCGGCCTGATCAAGAATCACCAGGCGGGCGTTGGGTATACCGGCGGCAAGTTCTTGCTGGTGTTCGGGCGGAAACTGAAAATCTTCACGCCCCGCCAGAATCAGTGTGGGTACTTTGATCTCATTGAGGCGGTCCATAACGGTCCAACCCTTGAGGAAATGTGTTGCGCCGTAGATCAGGGCTTCGGGTCTCAGCTTCGTCTGCAAACCTGTGAAAATCATATGCGGGATCTGCCCTGGGGAGATGTGGTAGGTGTAAGCCTTGCCTAACTTCATCAGGTCCGGGAACATCTCGCGGGGCTCAATCTGGCCGTTCAAGAAACGGCGGGCGAGGTTCACCATTTCCGGGCTGTACCCGCGCTGCGCCAGAACCTCAGGAGCTTTCTCCTGCGCCCAACGGCTGTCGCCGCCTGTATCGACCAGTACCAGGGCCGACAGCCGGTCGGGATAACGCAGCGCATACTCGAGGGCAACATAACCGCCAAAAGAATGTCCGAGCACAGCCCACTTTTCAAAACCCAGTTTCTCACGCAGCGCGTCCGCGTCGGCAGTCAGGTTCTCCCAGGTCAGACTCGAGACGTCCGCCCCCTCTGAGCGCCCATTGCAGCGGTGGTCATAGAAGATCAGGGTGAATTGATCGGCTAATGGCTTAAATGCCAGCATGGTGTAGAGGTCCGCGCCCGGCCCACCGTGCATCAGCGCCAGCGGAGTTCCCCGCCCCATAATTTTTGTGTTCAGGGAAATGCCCCGGATCGATATTTTTGTCATCGGTTATCCTCTGCGTTGAGCGGATAAAAATTTCCATCGGCTGCCTTTTCTGGGTCAACCATGTAGCGGTGCAGGAACTGTGCAATCTCGGCATTGGCTTCTTTGGCATGTCCAAAGAGAAAGTGTCCGCCATCCGGCACAGCGTACAGGCGCGCATTGGGCATTTGCTCTGCCAATGCGCGC
Organism: Chloroflexota bacterium; assembly: GCA_023434145.1. GTDB lineage: Bacteria > Chloroflexota > Anaerolineae > Anaerolineales > Anaerolineaceae > DSYU01. The sequence goes on along the minus strand of JAEYTI010000186.1, from coordinate 2,470 downwards.
ACATTGGCGGGGAGCGAAATCGGATCGTCTTCCGCCATGATGACCAGTACCGGTGTCTCGATTTTTGATAGGGGATACGGGCTGGCAGGGGTTACGGACGCTCTGAATTCTTTCTCACAGGTATACGTTTCAAAATCCCAGCCATCCATTCGCCGGCTGACGGGCAGGCTGCCGATCTGAACCTTGTTGACCAGGGCCGCATATTCCGGGGTGAGCGTATATCCCTTAGGCACCAGGCCCGTAGCCGTTTGCATCTTCTTTCCGAAACCCTTGATTATCGCCCAGTACACAAAATCGTTCCCGAAGAGTATGTTGGCCAAAAAACGGGGCGGCAGCGACATATACGTCTCTCCTGGGGCATCGGGGCCGAATAAGACGAGTGCCGAGACGCGCTGCGGGTGGCGCGCAGCAAAGCGGATCGCCGAGGTGGAGCCAGCCGAGACGGCGAAAACCGCCGCCTTTTGGATCTCCAGAGCATCGAGCAGGGCTGCGAAAGCGTCAGCCTGTGTGTCGAGTGTTGCGCCTGTCGGCACCGGTGAGCGCAGAAAGCCGAAGCGTGAGACAGAAATGATCTGGATGTTGGGGATGTCGATACTACGCGCTAGAAATAAACCCTGGTCAAAGCCACCCAATGCGCCGTGCACGATCAGGACCGGGCTGCCTTCCCCTATTCGAGCGAACTCGATTGGACCGCATGCCGTTTCGATCACCTGGCTGCCCAGACTGTTCAGGCGCTGGTGGGCAGCTTTGATTTCCCGCGTATAGCGAGCTGCCACAACTATGATCGCCATTACAAAGACACTGGCCAGGATTATGAAAAGATCGTTCATCTTTCAACCCTCGGGAATAGATCCACAGAAAACAGAATAGGTGAAAAAAGCAGTATAACCGGGCCTGTCCAAAATATATTCGGGTGACTCTTCCCGGCACAGGCGCAGGTAAGCCTGCCAATCCTCTACAGAAATATCATGCTCAGCCATACCCCAACGCATATCGAACAGCATGGCCAGCGCTTTTCGCAGGTCAGGAGCCAGGGGGGCAGAATGCGTCTGAACGAATGTTTCCGTTCGTGTATTCACCAGGCCTGCTTGCTGCATCCAGTCGAGCGTGTAAAGAAAATGCGCGGCTGGCGGGGAGTCATTCCTAAAGGGCGCGATCCCTGCCGGTGTGGCGTTCAAGCGTGCCTCCAGGGCCGGATAACCGGGGAGGAGACACTGCGATGACCAGTACCCCAATATTAACTTACCCCCCGGCTTGATCAACCGCGCCAGCTCGTGAATGGTTGATAGCGGGTCGTTCGGCGCATAACAGGCGGCATCCAGGCTCCATACCCAGTCGAATGTGCTGTCATCAAAGGGGATCTGGTCCCAACTGCCATGTTGAAAAGAGACCTGATCCGTCAATCCAGCCTGTCGGGCCAGCTCTCTGGCAATCTCAAGGAAGGATGGGGAGAAATCTATTCCAACAACATTCCCTTTCGGTCCTGCTGCCTCTGCAAGCAGAAGCGTCTGAAGCCCTATTCCGCATCCTGTATCCACCCCGTGGCTTCCTTCTGAGAGATTTAACGAGGTGATCATGGCTTGCACAATCGGCCTTCTCAGGGGTTCCATGGAGAACAATATATCTGCAGCAGCATCACCCAGATCCATAGAAATGATGGCACTCCTTTTCTTTCCATATTAGCACAGCCGGCCTTTAACCATTACTACCGTCTGCACAGCTTTTTCTACTTGTTCCGTTTTTGGGTTGCCCTGGACATCGAAGGTTACACCGTCAATGGAGGGATCGTTGGTGTTTCAGGCATTTCTTCTTCTCTCGTATGATATGGTTTGGTTAGTTGTAGAATTCTGGGTGGACGAGCCGGCACATGTAACTGAGATCAAAGTGATATTCAGGTCGCGGATGCGTTCGAGCAACCCGTGGAGCGCGGCCTGATCGGGTAGCGGGCCAGAAAGCAGAGTCTCATTCCCTTCTAGGTGCGACAACTGTAAGCCTGCAAACCAATCCGACCAGTGTGGATCGAGGTGTCCTTTGATTTTGATCTCATAGTATTCTGGCATTGCGATCCTCCTTATGCGAACCAGCCTTTGGATAGAAGGTGCTTCTAGTTCAATGGATGGCAAACTTTCTGACCGATCCAAGGACCATTCGTATGGTTTACCTGAACCTGATAGCCCGGATGAGCACACAGTTTTGGCAGCAGTTCATCAAGGTAGGGTTTTGATATCGCCGGCGATAGATAGACGGCGCCCGTGAAAAGGTCCAGGTTATCCTTCAACAACCCCGCTATACGTAAATCCCCCACGATCTCCTGTAAATCCGTCCACAGGTACACACCGACAGTAAACCATACGCCATGCGGGATCGAATAGTCGTCCAGCACATGCAGTGTCTCCGCGATCGTCTCAGGTGTTTCCCCCGGCGCACCGAATAAAACCGATACGCCAAAGGGGATGCTGGACCGGCTCAA
>JAEYTI010000133.1 GCA_023434145.1 Chloroflexota bacterium | reverse complement strand
CCTGTTGCCACCGGCTTTCAATTCCTTCTTCAGTGCAACGGCATGGTCGAGCATACCTTGAAGCTCTTCCGGGGAAAAGTCAGCAACGGCGATGAAGTCTTTTTTCATACCAACGCAACTCCTGATTATGGTGCAAGATTGTTTGAATACAGCCTCTTGAGTATATCATATGCCCCCGTCCTCTATAATGGAGGAACGGATGAAGGATGCGGTTGTTTGTCATTGGATGAAAGCAGTTACTCAGCCCTGCCGGGCAGTTGCTTCTGAATCGCTCCCTGCGGGAGCTTAATAATTGATTTTTGGAGTTTTGAAAACGCTTCGCGTTTTCAAAACTCCAAAAAGATTTTTCAGGCGGGTGAAGCCCGCAATGCAAAGAAAAGGCCTCTGCGGCTGAACAGTTACAATGCATCAATATAAAAACGAATGCTCACCCCTATGGTAAAATTATTACGACATCGATCGATAATCACCGAACCTGAGGGGATGAATGGCATCGAAAACCGCAAATCTCGTTAAGTTTAGCTGGGGCGTGCTGGTCTATAACATTTTTGTCATCTTGTTCGGCGCGTTTGTCCGTGCAACCGGGTCGGGGGCAGGCTGCGGCGCGCACTGGCCGCTTTGCAACGGTGTGGTGATCCCCCGGCCGCAGCAGATCGAGACGGTGATTGAGTTCACCCACCGCATCACGAGCGGTCTGTGCCTGGTGCTGGTCGCCGTGCTGGTCGTGTGGGTGTGGCGGACCTATCCCAAGGGTTCCCTGGTCCGAACAGCCGCCGCGTTGGCAGTGTTCTTCACGATCACCGAGGCGCTGGTAGGGGCAAGCCTGGTGTTGTTTGGATGGGTAGCTGACGATGATTCTTACGCGCGCGCCATCTCGATGATGGTGCACCTGGTCAACACGTTCTTGTTGTTGGGCGCGCTGACGGCAACCGCATGGTGGGCTACGGTTGGCGAACCGCGTAAGCTCTCGCTGCATGGGCTTCCGGGCGCGCTGCTGCTGGTGGGGGCGGCTGGTATGCTGCTGCTAGGTGCAAGCGGCGCCATCACCGCCCTGGGCGACACCCTCTTCCCCTCTACTTCCACCATGATGGAAAGCTTGCAGAAGAATTTCTCGCCCGAGTCACACTACCTGATTCGTTTGCGCGTGTACCACCCTGGCATTGCCATTGGTGTAGGAGTCTACCTTTACCTCGTCACCGGTTTTATTCGCCGTGCGTTTACCGGCGGGCGGCTCGAGGCAATTACCAACGGGTTATTTGGCCTGTATGCGCTGCAAATCATCCTGGGCGCGGTAAATGTTATCCTGCGCGCGCCAGTATGGATGCAGATCGTGCACCTGCTGGTCTCGAACCTGATCTGGATCGTGTATATCTTGCTAATCGCCGTTATTATGGGCGGCCTGGCGGTGCGCCTTGCGCATCAACCCGTCCACAAACCGGCAGAACAGGTCGCCGGGAAGTAGCACATAGGCGAGATACAGCATGCGGGCATCGTTGGTGGGGAAGATCATATATTTCCCCCTTGCCGCGCCATCCAGAATGCGACGCGCCACGTCATCCGCGGGGGCAGGCTTGTTGTTGGCATCCGCCAGGGCTTTGAGCGCCGGCGGCTTGAGTGATTCTTCGAAGGCAAGCTGCGGTGTGTCGGTGTCAGAAGGGAAAGCAATGGATACCTGGATGCCGTGCGGCTTTAACTCGTAGCGTAGGGCGTCAGAAAGGCCGCGCTGGGCGAATTTGGAGGCAGCATAAGCGGCGTACCCATACAGGCCATGAATGCCCACCAGCGAGTTGACGTTGATGATCGTCCCTGACCGGCGCTCGATCATACCGGGCGCGATCAGCCGGGTGGCGTGGAGGGTGCCAAAATAGTTGATCTCCATTGTCTGGCGGTAGATGGCCAGATCCAGCGTGCCAAACAAACCCGGGTAGGTAATCCCGGCGCAGTTGACCAGCACATCCGGCGTGTGCTCGCGCAGAAACGGCTCTAGCCGCGTAGAGAGGCCGCTGTTGTCGGAAATATCGGCAGCAATCGTGCGCACCTGCTGATTGGGGCGCAGGCGGGCGGCGCTGACCTCCGCGCAAGCGGATTCCAGCTTGCGCGGGTCGCGGGCCAGCAGCCATACGTCCGCGCCCTGTGCGGCCAGCCGCCGAGCCATCGCCAGCCCGATTCCACTGGAACCGCCGGTAATCAGCGCCGTTTTTCCGTCGAATTTTTGCATTAGTGACTGCAGGAGCTGCAAGAGCCGCCGCTGCACCCGCCGCATCCGCCGCTGTTTTGCGTTACCGAACGCCCTTCGGAGGAGGCGTAGAACACAGAGAGGGCGCGCTGCGTGAGTTCACTGTGGCAGCTCCGGCATGGAATAACTTTATCAGCGTCTTTCATTGAACGCAGGGCATCAAAGTGATGTCCACAGTCTTTACAAACATATTCGTAGAGGGGCATTGTTCTACCTGTATCTATCTAGTCGCGGTTATCGCGAACATCAACAACCTTATCAACGCAAGGGGTAACAGCTTCCAGCAGGGTATCTTTCTCCACGCCGGCCACCTTCACCGTGATCTGGCCGGTCTCGGAGTTTTCGCCGATCATCGTGCCCAGCGCAAGGATATCGCCTCCGAGCTCAAAAATCGCACGGGTAAGCTTGGCAAGCTGGCCAGGGCCTTTTGGCACCTCTACCGTCAGCCGCACGCCCTTATCGCGCGCGCCGAACAGCTCGAGGAACATTTTGAACAGATCCGTCTCCGTGATCAGGCCGACGAGCTTGTTATCGCGCATTACCGGGAGGCCTGAGATTTTGCAATCCGCCATTACCCGTGCCGCTTCCTCGATCGGCGTATCGTCCGAGATGGTCACTACGTCGCGTGTCATAATCCGATCCACCCGCACCTTGCTGATGAGCTCGCGCATCTCATAGATGCTAAGGGTGGTCGCCTGTGAGGGCGCGGCCTTGTTGAGGTCTGCCTCGGTGATAATCCCCACCAGAATGCCGCGCTTGTCGACAACTGGCAGGCGGCGGATGTGTTCTCGGCGCATCACATCGAGCGCCTCATTCATAGAAGCTTCAGGGGCAATCGTCAGCACAGGATGGGACATGCGTTCACGGACGAGCATATTTTCACCTCTTGGCGATCGGATTGTGTTATGCGAACCTACCCGGCAGCACAACACGAAATAACCTTGGGAATATCTATATGCAAATATACATGAAATTGGGGGGATTATCAAGAGCGTGAATGGTTTGCGCCCTCCCCCGGCGCCCCCAAACCCCAGTGGGGTGTTTTGTTGTGATGAAACGGCATATATA
>JAEYTI010000327.1 GCA_023434145.1 Chloroflexota bacterium | reverse complement strand
TTTCTGGGGTACGAAACAGTTTGTTGGGGGGTTGGGAGGCAGGAGAACTTCGTGCTCCTGCCTCTCAACCAACCAACAAACGGAACTACCCCTTCATTGGTAGATTTCGCGCAAGGACATGTCCTTTGGCGGAAAGTGACGGATGATATGACTGCCCAAAATGGTTTCTCGCAGAAAGACCCGGTAGGTTTTGTGGTATTTGGTGTCACTGGTGATCTTACCCGCCGTAAGTTGATCCCCGCGATTTATGAGCTGACCCTCTCCAGGCGGCTGGACGTGCCGCTGCACATCATCGGTTTTGCCCGCCGTGATTGGACGGATGAAACGCTGCGCGAGGAACTGCGCGAAGGCGTAATGGAGTTTGCCCGCAACAAGCCGGTGGATGAAGCCGTTTTGGATGATCTGCTATCGCGGGCGCGGTATGTTCGCGCTTCCTTTGACGAGATCGACGGCTACAATCGGCTTGCGGCGCTGCTGGAAGAACTGCAAATCTATGACTTAATGTTCTACCTCGCCACGCCGCCCGAATCGTACGTGGAGATTATCCGCAAAATCGGTGAATCGCAGTGCGTGAATGGCTGCCGTGGTTGGACACGGCTGGTGGTGGAGAAGCCCTACGGTGAGGATCTGGCATCCGCGCAGTCGCTGGAAGAGGAAGTGCACAAGGTCTTTCAAGAGGATCAGGTGTACCGCATCGACCATTACCTGGGCAAAGAGACGGTGCAGAACATCTTGATCTTCCGCTTTGCCAACGGCATCTTCGAACCGCTGTGGAGCCGGGCGTTCGTCGACTTTGTGCAAATCACGGTGGCGGAGACGGTTGGCATTGGCACGCGCGCCGGATATTACGAAGGCTCCGGTGTGATTCGCGATATGTTTCAGAACCATATGCTTCAGCTTCTCACGCTCACTGCTATGGAAGCGCCGGTGGCCTTTAATGCAGACGCCGTGCGCGATGAGAAAGTGAAAGTGCTGCGCGCCCTGCGCCCGCTGGAAGGCCGGGATGCGATCCTCAACACGTTCCGTGCGCAGTACACCTCTGGAACCGATAATGGTAAGCGCGTGGCGGGGTATAAGGACGAGAAGGGCGTGGATCCCAACTCGACTACGGAGACTTATCTGGCGGCCCGGTTATTTGTGGATAACTGGCGCTGGGCGGGGGTGCCGTTCTACCTTCGCTCTGCCAAGCGCATGCCCACGCGCGTAACCGAGATTGCCATCCAGTTCAAGCAGCCGCCGCTTTCGCTGTTCAACTGGCAGAATATGTCGGGCAGCGCGCCAAACGTGCTGACGCTGAATCTGCAGCCGGATGAGGGCATTACTCTTTCCTTTGGCGCGAAGACTCCCAAGCCGGGGAACCAGATTGCGCCGGTGGAAATGCACTTTAGCTACGAGAACACCTTTGGCTCAGAACCGCCGGAGGCCTACGAGCGGCTGCTGCTGGACGTGCTGATCGGGGATGCCACGCTGTTCACCCGCAGTGATGAAGTGGTATCACAGTGGACCTTCACCAGTAAGATTTTGGAGGCGTGGCAGCACTACCCGGTGCGCAATCTGCCGGTGTACGAGGCGGGAACATGGGGCCCGCCCGGCGCGGATGATTTTATCAGCAAGGATCGCTGGACCTGGCGAAACCCTGCTTAAGTAGCTTTTGGAATTTGAGGTATGGAAAAGGGGGCGGCTATGCCGTCCCCTTTTTCATAAACACAAATTCTAAAACTACAGCAAACCTCCGCAGTTGGGGCATTTTTTCTCGCCCCTGTGTACCACGAATCCGCATTTCCGGCAGGTGGTGGGCTGTGCATCGCCCAGCGGTGCGCCGCAGGCAATGCAGCGTGGCTCACCGACCGGGTTGGCAGTGTTGCAGTAGTCACACGCCAGCCGGCGCAGCCGCTCTGAGAGCTGCTGGGTGGCCCCCGCCGCCCGGCAAAAACCATCCAACACCCGCCAAACCTCTTCACTCATCTGGAGATTTTCAATATCCTGAGCGATATCGTCCAGGCGGTTGAGCAGGTTTAACGGGTTACGCAGTACCGAAATAGCGCTGACGCCCAGGCTGGCAGCCACGCCCAGCCATGCCTGCTGCCCAATCTGCACCGAAACGCCGTCTTCTAACGCTTGCAGCACAACGCTGATGGCTGTCTGCCCGCCCGACATGGGCCGGTTGGTGGTGGAGATCTGGACGATCATCTTTTTGCTGTCACCAATCGTTTGCACGCGCCACTCACCGCGGTGAAAATGCCCCGCGATAGCGTTCGCAAGATCGATCGGGCGGAGATTGCCGTGGTAGATTCGTTGGTCCATATGGTTCAATCACAATTCCGAGTTAAAAGGTGTGCCGATAAACACTCCATGCGGAGACCTTCTCTACTATCTTATACGGATTCTGCCCCTAAAAGTTTTACCGGTCTGTTTCGATTATACAACAGCGCGAAGGGGATAAGGTTTGGAAACGCACCATTAATAGTGTTAGAATCGACGAAGTCTGATTTCCGGATTGATTAATGACCCAATTTATTAAACGAATTACAACGGCAAATTATTCCTGGTTGAGCCTCTTTGAGGGTGCATTTCTCTGCGCATGGGTATATGTTTTCCTTGAGTGGCTGTTCATCGCGACCAAGCCCTCGTTCTTCAGCGCAGTGTCCATGGCGCAGAAAGTGCGCGTTTTATTCTTTAGTGCTCTGCTGCTTGCTGGGTTGGTTCTACTGGGTCTCGCGGTGTTGTTTCTGCTGGCCCGGATTTCGCGCAACAGGGCGATCGACCACGGGCTGCGCCTCGCTGGTGCGCTGGCTCTGGCGCTGATCCTGGCGTCGCTCAGTCTACTGCTGGTAGATAACTTCACCTACACAGTGTTTGGTTTTGGTATCATTTCTACCTCCGGGCTTACCGTTGTACCCTACCTGATCGGTTTCTTGCTGCTGATCGAGTATCAATTTGTCGATGTAAAAAAGATCCTGGTTTCGCTCGACCGTTGGCTCTCGCCGCGGGCATGGCGCAAACCGGTAAATCTGGGCTTCGCTGTTCTGCTGGTAGCGGGACTGGTGCTTACCTATCAGAGACCCCATTCGATCGCACGAACAAATGCGTTCGCGGCAGAAGGAGCGGCGCGGAAGACCCCGAACATCCTGTTAATTACGGCGGATGGGCTCGATGCCGACCACACATCGTTGTACGGCTACGAGAGAGAAACCACTCCGCATATAAAATCTTTAGCGCAGGATTCGTTGGTCGCGCAGAACGCGTTTAACAACTCGGGAAGTACCATGGGTTCGGTAATCTCGATGTACACCAGTAGACATCCCACCACCACCCGTACGTTATATGCGCCGGACATTCTCAAGGGCGAGGACGCTTACCAGCACCTCCCGAATATCCTTCGCCAGCTCGGTTACTATAATGTTCAGTACACATACCCGCATCACGCAGACGCCTATGCGCGCAACGTTTTGGCAGGGTTCGACGAGGCGAACGGAAAGACGCAGCAGCAAAATGCCATTCTGAGCCAGCTAAACCGTTATTTGGCGACCGATGCGGCTTACTTCCAATACGAGGTGGCGAACCGGCTGATCGACCGGCTTCGCCATATCACGTTCAACAAACGCATGCTTACCCAGCAAGAGATACTTTTTGGCGCTCCCCAGATATTCTACGATTCTGAAAAAGTTGAAAAGCTCTTCCGTGTGCTGAACGATGACCGTGAACCGGTTTTTGCTCATATACACTGGATGGGAACCCATGGACCGATGCGCGAACCGGTGAACCGTACCTTTTCTGCGGAAAAGAGCATTGAAACCCAAGAGCCGTGGGACGTGGATATCTACGATGACAGCATTTTGGACTTTGATGATGCGATCGGGCAGATCGTTGATCGCCTCAAGTTGATGGGTCTATATGACAATACGATTCTGATCATCAGCAGTGATCATTCACAGAATAATGGCACCATCACGCGTATTCCAATGTTGATCCATTTTCCCAAGGGGCAGCACCGTGGCGAGCTGCATTCAAACGTCCAAATGATTGATCTTGCCCCGACTCTCCTCGACTATCTGGAACTGCCGCAGCCTGCCTGGATGGAGGGCGTCTCGCTCCTCAAAGGTGAGCCCGGTGAACGGGCGATATTTGCCGTGGGGGTTGGGGACAACATCCAGGTTGACAATCATGAAGTAGTCTCCGACTTGCTCAAGCCGCCTTTTTACCAGTTTGGCTTTATGAGCGTGGTGTACTGCGGTTCGTGGTACGAGCTGGATCTCACCAGCTATCAGTGGAAGCGCGGGGAGATTCCGGGCATGGAGAATACTTGTGCCAGCTTACCATCGGATTCAGCCGTCCTGGGGTGGATGCGCGACCGGCTGGCTGCGGATGGTTTCGACGTTTCCTCTCTGAGCGAGGTTATCCGAATAGAGCAGTAGATTTTCTCGGTTATAATCAGGTATCCGAATGGAAATTACTGCGCCGGGCGTTATACAACCCGCGCCTTCAGGAGTGATAATGCGTCGCACGTGGGTGATCCCCATTTTGTTTGTTTTGCTTATTCTGCTGGTTCTGATCGGTTCGTGGAGCACGCCGGTTTCGGCAGGCGCGGATCAACTACCGACGGTTGATGTAGCAACCGTCACCAGTTCTCCCTCGGGGCCGATGGTAGTACTTGTGCCGGGCAACGAGTCGCAGGCTAATTTGCGCTCAGGCCCTGGCGCGCTGTACGACCGCGTTGGTATTATGCTTACCGGGCAGCGACTGCCTGCCAAAGGACGCTCGCCGGGCGGTGAGTGGATTTTGGTGGAGTACGTTGGCGCGCCCGGCGGGGTTGCGTGGGTTTACGAGCCGCTGATTGATATTGTCCCGATCAACAGCCTGCTGCCCGTTGTGGAGCCGCCGCCCACACCATCCCCTGTTGTGACTGCCACAATCGACCCGACCCTGGCGGCACGCTTCATTGTCACGTCAGAGCCTACTCGCTTGCCCACCTACACCGCACCGCCGCCGCTGCAAATCCCAACCTTCACAACCGATGCCGGGCCCAGCATCGCCGGTGTACCCATGGGGTTCATCATCCTTGGTCTGGCAGCCCTTGGCATCTTCTTTGGGATTGTAGCGTTCTCACAGCGACGGTGACCGATCTTGTACCGAACCCAAAATAAGGGTGTTTGAGGTGCGCACCTCAAACACCCTTATTTTGGGTTCGATTCTATTCTTCTTTCTCGAAGAATGCTTCCATGCCCCGCAGGCAGTCGGAGCTGAGCTTGTGGCCTACGTCGCTTTCGCAGTAGGTCACATCTGCACCAGCGGCTTCCATATTCTGCATGGTATCGCGCGCGAGCTGCGCGGGCACGATGTCGTCACGCGAGCCGTGTGCCATGTAGATCTTTTTCCCTGCCAGGGCGGTATAGCGACCGGGCATTGGATCATCCAACGGGGCGAACCCCGCCAGCGCTAGCACCCGGCGCACGCGGTTGGGGTACAGCGCAGCCATGGCAAAGCTCATTGCCGCGCCCTGGCTAAAACCCATCACGTCGAACGTCTCGGTCGGCGCGCCGGTGCTCTGGCCCCAATAGTGGAGTTCTTCCAGCAGTTTTTCTGAGACACCCGCGAAGTCAACCAGCGCAGGCCAGCTTTTCCATCGGTGGTGCAGCCAGGCGTATCCGTCACCTGCGCGCACCGGCCCGCGCGGCGCAAAGATCCACAGATCTTCGGGCAAGTTGCGGGTGAAGATCCACATTACCGTCTCGTCGCCGGTCCAGCCATGCAGCAGCAGCAGCGTACGAGAGGGAGCGGTTTTCGATTTTGGCGGCTGGATGCGCACCATCCAACCGCGTTCAGAGAGCACGTAAGAATCACTACCGGTTAGCACGTTTCACCACCCAGTCTAAAATCCATAGTACCAGGATAATCGCCAATATTGGCAATAGGCCGCCGGCCAGGCATAGCAATCCCATCATCGCGGCGCCAGGGCCGTAGATCACGTAAATGAGCCCATCTCCGATCAGAAAAAGCACCAGCATTGCTCCAACGATCAACCGGACGTTCGTCTGCCGGGCGTAGTCGCGCAGGTCACGGCTGTTCATGCGTGTACATCCGGTACGGTTGGCGGCACTGCCGGTGGGGTGCTCGCCGGTTTGGGCAGTGTGGGGTTAAGTCTTCGGCGGGCAGGCTGCTTGAGGATGCGCCCGACCGTATTCATCCACGACAGCGACTTGCGGATGCGAGGGACGGCCTCCAGGGCAGCCTCATACCCCGCGCGGATCAGGTCATCGGGATTTACATTATCAAGCAAGCCGTACTCATGCACACAGGGCCGGATGATCACCTCCGGGCGGTCCACTTCCAGCCGCAGCTCGGTGAGCATGCGCATGGTGATATCCATCGAGTGGACGTACGTGCGCATAGCCTGGGCGATTCGCAGCCTGGCGATGCCTTCGATCAATGGCGGCGGGATGGGCAGGGGCACCGGCGGCACAATGTTGAACTGCGGCAGGTGGTGCCACTGGTCCCGTTCGGGGTTCAGCGCCACGGCAACCACGGGGAGGGTGGGGGCCATGCAGCGCGCCAGATTCACCGGAACTGGGTCGAGCACACCGCCATCGATCAGCTCTACCTCGCCGCGCATGGTGGAAGGAAAGATTCCTGGCACCGCAATGGTAGCCATCACGGCATCGATCACGCGTCCATCACTCAGGTAGACTTCTTGGGCGGTACGCAGGTCTACGGCAGTACAGGCAAACGGCAGCTTTAAGTCCGAAAACTGGTTCTCACCCAGAATCTCGGTCATGATTTCCGCGAGGCCGGTGTAGCCTAACAGGGATGGGCCGTCGGTGCGCTGGCGAGCGTAAAGCCTGTCATTCTGTAACGACTGGATCACCTCAGTGATCTCATCTGGCGTGTATCCGGCCGCGTATACAGCACCAATCAAACCACCCACACTCGTTCCGGCGACCGTATGGATCTTAAACCCGGCTTCTTCCAGGCAGTCCAGAACACCAATGTGGGCAATCCCTTTGATTCCACCGCCGCCTAACGCGACACTGATCTCCATACTTCGGCTCCAACTTCTAAGAACCTATCCAGAAAATTGTTTTGTGTTTATGGTTTGCACGACGTAGTTGGCCAAACCATAAACACAAAAAGTAATGATTGGATAGATACGAAATTTATTTCTCTAAAATTCTTGCCAATTCCAGTAAGCTCAAATCCAACTGTTTCTTGTTTCCAATCACCTCGGGATACGGGGTGGGAGTAATTTCGCTCTTGTTCAGGCCCATCAGCGCCCCCTGGAATCCACGATCCAGGTGGCGGGTAGCCGCCGCGCCAAGCCGCGTAGCCAGCAGGCGGTCGAATGCGCCGGGCGTACCGCCGCGCTGCACGTGGCCCAGGGTGGTGGCGCGCACGCCAAAGCCCAGGCGTTCTTTGTGCTGCTCGAAATACTGTGTGAGCGCTACCGCATCGTGCTTTGCCCCCTCCGCTACAACCACAATCGCATGCGCTTTGCCGCGCTCATAAGCGTACTGGATGGCATGCGCAATTTCTTCATCCGTTGTTTCGAACTCGGGGATAACGATCACCTCCGCGCCGCCGGCGATGCCCGCGGTCAGCGCGAGGTAACCACAGTCGCGGCCCATCACTTCGATGAGGAAGGCGCGCTGGTGAGAGGAAGCGGTGACTTTCAGCCGGTCGATGGCTTCGAGCGCGATGTTGAGCGCTGTATCCACGCCGATGCACATCTCCGAGCCATACAGGTCGTTGTCGATGGTGGAGGCTACGCCGACCACCGGGAAACCGAGCTTGGAAAGCTCGTACGCCCCGGCCTGCGAGCCGTTGCCGCCGATAACCACCAGCCCGTCGATGCCGAGCTGGTTCATCGAGCGGATGGCCTGCCGGCGGCCCTCTTCGGTGCGGAACTCGGCGCTGCGGGCGCTGCCCAGAATGGTGCCGCCCAACTGGAGGATGCCCCCCACATCGCGCACGCCCATCTGCCGGATTCTGCCGGAGATGAGACCCGCATAACCATTTTGCACGCCGAACATTTCCCAACCCTTCTCAATCCCGGAGCGGACAACCGCCCGGATCGCGGCATTCATTCCGGGTGCATCCCCACCGCTTGTCAACACAGCAACGCGTCTCATGTCACGCCTCCTCATATTCACCGGCCCATGCCGGTGCAACAGTGTTCTCCGAATCCAGGTCCCCTTGAATACAAATTCGGTACATCTACTATTGTACTAACGATTGTTCAAGATAGTGCGCCGAATAGGGTGCATTTCTGTTTTGTGGTAGCGGCCTTGGTGATGCCC
>JAEYTI010000323.1 GCA_023434145.1 Chloroflexota bacterium | reverse complement strand
GGGCATCACCAAGGCCGCTACCCCAAAACAGAAATGCAGCCTTTACGTGACTTTTATTTGTATTCCGCTATTGTTTGGGGTAATAATAAAGAATAGGGGGCGGTTCAATTCATCGTCAAACCGTGGTGGATTTTCCTACACCGCAGAAGTGCAATTCCCCATACCATCACCGAATGAAATCGCCTATGCTAGGAGCCTGACCGAAGATGATGTTTGTGTTGGTTGTTTGCGCGACGGAGTTGCACAGACAACCAACACAAATCAATTTTCGAATCGGAATACGAGGGTGAAGGGGGACTTTGCTCTCATTTGGGGGAGAGAGGAATTGGTTGCCATTGGCAAACGCATCAGACGATTTATTTAGCAGCCAGATGTTCGCCGCGCGCGGGAAGGGCGATCCGCTGGTGGGCACGCGTATCGACGAATACCGCCTGGAAGCGCTGCTGGGCAGCGGCGGCATGGCGCGCGTGTACCGCGCCATGGACGTAAACCTGAACCGCGCCGTGGCGATCAAGGTTATCGATACGCCTTACCAGTCGGATGCGGAATACGGCAGGCGTTTTAAGCACGAGGCGCAGGCCATCGCTCAGCTCGAGCACCCGCACATCGTGCGCCTGTATCGTTACGGGCAGTCGGGCGAGCTGTTTTACATGGCGATGCAGTTCATCCGCGGGGTGAACCTGAATGAGCTGCTGCAAATCTATCAGCGCGCAGGCCAAACCGTTGTCCCCGCTGAGGCCGCGCGCATCATCCGCGAGGTGGGCGAAGCGCTCGACTTTGCCCACAGCATGGGCGTCATCCACCGCGACGTGAAATCGTCCAACATTATCATCAACCAGCAGGGGCGCGTGGTGCTGGTGGATTTTGGGCTGGCCATGCTGGCCGACCAGAGCCCCGGCGGAGATGCGCTTGGCTCGCCGCATTATCTCGCCCCCGAACAGGCCGTCGCGAACGGGCGCATCACCCCGCAGACCGATCTATACTCGCTGGGCATCATCCTGTACGAGATGCTCACCGGGCAGCGACCCTACTCCGCGCCAGATCCGTACGCGCTGGCCCAAAAGCACGTGCACGAGCCGCCGCCTGCCCCTACCGCCTTGCGTCCCGAAATCAGCCCGGCTGTCGAAAAGGTGATGCTGAAGGTGCTGTCGAAAAACCCGCGCAGCCGCTACCAGAGCGGGCAGGCGTTATCCGATGCGCTGGAGCTGGCCTTGCTGGAAGAACCCTTCCCCATTGGCATCCCCGCGCCGCTGCTTGTAGAACTGGTGCAGCAGCGCCTGGAGATCGGGCCTGCTACAGCCGAAGCGCCGCCCGCGAAACCTGCCCCCGCATCTGCCGAGGGGTCCATTCCAACCAGCACGAAACTGAGCTGGGATGAGCGCCAGCGCCGGGCAAGCCCGGCTGGGCCAACGGAGCCTGCCAAAGGCGCTGCCGCGGCAGTGCCTGATATGAAGCGATCCGCGCCGCGCCGGAAGAAGAGCATTCTCACCACCCCGGCGGTGCTGGGACTGCTGATCGTGCTGCTGCTGTGCCTGGGGGCCAGCCTGCTGGCCGCCGCCAACAACCTGCGCCTTGCCAGGCGCGCCCCTGCCCCTACCGTGGCGGCGATCTTTATTCCCGGCAGTGGAGGAGAACTTCCTTTCCCAGGAGAAACATCCTCCCCGGGGCAGACCGCCTCTCTGCCAGAGACGACTCCGACCGACTTTCTGCCCGTGCAGGGGGTCGCCTTAACGCCGGCAGGCACCGATTTTATCCCCAACACGGGCGTGGAGCCTGAAAGCGCCACAAGCACGTCCATTGTGATTATTCCAGGGCCAACCAGCACGACAGCGCCGCAGGTGACCGTCATCGTGGTAACCAACCCTGCGCCGCTGCCCACCGTGGCAGTGACGAATCCGCCGCCGCCGACCAGCCCGCCCCCACCCACCCAAACCACCGCCCCGCCGCCCGCGCCGACCCAGCAGCCATCGCCCACCACGGCACCGCCCACGCCAACCTATACACACATCCCCCCGACGGCGACCCACACCCCAGTTCCGCCAACGGCAACCAGCCCGCCGCCCACCCAACCGGTGATGCCGCAGATTTCCCGGCTCAGCATCCAGCGCCGGGGTGAAGATCAGGGCTGGATGGTGATCATCAACCGGGGCAACAACGACGTGCCGCTGGCAACCTTCCGTATCGACAGCAGGAAAGGCAGCCTCAGCGCAAGCTCCTGGGGGGTGGACCGCCTGCCGCCAGGCGGCTGCCTGCTGGCCCGCAGGGAAGATCGCCGGAACAAGGGCGAGGGACTGCCCGATGGCGTGGCGTGCGGTCAGGTAGGCCCTACCGCCTGGGTTAGCAATCCGGACAGCGGGATTTTCAAGGAAGCGATCGCCATTTCTTATGATGGTCAGCAGATTGCAAGCTGCGCAAAAGATGAGCGAAGCTGCGCAGTTGTGCTGCCTTAGTTAGAGGAAACGCCCTTCGTGTCTATGCGAAACCATGCTGTGTTTGGATAGCTCGCATCCTTTTCCGCACCCGGTAATGTCATGCAAAACCGTTGCGTTGTGCGGAATCATGGGATTCCCTCTTGACTTTGTGAAATTTCGCGCTAGAATATTACTAACTCGCGTTACTAACACGCTTTAATAATGCGGTATTTTTTTACCGCGCTATGCACACGTGTTCACAGATCAGGAGGGAAAACGAAGCAAAGCGTTTCTAAACCGCCGGAGCAAGCCGCCTACCCATCTCTGCACAGCAGATAACGTCGTCCATTTCACTGTAATTTGCGAGGAAAATCACCCCATGTACCGCCGATTCTGGTTTGTTTTGTCTGTCGTCCTTATCGCGGCCTTCGCTGTTGCTGCATGCAGCCCCGCCGCCACCGTTGCCCCCACCGCTGCCCCCACTGAAGACGTTGCCCCCGTGGAAACCGGTACCGAGATCGACTGCACCGGCGTCAAGAAAGGCGACGAAGTGACCATGCTCTACCAATGGTCTGGCGCGGAAGAAACCAAGCTGAACGAAATCCTTAAGCCGCTGGCCGATGCCTGCGGTATTGTCTTTAAGCCCGAGTCGACCCGCGATCAGGCCCTGCTCGACACCCGCGTTCAGGGCGGCACCCCGCCGGACGTGGCCTTCTGGAACGTGGCCCAGCTCGTGCAGTACGAAGCCAAGCTGAAGACCATGGACAGCCTGGGCGCCGACAAGGCCAACTACGCCGATTTCTTCACCGCCCCTGGCACCATCAACGGCAAGTGGCTGGGCCTGCCCGTCAAAGCCGACATCAAGACCATCATCTGGTACTCGCCCGCCGTCTTCGCCGCCAAGGGCTACACCGTCCCCACCACCTGGGCAGAGCTCGAAACCCTGGTTGAGAAGATGGTTGCCGACGGCAACGTGCCGTGGAGCATGGGCATGGAATCGGGTGACGCCACCGGCTGGACCGGCTCAGACTTCATCCAGGATATTCTGCTCGTCAAGCAGGGGCCGCAGTACGTCAACGACCTGATGGCCGGCAAGATCAGCTACAACGATGCGGGCGTGGCCGAAGCATACGAGATCTACGGCAAGTGGGCCGCCGATCCCAAATACACCGTTGGCGGCGCTGAGGGCACCCTCTCCACCTCCTTCTCCGATGCCATCTACAAGCCCTTCGCGGATCCCGCCGAGGCTATGATGGTTAAGCAGTCTGGCTTCGCCGGTGGCGAGGTTGTCGCCAAGTTCCCCGAGCTGAAATACGGCACCGACTTCGACTTCTTCGCCGTCCCCGGCGCGCAGGGCCTGCAGGGCGGCGCCGACTGGATGATGGCCTTCAACGACACCCCCGCGGTGCGCGCGCTGGTGGCCTATCTCTCTTCTGAGCTGGGCGGCGAAAGCTGGGCCAAGGCCAGCTTCGACCTCTCCCCCAACAAGGGCGCCAACGGCAACTACGTTGACCCGGCGCTGATCAAGAAGGGCGAGGCGCTCGCGAACACCAAGGGCTTCACTTCTGACATCGGCGACACCATCCCCGGCGGCTTCGGCAAGGCCGAGTGGACCGCGCTGGTGAACTTCGTCAACGGCGGTGATCTGGCTGCCGAGCTGGATGCAGCCGCTGCCGTTCAGGCGGAAGCGCTGAAGTAATACTGGTTTCTGGGGCTGCCCGATCCCTTTCCGGGCAGCCCCAGAGAAGATCCTCACCCCCGCCCCTCTCCAGATGTGCTGATGTAGTTTTCGTTTCAGCTTGACGAGCACAACCCGCAAATCTGGAGAGGGGTGCCTTGCTAGCCAATAGGATTTGCGGAATAAGGCACCGCGCTTCACGGGGAAGGCTGGTTCTAAAAGGAACCAATTTCTCCGCGAAGCTCCCCCTCTTCGGTTTTGCGGGTTGCGCTCACGACGCCGATCAAACAACCTTAACCGCAAAACCGAAGAGGGGGCGGGGGGTGAGGATCTCCCCCGAATCACAACTGCGCTATACATCTCAAGCGAGGCTTACCTTGACGACTGCTACCCACCCCACGCAAGCGGATGATATCCACATCAAGCCGCGCGGCATTGATAAAGCCTTTAACATGATGCGCCCAGGGCGCTTTATTCCGTGGTACTACCTGGCGCCGGCGCTGATTGTGATGGCGATCTTTATCATCATCCCAGGCCTGAATACGCTGTACCTCAGCCTGCGCAGTAACGACAATACCGCCTGGGCCACCGCAAGCTGCATCGCGGGGCAGCCGTGCTGGGGTATCTTTGAGAACTACCGCTACGCGCTGACCTCCGACATCATGCGCACGGCCTTCCTCAACAACATCAAGTGGATTTTGCTGATGGTGACGGGGACGACGGCGCTGGGGCTGCTCATTGCTACCCTGGCAGACCGGGTACGCTACGAGGCGGTCGCCAAGTCGCTCATCTTCCTGCCCATGGCGATCTCATTCGTCGGCGCGGGTGTGATCTGGCGCTTCGTCTACGACTACAACTCCGGCGGAGCCCAGGTTGGGCTGCTCAATGCCATCGTAACCGCGCTGGGCGGGCAGCCGGTGGCCTGGCTGACGGTTCCGCAGGTGAACACTCTGGCGCTGATCGTGGTGGGCATTTGGATGTGGACCGGTTTCTGCATGACTATGCTCTCGGCGGCGCTGAAGAACGTGCCGGTGGAGATTTTGGAAGCGGCAAGGGTCGACGGGGCGAGTGAATGGCGCGTGTTTTCCAGCATCACCCTGCCGATGATCATGCCCACCGTGGCCGTGGTGATCACCACCATGGTCATCAACGTGCTGAAGATTTTTGACATCGTGTACGTGATGACCGGCGGCAACTACGGCACCGAAGTGATCGCCAACCGCATGTACATCGAAATGTACACCAGCTTTAAGACAGGGCGCGCCGCGGCGATTGCCATTCTGCTGATCCTCGTCATCGTTCCGGCGATGATCTACAACATCCGCCGCTTCCGCGAACAGGAGGCGATCCGATGACCCGCCAGAAGATCAACAATTTTCTCAACAAGCTGCCCACCAACATTGTGCTAATCGGAATCTGCGCGCTGTGGCTGCTGCCCACCATCGGGCTGCTGGTAACCTCGTTCCGCCCGTTCCAGGAGATCGGCCAGACGGGCTGGTGGCAGATAATGGACCCGCCCAAGGGCCAGGCCGAGTACGCCCAGGCGTGCGGATCGTGCCACGGCGCGGATGGCAACGCCCTGCCCGGCGCGGATCTGACCGACCCGGCGCTGATCGGCAACTACCGCCGCTCCATCTCGCTGCTCGCCGCGCTCAACACCCCGGTGGATGGTGTGCCGCATATGGGCGCTGCTTCCCTGCCCTCCGAGCAGCAAACCGCCGATATTGCCAGCTACCTGCGGCGCATCTCCGGCATCGATAACCCGCCGCGCTTCACCCTCTCCAACTATCAAGACGCGCTGATGGGCTACCGCGGCACGCGTACCTATGCGCAAGACTGCGCCGAAGGCACGCAGACCAACGACATCTATTGCAACCTGCGCGACCTGGGCAATCCGCGCGGCATGGGGCGGGCCTTCCTCAACAGCCTGCTGGTGAGCATCCCATCCACCTTCCTGCCCATTGCCCTGGCGGCGTGCGCTGCTTATGCCTTCTCGTGGCTCGAGTTCCGCGGGCGGCAGTTCTTGTTTGCCCTGCTGGTGGGCCTGCAAGTGGTGCCGCTGCAAATGACGCTCATCCCCATCTCGCGGCTGTACGCCGAGATCGGCCTGACGGGCACCTTCCTGGGCATCTGGCTGTTCCACACCGGGTTTGGCATGCCCTACGCCATCTACCTGCTGCGCAACTTCTTAGGCTCCCTGCCCCGTGAACTGTTCGAATCGGTGTACCTCGACGGCGCGAACCACTGGACGGCCTTCACCCGGCTGGCGATCCCGCTGGCACTGCCGGCCATTGCCTCGCTGGCGATCTTCCAGTTCCTGTGGATCTGGAACGATCTGCTGGTGGCGCTGGTGTTCTTGGGCGGGCAGAACCCGGTGATGACCTACCAGATCAGCAACATGGTGACGAGCCACGGCGCTGGCTGGCACCTGCTCACCGCCGCCGCGTTTATCTCCATGCTGCTGCCGCTGGCCGTGTTCTTTGGCTTGCAGCGGTTCTTCATCCGCGGCATGCTGGCCGGGTCAGTGAAGGGATAAGAGCAGTCAATCGTGGGTGTGCGGCGCTGGAGTAAGCTTACTCCAGCGCCGCACCTTTTTAAAGCTAATCATTTGGGCTGCCATTTTTCGCCCGGTGGCAACCAATTCCCGGCAGTCCGCGACACAAACCGCTGCCGCGCTTCAATTCTGTGCCAGAATCATCGTCTGGTACTCGCCGGGAGAAAATCCCGTCCAGCGCCTAAAAGCATGATTGAAAACACTTTGTTCCGAAAAGCCCAATAAAAACGCGATTTCATTCAGCGTCATCTCTCCCCGAAGGATGCAATCTGTTGCGATTTGTTTTCTGACTGAATCGAGGACTCGCTGGAAGGTATTTCCTTCCTGCCGCAGCTTATTCTGCAAATGGCGCGGGCTGATTGCCAGCGCCTTTGCTACCGTTGAAAGCCGGGGGACATCGCCCTGCAATAGAGACTTCGTGATGGTTTCACCCGTCAGGCCTGCCCAGGTTGTGGCGTTTGCAAACGAGACGACCATTCTTTGCGCGATTCGATCTAAGGCATCCAACAAAATTGGATTGGCTAGAAAAATCGGCGTTGAGAGCGTTTCACTTGCAAATACCAACGCGGAGTGAGGTTGATTGAAGCCTAACCGGGCGTTAAAAATCCGCTCATACTCGCTGGTGTCAGCGGGTCTTGGGCGGGTAAGGTGTACCTCCAGCGGCTGTACTTTATTTTCACTTAAACGCCGGACAGCCATTGTCAGCATTGCTAAAACCGAGTCCAATGAATCCGCCGGTTGTAATCTGCGCGACCTCAACGTGAGTATCGTCTGACCGCCTTCGGCGTGTAACTCCGGAGGCAAGTCATCTCCGATCAGTCCATGATACCGGCAAAAACGCTCCAGGGCTTCTCGAAGGGTCGAACAATTCGACAAGACACCCAGCAAGAGGTGGCCATTCGTAAGATTCAAAAGAACTTCGCCAAAATGTAATCCAAAATACGGATCGTTTGCCCGTTGAATTACTTCCGCCCAGAGTTGATCGAATTGTTTGGAAGAGACATGGCCATTGGGATCGTGCAAAGCGGCTGGGTCAAAATCGATGACCCGGTAGATCTCTCCGGGGTCGATGCCCAGATCCGCTGCGTACTTCAGCAGGATACGAGGGACATCCAAAGAAATTCTAGTGACTGCTTTCTTTTCGATCTGTATAGCATTCATGGAAAAATTGCGTGATTGATCAAACCGGATGCGCCATCGAACAAGACAAAAGGGGTGAATTCATTATACGCTATGGATCGACAAAAATTACTGGAGGTCTTGAGGGTCTCTAGGCTTTGCCGTGGTTATAGGGGGGAAGTTGCTGCGCAACTTCCCCCCTATAACCACGGCAATTCCCAAAGAGCCGGTCTTGAACGGGGGTGTTTCAGTTTGTTGGTGGGTTAGGACAGGGGAACTTCGTTCCCCTGTCCTAACCCACCAACAAACTGAAACACATTCAACGTCGGCGCCGTTCCACTCAGCCGGCTGCTTATTTCAAAAATCGATTCGGCTGGCCTGTGGGTGCTGTATACCTATAGTTATCTGAATTCCAGAGACCTTGCAAAAAGGGAGGCGCATGAACAATAGGCTGGTATTGCTTCGTATCGCATATGGGTGGGGTATCATTGCCGATGCTGCCACTGCGGTTTTGATGCTCTTTCCGAATCTTTTCGTACGCGTGATGAACATTCGCCTGGTCTCAGATACCAATCTCAGCTTTGGCCTGTTGTACGGAGCCCCGCTCATGATCGGCTGGACGGTTCTTTTGATGTGGGCGAACCAGAAGCCGGTCGAAAGGAAAGCCATCTTGCTCCTGACCCTCCCGGTCGTCGCCGGGTATGTCATGATCGAGATCTATACCATTGTGATGGGTTGGGCCACAACCTTACAAATGCTGCCGATGTTCATTTCCCAGGTGGGAATGAGCGCTTTATTTATCATCAGTACATCGATTAACAATCAACCCAAATGAAGAATCCAAAAACCAATCATTTACGTTCATCAACACGCCATTCCCTCGGAGGTTGCCCAAATTTGCAATCATTAGCAGTAACCATGCCGGGTGGTGAAGAAATAGGGTCTCTAGGAATTGCCGTGGTTATAGGGGGGAAGTTGCGC
>JAEYTI010000294.1 GCA_023434145.1 Chloroflexota bacterium | reverse complement strand
GAGGCTGTTTTCATAGAGAATGTTCATGGAATGCCTCCATGTTACGACACAGAAAGGATCAATCTAAGGGGTTGCTCCAATTATATACCTTGAGCATCTCTTCTTCCCCGGCGCGCGGGCTCTTTGGTAACTGCCGTGGTTGTAGGGAGAGGTTGCGGTGCAACCTCTCCCTAAAACCACGGCAAAGCCCAGAGACCCGGCGCGCGGTAATCTTAGCAAGGGTAATCGCATAGGATATAATGAGCCATTCGTGGTTTTCGTCTGCCCTGCCTGCATACGAACCAACCTCCAGAGGAGAAGTATGAAACGCACCCTGATTGTACTCACGCTCATTTTCATTCTCGCGACCAGTGCCTGCACCGGCGGGTCGCGTTCTACCAGTACGCCTGAAGACGCATCAACCGCAGCGCCGGCTGAGAATACCGCGGCATCACCTACCCAGGCCGAAAGCGATGCGACCGAAGCAACGGCAGCGCCATCTGGCAGCGGCAGCCCGCTTTCTCCGCCCACCGGAGATTCCGACAGTGGCCCGGTGATGATTCAAGGCAGCTTCCAATTCACCAACGATATTATCCTGGTGTATTACGTGGAGCATGCCGCTGCTCTGGTGGATATGTACGGCTTTGTCGCGCGCGACCGCGAATGGGAAATGCCAGTCGAGGCGCAGGTGCTGGGCTTTCTCGAAATGGATGAGGACGCCAAGACCGCCAACTATCAGATTCAGCTCCCGCTGCGTCCCACCGGGCGCACTGTGGACGTGAACCCCGATGGGAATGAGGAGATTGGGGTGCAGGTGTTTGCCACCTCGTACTGGCCGAACCTCACCGGCGGCCCCTACTCGGAAGGTGATGACCCATCGCGCGGCTGGCCCTCGTACCTGGCCTCGGTGAAGGCCGATTCCGAAAATAAGGATGAAGTGATCGGCGGCAAGCTGGTGATCTGGGCGCCCAACGACGCGCAGTTCTTCCCCAGCGCGTTTGGCGCGGATGGCCTGCTCTTTACGGATGACGACCCCGTCATGCCGGTACCGGCGGGTTATTCCATCATCGATCTCGACCAGCAGCCCTTCGCCATCACCCGCGAAGAAATGCCCGACTTACCCCTCTATGAGCCGGACGACGTTGCCATAAAGGACTTTTCGGAGCTTTCGTACACAGAAGCATTCGAAAATATGTTTGAGATTGTGCGCAAAGAGTACGCCTTCAACGGCATCGAAGACAAACAGCCCGATTGGGACGCACTCTACAGCGAGCTTTCACCACGCGTGCAGCAAGCCGAGCAGAGCCAGGACGCAGAAGCCTTTTACCTCGCCCTGCGTGACTTCAGCCGCGCCTTCCGCGACGGCCACGTTGGGTTAAGCGGCGGCGAAGTGGGCGCGCAGGTGCAGCGGGAAGAGACAGAGGGCGGCTATGGTTTTGCTATCCGCGAGCTGGATGACGGAAAGGTCATTGCCGTGTACGTGATGGAAAACGGACCTGCCGCGAATGCAGGCATGCGGTCAGGCGCGGAGATCACTCGCTTCAACGGCAAAGATATCAACCAAGCGATCGGCGAAGTGCAGCCCGCCAACGCCCCCCACTCCACCGACTTTGGCCAGCGCTTTTATCAAGCCGTGTATCTTGTCCGCGCGCCGCTGGGAACCAATGCGCAGGTGAGCTTTATTAACCCGGCAATGGAAGGCCAGACCAGCGAAGAACAGACTGCCGAACTGGTGACGGTGCAAGAGCAGAACAGTCTCTTTGCAACCTCGCTCTACCGCAACTACGATCCGAACGCCTTGCCGGTGGAATACGTTGTCGTGACTGGGCTTGGAGTTGGTTACCTCAAGGTCAATTCCAATTACGACGATCTAAACCTCGTGCTTCGCCTATTTCAACGCGCGCTGGAAAAATTTGAAGAAAACGACATTCAGACGCTGATCATCGATATGCGCGCCAATTCGGGCGGCGCAAACCTGGGGCTGGCAGGCTTTCTCACCGACCAGGAAATAGCGCTGGGCCAGCTACAGTACTACAGCGAAGCAACCGGTGGGTTTGAATCAGAGCGCCCGGTTGACCGCGTGATCCCCAACCAGTCGCAGTTCCGTTTTGATAAAATGTTCCTGCTGATCGATCAGGCTTGCGCCAGCGCGTGCGAGCTGGAATCGTACGCGTTTAGCCAGGTGCCGGGCATGGAAGTGATCGGGCATACCCCGACAGCTGGCGTAGAAGCAGAAGTGGCGCGCGGGCAGTTCGAACTGCCCGAAGGCATGTCGCTGCAAGTGCCCACCGGGCGCTTCATTCTGCCAGATGGCAGCCTGTTCCTGGAAGGCCAGGGCGTGCAGCCCACCATCCTCGTGCCGGTGACTGAAGACAATGCGTTCGGCGATCAGGACGCGGTATTGAACGAAGCGGTCAGCCGGGCGAGATAGTAGAGAAACGCCTCACCCCCGCCCCTCTCCATTTTCGGGAACCCCATCCGAAAATGGAGAGGGGTGCCTTGTTCCGCAAAGGGGCTGATTTGCCTGAATTTGACTAAAATAGACAAGGATAGGTTATCGTCCAAAACAATGAGGGTTTTGACAGACAAAATAGCCTCGCGAGTATAAAACTATGTCAATGGAAATTCATGTATTCCTAGAAAAGAGTCGTTTACCTTCCGTTGAACAGTGGCAAGCTTCATTAGGGGATAATAGCTTTGATATAACTCTTGTAAGTGACTTATCTATTACACAAATGAGCGGATATTTTCCAGTTCTTTATAAGGACCATGAAACTGGTTTTGAACTTTCAGTTTCATCAGCCAAAGATTTAGTTCAGTCTTACCGGCATATAAATAGCGTGATTGGCGAAAGAGATGTAGCGGTAAACTTTTCTTGGGGAGGAGATCTCCAAGAGTGTATAGCCGTTATTGCCTCAGCTGCAGTGCTTACCTTTCTGACGGATGGGCTTTTCTATGATCCGCAGGAAGATAAGTACTACACGAAGGAAAATGTTCTTACTATGGCGAAACAAACAGCAGCTGATATTGAAGCCTCTTAAAACCTTTTACTTATACCAAGTTTGATTAACAAGGCACCCCCTCTCCATTTCGCCGTACTTGCGAAATGGAGAGGGGCCAGGGGGGTGAGGCGTTCTTTTATGGCAGCCGGAAAACTGCCTGGGCGGCGAGATTGAACAGCGTGCCCGGTATCAGCGCGAGCAGCACCACGCCCGCGGCGGAGGCTACCGTCACCAAATTGAGCCAGTTATCCTGGCGAGCCACCGGATCACCGGGGCGCATGTACATGACAACCAGCACGCGCAGGTAGTAATAGGCAGAGAACAGCGACGTTAGCAGGCCGATCAGTGCCAGCCCAACCGCCCCGCCCTGCACAGCCGCCTGGAAGACAAACAGCTTACCCCAGAAGCCCAGCGTCAGCGGAATGCCGGCGAAGGAGAACATGGCCACCATCATGGCAACACCCAGCCAGGGATATTTGCGCCCCAGGCCCGAGTAATCCTCAAGGTTCAGACCACGGCCTTCATTGTGTTCCGCGGCAATTACGACACCCCACGCGGCGAAGCTCGTCAGACCGTAACCCAGCAGGTAGAACAGGGTGGCCGCAACGGCGCTGCCCACCACCTCTCCGTCGCCGTAGGGGACGAAGGCCATGAGCAGGTAGCCCACATGAGCAATGCTGGAATATGCCAGCAGGCGCTTGATGCTCGACTGGACGATTGCCAGCAGGTTGCCGAGGATCATCGTAATGGCCGCGATGGCCCAAATTACCGGGCGCATATCTTCCGCCAGGCCCGGGAAAGCAACGATGAACACCCGCAGCAATGCCGCTACCCCTGCCACCTTCACCGAGACCGACATCCAGGCCGTTACCGGCGAGGGCGCGCCTTCGTACACATCGGGCGTCCACATGTGAAACGGCACCGCTGAGATCTTAAAACCCAGGGCGACCAGGATCAGCGCCGCGCCTGCCAAAAGCAGCGGGCGATTCGCCACATCTCCCTGACCTTGAACTGCGGCGACAATCTCCGGAAGTGAAGTGGAACCGGAGCCGCCATAGACAAGCGCGGCCCCATACAGGAAAAAGGCCGATGCAAAAGCACCCAGGAAGAAGTACTTGAGCGCCGACTCTTCCGAATCGGTGCGCGGGCGCGCGAACCCTGCCAGTACATACAACGGAATGGAGAGCAGCTCCAGCGCCAGGAAGAAGACGATCAGGTTGTAGGCCTGCACCATCAACATCATCCCCGCCGAAGAAAGCAGGATCATCACGTAGTATTCGCCGCGCTCGATGCCTGTGCGCCGGATGTAGTCGTACGAAAGGCCCACGCCCAGCAGCGCCGATGCCAGAATCAGCAGGTTAGAGAATACAGCGAAGCCATCCAAAACCGCCATATCAAAGAAACCGGGCCTCAGATCGCCGGTCATGGCGTTGAGCGCCAGGTTGACCCCCAGCGAGATGGCGATGCCAAAGGCCGCCAGCAGCGCGGTGATACCTTTGCGCCCGCGCGGAATCCAAAGGTCCGCTATCAGCACAATAATCGACCAGGCTGCCAGGATCGCCGTGGGAAGGATGATCAGAAAGTCTTGTTGTGTCATTGTTGTCCTCCCGCGTTAGCGCATCGCCATCGCCGCGGACTGGATGATCGCATCCAACTGCGCGACGGTCGGGTTGATCAGGTCGAAAAACGGCTTGGGATACAGGCCAATCCAGAAGATGAGAATGAGCAGCGGTACCAGAATAACCAGTTCGCGCAGGTTCACGTCGCGCAGGCCGCGGTTTTCCTCGTGTGTTACCGGGCCCAGAAAGACCTTTTCATACATAAAGAACAGGTACACGGCAGCGAGGATCACACCCAGCGTTGCAATACCGGCAAACCAGTAAGAGCCGATCGCCTGCGAGCCAAACGCGCCCAGCAGGATGGTGAACTCGCCCACAAAGCCGTTCAGGCCGGGCAGGCCCACCGAAGAAAGCGTTACAATCAGCGCCAGCGCACCCATCACAGGCATAATCTTCCACACGCCTCCGTAGGCTGCCATGTCGCGCGTATGACGGCGCTCATACAGCATACCGACGATGAGGAACAGCGCGCCTGTGCTCAGGCCGTGGTTTACGCTCTGCAAAATTGCCCCGCTCATGCCCTGCGGATTGAGCGCAAAGATGCCGAGCATTACAAAACCCAGATGGCTAACGGAGGAGTAGGCAACCAGCTTCTTCACGTCACGCTGCATGTAGGAGACAAATGCCCCGTATAGAATGCCGATCACTGCCAGCAGGGCGATCCACGGCGCGAGGCGCACGGATGTCTCGGGGAAGAGCGGCAGGTTGAAGCGCAGGAAGCCGTAGGTGCCCATCTTCAGCAGCACACCTGCCAGGATCACCGAACCGGGGGTGGGCGCTTCTACGTGCGCATCCGGCAGCCAGGTGTGGAAGGGAAACATTGGTACTTTGATCGCAAAGGCGGCGGCAAAAGCCAGGAACAGCCAGAGCTGCATACCAGCAAAGGCCTGTCGGTTGGCAACCAGTGCTTCCAGATTAAAGCTGCCTCCCACAACGCCCATCACGATCATCGCCAGCAGCATTAGCACCGAGCCAGCCATGGTGAAGATGAAGAATTTGATGGCTGCGTACACACGCCGCTCACCACCCCACAAGCCGATCAGGAAGTACATCGGCACCAGGGTGAACTCCCAAAAGATGAAGAACAAGATCAGGTCCACCGCGAGGAAGACGCCCAGCATGCCCACTTCGAGGAGCAGGAAGAACATCATAAAGCCCTTCATGCGGTCTTTGATCGAGTCCCAGGCGGAGAGGATGGAGATGGGCGTAAGCACGGTGGTCAGCAAGACCATCATCAGGCCCAGACCGTCCACTGCCATATCCAGCGCAACTTCGGCGTTGCCAACATTGGCCCACACAATGTGCGGCGTCTGAAGTTGGAGGCTGCCGTTGGCTGCATCAAACAGCGAGAGCAGCCATAGTGATATGCCGAATGTAATCAGGCTGGTGATCAGTGCCACCCAGCGGATGGCGTTTTTGGCCTCCGATTTCATCACGGCGATGATGAGGAAGCCGACCAGCGGGAAAAACGTTACCAGAACAAGAGGATTGATCATAGCTTGGCCTCAGCGCATCTACCGGAAAACCAGGTATGTCATGATTGCGACAACACCCAACAGCAGCACCAGCGCGTATGAGCGCACGAACCCGGTCTGCATCTGTCGCATCCACTGCGAAACTGCCCGTGAGCCGGTACCAAAGCCGTTGACGATACCGTCTATCAGGCCCTGGTCAATCGGATCTGCTAGCAGATTGGAAAGTCCCCGGTAGCCGCGTACCACCGTGTTGTGGTAGAACTCGTCTATCCACCATTTGTTCGCAAACACACTGAACAGGCCTGGCGCGCGCGCCTGAAGGGGATCAGGTGTCTGCGAGCGAGTGGCCGGGCGGCGGCCGTACATGGCCCACGCCAGGGCAATCCCTGCGAGCGCAACCAGCAGGGCTACGCCCGCCAGCAGCGGCAAGAACTGCGCCTCGTGCACTTCCACAGAAGTCTCCAGCCAATGCTCCAGCGTGTAAACGCCGGGCAGATTCAGTGCCCCGCCTACCACCGAAAGGATCGCCAGGATGATCAGCGGGATAGTGACCACCGGCCTGTTCTCTGAGGCAGCCCCAGCGGCGCGGGTGCGGGTAGAACCAAAGAAGACCATGAAAATCTGCCGCCCCATGTAGAAGGCGGTGAGGAAGGCCGCCAGGAGCAGGATGATGAACACAGCGATATTTTGCTCGATTGCCGCAACCAGAATTTCATCCTTCGAGAAGAAGCCCGAGAACGGGGCAACGCCAGCCAGCGCCAGCGCGCCGATCAGGTAGACCCAGAAGGTGGTGGGCATCTTGGCGCGCAGGCCACCCATATTGCGCATGTCCTGCGGGTCGAAACCGCTGTGTCCGCTGGTCGGAGGACCAATCGTATCCTCATCCCTTGAGTCGCCTTCATCTCCGTGGCCAGCCTTGGTGTGCCCAGAAGAATGTCTACCCCCGGCGCCATGTCCACCATGCCCATAGGCCGATTCTTGCCCGCGCTCCATGCCCAGGATGACCGAGCCCGCGGAAAGAAACAGCAGCGCCTTGAAGAAGGCATGCGTAATCAGATGGAACATGCCCGCCACATACGCGCCCATACCTACTGCTGCAACCATAAAGCCCAACTGGCTGATGGTGGAGTAGGCCAGCACGCGCTTGATATCATACTGGCCCAGGGCAATGGTTCCGGCAAACAGCGCCGTGATCGCCCCCACCCACATCACCGCGCTTTGCGCGGCTGGGGCTGCCTCGTAGAGCGGGTACGAGCGCGTCACCAGGTACACACCGGCTGTCACCATCGTGGCGGCATGGATCAGCGCGGAGACCGGTGTTGGGCCGGCCATCGCATCGGGCAGCCAAACGTACAGCGGAATTTGCGCCGATTTACCGGTGACGCCCAGCAGCATGAACAGGGTAATCGCCACGATCACGGCGTTGGTGCCGCCTTCCAGCGCATGCACCTGCTCGAAGATCGGCTCGAATTCAAAGGTGCCAAAGTTCCAGTACAGCAGGAACAGGGCAATCAGCAGGCCAAAGTCGCCAATACGGTTGACGATGAACGCTTTCTTGGCCGCCTGGGCGTTAGCAATACCGCCCGCGCCCTTCTCGAACCAGAAGCCGATTAGCAGGTACGAGCACAAGCCCACGCCTTCCCAACCAACGAACAGCATCAGGTAATTATCCGCGCTGACCAGGATCATCATCGCGGCGATAAACAGGTTCAGGTAGACGAAGAAGCGACGGAAGCGCCCGGGATCTTCATTATGGCGCACATCCTGATGCATGTAACCGATGGCATAAATGTGGATCAGGGTGCCCACCCCGGCGACCACCAGCATCATCGTCACCGAAAGCGTATCGACACGGAACGTCCAATTTGCGTTCAGGTCGCCAATGTTAATCCACTCCAGGAACGGAACGCTTGCCCCTTCCGGGTTGCCCGTCAGGCCCAGCGCCAGCAGCGCTGCCACCACAAAAGCTCCGCCCGAGGCCAGGCTGGCCACCAGGCCCACCCCCGTTTCGCCCAGCCATTTGCCAACCAGCAAATTGATCAACAGTCCAATCACCGGCAGAAAAACGACCAAAGGCACCAGCCCCAGGTATGATCCGCCTTGTGTCACTTCTTGTAAGAACATACTCCCTCCGTCCGTGCCGGTGATTTTAGCCCTTCAGGGTATTCAGTTCGTCCAGGTCAATGCTGCGACGGCTGCGGAAAATCGTCACGATCAGCGCCAGGCCAATCGCAACTTCCGCGGCAGCGACGGTCATCACGAAGAACACCACAAGCTGCCCGGTCATATCGCCGAACATGCGGGCAAACGTCACAAAGGCCAGGTTGCCCGCGTTGAACATCAACTCCAGCGACATAAACAGCACCAGTGCGTTGCGGCGCAGCAGCACACCCAGAATGCCAAGAACAAACAAGATCGCCGAGAGGCCCAGGTAGAAAGATACAGGTACCATTTTCGTCTCCCTATTTGCTCTTGATCGCTTCTTCTTGCGGAGCGGCTTCCCGAAGACGAAGTTCTTGCCCAGGGGAGAGCTTTTCGGTCCGCGCGAGGATGATGGCGCCGACAGTGGCTGACAGCAAGATCACACCGGTGACCTCAAACGGCAGCACAAAGCGGGTAAACAGCAGCTCGCCGATTGCCTGTGGCGCGCCGAAGTTTGCCGGCAGTTCCGCCACATTTGCTCCAGCAGCGCCGCCCAGCCCGGCCCACTGCACCAGGTTATAGGCGAATTCCGCGGCAAGGATAATGCCCAGCGGGATGGCAATCAGCGGCTGCCAGCGCAGTTCCTCGCTCTTGGGCAGAATTTCCGCGCCCAACAGCATGATCACGAACAGGAACAGCACCATGATGGATCCGGCGTACACCGTCACCTGCGAAAGCGCGATGAACGGCGCGCCGAGGATCAGGTATAACACCGCCACGGTGACGAAGTTCAGCACCAGCAGCAGGGCCGAGTACACGGTATTCTTACTAATGAGCATTCCTACGGCCGTCCCCACTGCGACCGCAGCCAAGATAAAGAAAACGATCGGTGAACCTGGCATGAATTTCCCCTCCGCTGCGTTTAGTGATCCGGATCCTGCATAATGGGCACAGATTTGGTGTATTTACCCGGCTCAGTTTCCTGTGGGGTCGGCTTCACACCCGGCGGAACCGGTTCCAGCAACATTTCTTTCGGATAGATCGAGCTGTTGCGGTCATAGTACGACAGCTCGTACTGGTCGCGCAGCACAATGGCTTCGGTGGGGCAGGCATCTTCACAGTATCCACAGAATATGCAGCGGATCATATTGATCTCATAGGTGCGCGCGTAGCGCTCACCCGGCGAATACCGCTCGGTATCCGTATTCTCTGCCGCTTCTACAAAAATCGCATCTGCGGGGCAGGCCGCCGCGCACAACGAGCAGCCAATGCAGCGCTCCAGACCATTTTCGTAGCGCTGGAGCACGTGTCGGCCGCGGAAGCGGTTTGTCACCCGGCGCTTCTCTTCCGGATACGAAACCGTCACCGGCTTCGAGAAAAACTCTTTAAGCGTTTGGCCTAATCCTTTGAGCATGGTTAACCTCCTACCAGTAGAACCACGGCTGCGGTTACCAGCGCGCTGAGCAGCGCCAGTGGGAAGGTGATCTTCCAGCCGAACGACATCAGGCGGTCATAGCGAATGCGCGGCAGGGTCGCGCGGAGCCAGATAAACACAAACAGGATGAGCACCACCTTTGCAAACAGCACCAGCGGACCGATGTATGGCAGCACGTTGAGCATCCAACTCAGCCACGGTACGCCCGCCAGCCAGTTCTCAATCGCACCCTGGAAGGGCAGATAATAACCGCCCAGGAACAGGGTCGCAAAGATCATCGATACGGCGATCATCTTGATGTATTCCGCCATAAAAAACAGGGCGAATTTCATGCCCGAGTACTCAGTATGGTAGCCTGCCGTCAATTCTTGCTCGGCTTCGGGCATATCGAAGGGCGCGCGGTTGGTCTCCGCCAGCATGGAGATGAAGAAGATGAACGCTGCGGCAGGATTCAGAATCACGAACCACCAGTTCTTCTGCGCTTCAACGATGTCGACCAGGCTCATCGAGTCGGCCAGCATCACCGGCACGATGAAGGCGAAGCCCATCGCAATTTCGTAGCTGATCATCTGCGCGGTGGAGCGCAGTCCCCCCATAGCGGCATATTTGTTGTTGGATGACCACCCCGCCAGGGCAATCCCGTAGACTGAGATGGACGTGACGGCCATCAGGTACAGTACGCCCAGGTTGATGTTCGCGAGGTAGAGGTTCACCTGGCGGCCAAACAAGTTGATCGTGCCACCCCATGGCACCACGGCAGTGATGATCAGCGCCGGAATCACTGTGAGCACGGGCGCTAGAATAAAAATTAGCTTGTTGGCCTTATCCGGCACCAGCTCTTCTTTGAAGATCAGCTTAATGCCATCTGCCACCGGATGCCCCAGCCCCAGCGGGCCAGCGCGGTTCGGGCCAATGCGCACCTGGAACTTAGCAAGCGCGCGGCGCTCGTACAGGGTGACGTAAGCGAACCCAGCGGTCATCGTCAGCAAAATGACAACCGCTTTGATGACCCATTCCCAAATCATGCCAGCATCCATGCATCCACCTCACTAATCGGCCACGGCCGGCTGGGCCAGGCGTTGGAATTTCGCCGCACGCGGCGCGATGATCGGAATCCCCGCGCTGCGCGGTACAAGGGTCACACCTTCGGGCAGTGTATCGTGGAAGCAAACTGCAACTTCTACCGTAACGTCATCCAGGGCAAGCGCCACGCGATCGTTGTGCTCAAGCTGGAGCGATGCGGCGGTCGCCGGGTGCATCCACAGCTCGGGGCGCGCCATACGGGCATGCAGCAGCAGCGAGGGCATCATAGTCGTGCCCCGGTCATAGAGCTTGGTGGTTGGGATGAGCCATAATTCGCCCTCTCCAACCGCACTGCGAGCCGTGCTAACCGCCCATGCTTCCTGCTGGTTTCCATCACCGGCAGCGGCGCGTGGCTGGAGCTGAACGCCCATCCCCTGGCTGTTGTGATAGCTGGTGCCGCCATAAAACAGATCGCTGCGGTGAACAATTGGCCACTGGTCTTGCGTCTTGGACAGTTTCGGATAGGAAACGTCCGCGTAATCTGCCACGGTTTTGGCCAGCCGCTGGAAGACGAGCGAGGGCACGCGCCCTTCGATGTCGAAGCCCAGCCGCTGACCAATGGCCGCGGTGATCGCAAAATCGGGTTTGGGGCCGCGGAACGGTGAGACCGCCGGATAAAAACGCTGCACGCGCCGTTCGCCGGAAGTAAACGTACCCTCGCGCTCCACAAAGGTCTGCGCCGGGAACACCACATCCGCCATCTTTGCCGTTTCGGTGAGGAAGAACTCCTGCACCATCACAAAGCTCGCGCCGCTAAGCGCTTTTGCCAGCTCAGGGCTGTCACCGGCCGGGTCTGCCGCGGCGATAATCACTGCGCCAGCTCCTTGCAGCATCCCCGCCAGGTCGGCGGAGGGGGTAAAGCCCATATCAAAGGCGCCCTGTTGATTGTTCTTGGGCCATACACCTACCAGGCCGTTGTTCGGGCGGCCGGTGTGGTTGGTTTGGGTCAGCAGCGCGGCGCAAGCTTCCGCCAGCGCGTGCGAGCCTTCGATGCCCAGGCCTTCACTGCCAAACAATACCACGGCGTTCTCAGCCGCGCCGAGTGCTTCGGCGGCGGCACGAACGGCATCATCCGCTTGCGCGCCGGGC
Organism: Chloroflexota bacterium; assembly: GCA_023434145.1. Lineage (GTDB taxonomy): Bacteria > Chloroflexota > Anaerolineae > Anaerolineales > Anaerolineaceae > DSYU01. The sequence continues at coordinate 19,563 of JAEYTI010000294.1, read as the reverse complement.
AGCAGCGAGCGCACGGCTTGTGCTTCTTCGCCGTAGGCGTAGCGCACCAGGTGCGTCGCCACGTCATCCAGCTTGGTGGGGCGCGGGCTAACGACGATCAGTTTTGCGCCGCGCTTGGCAGCCGCGCGCACGCGCAGATACCAGATGGGGCCTTCTTCTTCCAGGTCGCAGGCTGCTACAACGATGGCAGTTTCCGCGCCCATCGCGCCGATGTTCGATTCCGGGGGCAAGCCAATCTGCGAGACCCATTCGCCGCCTGCCATATAGGAATGCAGCACAGCCTTTCCGCCCAGCGAATCAGAGAGCTGGCGCAGGTTGAACAGGTCTTCATTGGGCAGCCGCCCGCCTGCCAGGGTGACGGTATTCGCGCCGCTTTCCTTCAGGCGGCTGGCAACCAGATCGAGTGCCTCGTCCCAGGTGGCCTTCACCAACTCGCCGTTCTTTCGCACCAGCGGGTCAGTCAGACGGTTATGATCTTCTGCGTAATGGTAGCCCCAGCGGCCCTTGTCGCAGATCCAGATCTCGTTGACTTCCTCATTCTGACGCGGCATGATGCGTTTGATTACCGACGCCCCGCTGGAGATGGCCTCGCGGCGGACATTGAGGGTGGTATTGCAGCCAACCGGGCACTGCGTGCAGATCGACGCGACCGATTTCAGTTCCCACGGGCGAGCGCCAAAGCGGAAGTCAGAAGTGGTCAGCGCGCCTACGGGGCAGATGTCGGTGGTATTGCCCGAGAAATACGAGTCGAAGCCCGGCTCGGAGTAGGTGACAATTTCGAGCGCGCGCCCGCGCTGGAAGAAGCCAATTACCGGATCCCCGGCAATATCGCTCTGGAAGCGCACGCAGCGCGCGCACTGGATACAGCGCTCGCGGTCGAGGAAGATCAGCTCGCCCAGCGGGAAGTGCTTGGCCAGATGGATCTTATCATCCAGCAGGAAGCGGCTCATCCCCGGCCCATGCGCCATGGTGAGGTTTTGCAGGGGGCATTCGCCGCCCTTGTCGCAGATGGGGCAGTCGAGCGGGTGCGAAGTGAGCAGGAATTCCAGAATCTCGTTGCGCCCGGCGATGACCTTTTCTGTGCTGGTGCGCACCACCATGCCGTCAGAAACAGGGGTGGTGCACGCTGTATCCAGCTTCGGGCCGTATTGGATCTTAGGCGTGCCGTCTTCGTTGAGTTGGGGCTGCCCGGTCGCGCGGTCGATCACCGGGCGGCCAATTTCCACCAGGCACATACGGCACATGCCCACCGGCTCCATCTTGGGATGGTAGCAGAACACAGGGATATCATTACCGATCATCTTCGCGGCGTCGACTACCAGCGTCCCGGCGGGCACCTCTACCGGCTGATCATCAATCATTAACTTGATTGTTTTGGCCATAATGTCTATCTCCCAACTTCCGAGCGGTCAGCCGATTCAGCCGGAGAAAGCTCGGGCGTTGCGTCTGCTTCGCCCCTGGCAAAATGCGCCGCGGCTTCAAAGTCCTCGCGGAACTGCTTGATACCGGTCATCACCGCCATCGTGGAGAACTCGCCCAGCGCGCACAGGCATTTTCCAACCATCTGGCTTGCCACTGTGTTGAGCATATCAATGTCTTCTAGCCCGGCTTTGCCATTCGAAATGCGCCTCGCCAGGTGATTCATCCAATAGGTACCTTCACGGCAGGGGGTGCATTTGCCGCACGATTCGTGCTTGAAGAAATTCACCGTCTTCTCTGCCAGCCAGGCCATGTTGACCGTATCGTCGCAGACGATGACCGAGGCGGACCCAAGCGCAGAGCCTAACGTCGCCACCGATTCATAGTCCATCGGCGTATCCAGAGCGGTTTCATCGCACTTAATAATGGCGGAAGAAGCGCCCGCAGGCAGAATTGCCTTCACCGGGCGGTCATCGATGATCCCGCCACCGTAGTTGTAGATCAGTTCGCGGAAGGTCGTACCGAGCGGCAGCTCATAGTTGCCGGGCTTCTTTACCCGCCCAGAAAGCGAGAAGACTTTTACACCGGAGCTCTTTTCGGTGCCGTACGACTTGTACCAGGATGCCCCTTTCTCGATGATGGGCGGCAAGTTCGCCAGCGTCTCCACGTTGTTGATGACGGTCGGCTTGCCATACAGGCCAAACACCGCCGGGAAAGGCGGGCGCAGGCGAGGCTGGCCCATCTTGCCTTCCAGCGATTCGAGCAGGGCGGTTTCTTCGCCGCAGATGTAAGCACCCGCGCCCAGGTGCGTGTACAGGCGCAGGGAGTAATCGGTTCCAAAGAGCTTATCGCCCAGGAGACCCTCGGCTTCCAGCTCTTTAATTTTCTCATCCAGCATTCTGGCAATTTCCCAGAACTCGCCGCGCAGATAGATGTAGGCGACGTTGGCCTGCACGCCGTAGGCGCACAGCATTACCCCCTCCAAAAACTGGAACGGGTTACCCTCCATGATCTCGCGGTCTTTGAACGTGCCCGGCTCGGATTCGTCGGCGTTGCAAACCACATAGTGCGGCCAGATGTTGGTGGGCAAAAAGCTCCACTTCACACCGGTGGGGAAGCCCGCGCCGCCGCGACCGCGCAGCCCCGAGTTTTTCACCTCGTTGCTCACATCAGCAGCGGACATGCTGGTGACGGCTTTATTGAAGGCCTTAAAGCCATCATTCTGGCGATAAACATCCAGCTTTTCGATCCCAGGAACGTCGCGATGGCGCAGCAGAACGTGCTTATACGTCGATTCACTCATTGCCGCGCCTCCTTCCCGCCATTGCGCCCAACCTCTTGCGCCGCATGCCGCCGCACTTCTTCAATCCACGTGCGGGTCAGCTCCATCGTCTGGTTCTCATGGTAGGTGATCGCGTCACCTTCCTGCACCTGGAACATTGGCGCGCGATGGCAAGCAGCCAGGCATTTCACCGCCTCGATGGTGAACAGGCCATCGGAGGTGGTCTTACCCACTTCTATGCCCAAGTAATCGCACAGTTCCTTTAGAAATTCATCGGCGCCGCGCATGGCGCAGGGAAGATCGTTGCAAACCTGGATATGGTAGCGCCCATGGGGCTCGTCGTAATACAAGCTGTAAAACCCAACCACCGAGGCCACATCCGTCGTTGAGATGCCCACGATCTCGGCAATCTCAGCCATGGCCCGGCGCGAAACGTATCCTTCATCGCGCTGCGCCAAATACAGCAGGGGCATGACCGCCGAGCGCTTGAAGTCCTCGGGGTACTTGGTCATGAGCTGCTCAATTTCTTCTTTGTGTTTGCTGAGAAGTTGGTTCACCGGTCGCAGTCTCCCAAGACGATGTCGATACTTCCGATAATGCCGACCACATCTGCCACAAAGTGACCCCGGCTCATCAGCGGCATGGTCTGTAGATTCACAAAGGTTGGGGTGCGCATGCGCACGCGCAGCGGATGCGAGGTGTTATCGCCTTCTATGTAGAAGCCAAGCTCACCACGCGGCGACTCAGTCGCCACATAAACCCCGCCTTTGGGCGCAACAAAGCCTTCCGTCCACAGCTTGAAGTGATGGATCAATGCTTCCATACTGATGCCCAGCTCAGAGCGCGGCGGCGGCACAATCTTACGGTTGTTGCTGCGCACTGGGCCCATGGGCAGCCGGTCGAGCGCCTGCTCAATGATCCGCACCGACTGGCGCATCTCATTCACGCGCACAATGTAACGCGCATATACATCGCCATCGGCGTGCGTGGGGATATCAAAATCGTACTGTTCGTACCCCGAATAGGGGATGACCTTACGGAGATCGTACGGCATGCCCGCGGCGCGAATCACCGGGCCGGTTACACCCCACTGGATGCACTGCTCGGCATTGATCACGCCAATGCCCTTTGTGCGGTCGAGAAACAGCTCATTATCGGTCAGCATCCGCTCGTACTCGTCGATGCGGCCGGGCATAATATCGACGAATTTGCGCACCGCGTCTTCGAACTCGGCCGGAACGTCACGCCACAGGCCGCCCGGGCGGATATAGGTGGTCATCATGCGCGCGCCAGAGATCATCTCAAAGATATCGAGGATCATCTCGCGCTCAACCATGGCATACAGGAACAGCGACATAGCCGCCAGATCCAGCGCGGAGGTACCAACCCACACCAGGTGCGAGTTAATGCGGGTCAATTCCGCCAGGATCACACGAATTACTTGAGCACGCGGGGGCACGTCCAGATCCAGCAGCTTTTCCAGCGCCAGGCAGTACGTCAGGTTGTTGCCCAGCGGGTTGAGATAATCGGTGCGGTCGGTCATCACTTCGGCCTTGATATAAGTCTTGGCTTCCATGTTCTTCTCAATACCGGTATGCAGGAAACCAATATCCGGCACGCAGTTGATGACGATTTCACCATCCAGCTCTAACAATAAGCGCAGCACGCCATGGGTGCTGGGGTGCTGCGGACCCATATTCAACAGCATCGTTTCGCCGCGCGCAGCGCGGTCTGAAACGAGATGCCGCAGTTCATCTACGCTAACTTCACGGATTTCGGTCATGGTTCTCCCTCTTCCCCCGCTTACTCTCGTGGATGCGGCTTGCGCATCTGGATTTCATCCGCATTGAACGTGAACTGGACCTCTTCGTAGCCCAGCGGATAATCTTTGCGCAGCGGGTGGCCCTCCCAATCCGACGGCATAAGAATGCGACGCATATCGGAGTGACCATCAAAACGAATGCCGAACATATCCCACAGCTCGCGCTCGTGCCAGTTGGCATTGGGGAACAGCTTTTCGAGCGTAGGCAGCGAGGGCGTGTTGCCATTTAGCGGCACGCGCAGGGTAATAATCAGCGTGCGGTTTAAGTCGCGGAGCTGATAGATCACGTGGAAGCGTGGTTCTTCCTGCGGCCAATAATCCACCGCCGTTTCATCTGCCAAAAAATTAAAGCCATGCTCATCGCGCAGCGAGCGCACCACTTCAATGATGCGCTCCGGTGGGACGAACAGGATCATCTGGTCTCGGAAGGTCTCCTGTTCCAGACTAAATTTCTCATTGAGCGCGCTTGCGACTTCCTCAAGAATTGGATTCATCGCCATGTCTGCCCTCCACTATGCCCATTTTGTCAGTTTTTCGCCCTGCACCTTTTCATGCAGGGTGAGAACGCCGTGGATCAGCCCCTCGGGGCGTGGCGGGCAGCCCGCCACATACACATCCACAGGGACGATCTCATCCACGCCCTGCAAAATGGCGTAGTTGTTAAACACACCGCCGCTCGAAGCGCAGTCGCCCATGGCGATCACCCACTTCGGCGCGGGCATCTGGTCGTAAAGCTGGCGCAGCACAGGGGCCATCTTGCGGCTCACCCGGCCTGCCACAATCATCAGGTCCGATTGGCGCGGGCTGGCGCGCATTAGCTCCATGCCAAAACGGCTCATATCGTACCGCGGAGCCTGCGCCGACATCATTTCAATGGCGCAGCACGCCAGGCCAAACAACATGGGCCACATCGAATATGTGCGCGCCCAGTTCACTGCCTTTTCAAGGGGCACAGTGACAATTCCCATGTTCCCAGCTTTTTGTTCTAATCCCATTCGAGCGCTCCTCTCTTCCACGCATATAAGTGAGCTACCTCTAAAATCACCACGAACAGAACGATCATTGCCAGCCCGGGGAGCCCCAGAGACCGGAACGACACCGCCCAGGGGAGAAAGAACACCACCTCAATATCAAAAAGAATGAACAGTACCGCGATCAAGTAGTAGCGGACGTTCATTCTACGCGTGCCAGGCCCATAGGGCACCATACCTGACTCGTACGGCATGGCCTTTTTTCCGGTAGGGCGCTTGGGGCCAAAAATGGTGCCAAGAATCACCACCAGAAACCCTAAAATCACGGCGAATATGAGGATGATCAGGATCGGTATGTAATCGGTGAGCATGTAGGAATTCCTTACAAGGTTTATCGAATTTCTCTACCCCTTACCTGGGTCAAAGTATATCACATGTTGATTATGGTGGCAATTTTCACAAACAAACGTGTTTTCCTCCGATTTATTAGAAGCGGAGGTCCTCTCGCCTGAGAACTTTACGGCAGGCGAACGTTACGATTAATTATAAGAGAATTTTCAAAATCAATACTTTGGTTGTATAGCAAAATTTGTAACCTCAGCCGCAGGGCTTTCATTTGAATCACGGGTTTCGCCCGCCTGTTAAAGAGTGGTTTTCGCCGGTCTGAAAACGCGAAGCGTTCTCAAACCGGCGAAAACCACTCTTTCGGCTCCCAAAGGGAGCGTTTCCCGCGCGGCTGTCTGGAAGGGCTGAACGGTAAAACGAGGGCTTATAAAGGCCCGTACTAGGTAATTCGCCGAAAGTATCTTATGGATGTAGTAGGCTGTTCGTAAAGGTACTTCTGGCGTTTTCCTTATTGAGGAAGCTGCGGCGCAAAAATCTTGATGGTTGGATCGTACGTGTAGATGATGGACCTTGTCGCTTGCTGGGTCTGGATCTCGCCAGTCTCTACACGCATTGATGCAACCAGACCATCCGTGATCAATTGATATGGCAGGTTGGTCGTCGAGTCAATCCACAACTTCGACTGTACCTCATTTTCGCTGCTGCCCACCTTCGCCAGGTGGGTGTACTGGCATACATACATCGCCTTGCCGTTCACCGTCTCAGGGCCGCTGCACTGTACATAGCGCATGGTTTTCTCCAGCCGGTTGAGCGAGTCTGGATCAATGACGCTGGCTGCGGGGACGTTTAGCAGAACCCATATCTGATTTTGCTTCGCGAATACCTGATTTCCGACAATGATGATATCCACGTCAGGCTGGCCAGTGATATGGTAGCGGTCAGGTGGCTCATATTCGATGGTTGTTTGGTCGCCAATCTCACCGCCGATGACGGTATCGCTTTCATAACGCCACGATTGTTCGTTTGAGGCGCGGAAAGCACTTACAATGTAGGCCCGCCATTCTTCTGGGCTTTGAGGAGCAGATCCCTGTGACGAAGCATTTGTGGGAGCAGCTTGTTGTGTTCCCTCAACAGGCGTGTTTCCTGTTGTGCAGGCGGCGAATAGGAATATGGCCAGGAGCAAGCTGCAGACGATCAGCAGCTTGCTGTGATTTTTCACCCGCATTTACATCTCCTGCGCTTCGAGTACTTCATTGATGAGCCGGGAAGCCCAGCCGTTCTCGTGACGGTCCAGGCGGGTGATGCCTTCCAGCGTGAGGAACTTAATGTTGCTGTACTCCGGCGCTCTATAGTCCTTCACGTGCCCGCTGAGTATTTCGTTTAACACCTGCTGAATGCCCTGCTCCACAGTCCACTCGGGTGTAAAGCCCAGCACTTTGCGGATCTTCGAGAAACCAACCTTGTAGTTGTTCGGATCTACCTCGTCGCCCTTGTTCGTAATATTGGAATTGGGTACGGCAACGTGGATCATATCACCAACCTGGTTGATGGAGTAGTTCTGCTCATCAGAGCCAACATTGAAGATCTGCCCGCGCACAGTTTCGAGGGGGGCAGCCAGCACGTGCATTACCGACCGAGCCGCATCTTCCACGTGAACAAACGACCGCCATTGATTGCCACCAAAAATGGTGATTTCGCCATCCAGCACTGCCTTGGCGGTTAGCAGGTTCACCACCAGATCAAAGCGGTAGCGGCCCGAGAGTCCATAGACCGTGCTGAAACGCAGGATGACCGGAGCAAACGACTCATTGGCCATTTGCAACAGCACTTTTTCCGAAGCGGCCTTCGAGCGGGCATAAATCGAGTTGGGTTTTAGCGGGGAATATTCATCCAGCATATGATCGCTGGCGCCATACACCGAGCACGTGCTGGCGAAAACGAAGTAGCGCACGCCATACCCCTTGGCAACTTCCGCGATCATGCGGGTTGCCATCAGGTTGATCTCAGTGGTAAGCCCTTCATCGAGCGCGCAAGCCGGGTCGCCAACGATGGCGCCCAGGTGGATCACCGCATCAACGCCCTGCATAGCGCTCACCACGCGGTCAATCTGGCGGAAGTCGGCCTGGATCACTTCCAGGCGCGGGTCATCGAGCCACGGGCGGATGGGTTCCACGCCGTAGATCAGCAGATCGAGAATGCGCACTTCGTATCCCTGCTCCAGCAGGCGCGGCAGCAGCGCAGAGCCAATGTACCCGGCCCCGCCGATCACCAGCGCACGGCGAACTTTGGGCTCTGCCGCTGCCTCCGCCTGCTTGTCGGAGCGCAGCATTCGCCGCCAGACGGAGATCCACACGCGGGCGAGGATCAGAAAGACAACGCTCAACGCCCAAGAAACCATCAGCACGCCGCGCGTCATCACCAGGTAGTCTTTGAGGAAGTCAAAGAAGATGCCCTGCGAGAGATAAGTCAATGAGCCAAAGATCAGGTAGGAAATACTGACCGCCTGGAACACGACCAGTTGCTTGTACCGTCCGCGGTATAGCCGGCCTTGCGTGTAGAACCCCATGACAGAAAATACCACCAGGCAGATCAACGTGAGCAGCCAGGCGCTGTTCGTGTAAACTTGCCAGTAATCCCAAAGGACCTCTCGATATTTGATATCGGCCTCAGGAGAATAGGCAATAATCCACAGCAGCCGTACCACCAGCGAGGTGATCACCGAAAGGTTGATCAGCACGGCATCGGCGCACAGTTTCAGAACCCCTTCAAAAGTGATCTTATTCTTAAAGTCGTTCTGTAGGAAGGTTCTCAAACCATCTCTCCCAAAAACATAACCTACTACCGCAATCCTACGCGGACTGTCGACCGGCGAATTCGCGCACGGCGTCGCGGCTTTTATACACGCGCTGAATCGCCTCGCAGATCCCAGCTACCACGGCGGGGTCCATCTGCGACCACATGGGGAAGCTGAGGCTGTTTTGCGCGAGCCATTCCGTATTCGGCAGGGGCTGCCCTTCATAATAATGGGTATACGCCGTCTGGCGGTGTACGGGCGGTTCGTAATATTTGCGCGTGTCAATATTCTCGGCGGCGAGGGCCACGGCCAGCTCATCGCGGGTCAGGCCAAACTGCTGCGGGTCGAACACCACCGAGAGGTCCTTGTACGAGCAGCGGTTACCTGGCAGCACTTCCTGGAAGCTGACGCCCGGCAACGCGCCGATCAATTCCTGGTACATTTCCACGGACTGGTTGCGTGTCTGAGCAGCCTCTTCCAGGCGTTCCAGGCTGCGCAACCCCAGCATGGCGTTGAACTCGGGCATGCGCGCGTTCAACCCGGCAAAGGCGCTGTCATAGCTGCCGCTGTTGCCGTACTCGCGCCCCAGGGTAATCTTCTGCGCCAGTTCATCATCATTCGTCGAAACAATGCCGCCCTCGCCGGTGATCAGCAGTTTGGTGGGGCTGAGGCTGAACACGTGCGCGTCGGCCTGCCCACCCACCGGATGGCCCTGATACAGCGCGCCAAAACCATGCGCGGCGTCGAAGATCAGCTTCAAGCCGTGGCGATCGGCAACCGCTTTCAGCGCATCAATCTCGGCAGGGTTGCCAAAGTTATGCACCGCCACAATTGCGCTGGTGTTGGGGGTAATCGCGGCTTCCGCCGCGGCGGGGTCCATGTTGGTTGTTCCGGGGTTCACGTCCACGTAGATGGGGCGCAAGCCGGCCCAAACCAGGGCGCTGACGGTGGCCATGAAGGTGAAGCTGGGCACGATCACGTCACCGGTGAGGCCCAGGCCGCGGTATGTAAGCATTAGCCCGGAAGTGCAGCTAGAGACAGCAACAGCATGCCTGACGCCCAAATGCTCGCGGATCGCCTTCTCAAAGGCTTTGAGATATTCCCCTTTGGTCACCATGCCAGAGCGCAGAATGCCCTGCACGCCATCGGCCATTTCGGAATAATCTGGCATGACGGGACGTACAATGTTGACCTTGCTCGGGAATATGGGCGATCCCCCCAGAATTGCAGGCACGTCACTCATTCTCAATGAACCTCCATGGTTTGTTTGGCAGTTATACACCCGGAGGTGCAGTCGCGCAAGGCACGAAAGTATCTCCGTTGCAAGGGTCCGTACAGATAAATTTCTGTAGAAAACCTGATTCGGTATTGTGGATCATAACGCACATACCTGTAATTTGCAAGCAAAACTGGCTTTCGGCGCCTTCTTGCGTGCCCGTTAGGCCATACTTCTTTTAACGTTTGCCAGGCATTGACTGTTCCCAGAGACGTCCAAAAAGGGGTTCCGTTTGTTGATGGGTTGGGGCGGGGAAAAAAAGTTTACCCGCCCCAACCCAACAACAAACGGAGTAGTACCCAAGAAGCTTAAACGCACCCCGCCCAAAACAGCTATCTTTTATCAATCTCGTATATAAATACCCCTGCACGGCCATAGATCTGCCGGATACCGGGACAGCTCTGCATGGCAGCAGGTTGCACCTTGCCCACGCCTTCGCGCAGGTACACGTGTGTCAGGCTTGCCTCATCCACGATCTCCCAAAACGCGGGGTCACAGCCATCGATAGACTCTGACCGCTCGGCCCAACTGTGAATCTGCGCTATGTAATCCCGCTCGCCCAGGCTGTAGAAAGTTGGGGGGATCAGGCTGTAGCGCCCGGTATAGGGTTCCAGCCAGTAGCCGCCGTCAACTCCGCGGTAAATTGCCTGCCAGCGGGTAGCATTAATGAAGAAACGAGCCGCGTTCGGTGTGTTGCCCTTCACCCAATCGAGCGCCTGCACATCTGCCTGGGTGGCAATGATTGTGACCGGATTGGCGACGCTGCGAGTCTGTCGCCCGCCCCACACCAGCAGCCCACCCACAACCAGCACCAGCAGCGCCATCGCAGCCTCGTGCACCAAAGGTTCGCGCGGAGCATGATGCTCGCCCCGTGCGCTAAACACGCGGATCAACGCGCCAATCGATTGCACGAACAGCTCCGCCAGCAAAATCGACGCAGGGAAGAAAAGGATGATAATGTAGTGATCCGGGCGAAAGGGACCAAGACGCAGAGCCCACGGCAGCGAGAGCAGGCTCAACAGTGCTGTCCAAAGCGCCAGCGGGCGGAGAGCGGGCTTTCGCACCGCCGCCAGCAGCCCAGCGGCAGAAAAACCCATCAAAAAGTGGTTGTGCCGCGGCCCAAGCAAATACCAATAATATTCGATTAGGTCCGCAATACGCTGCTGTGTAGCTTCTGTCTGGTTGGCCACGTACGTCAAGTCAAGCCCCGCGATCCGCCACGTATAGTGGAAAACCCATACCAGCCAGGGCATCGCAAGCACCAGTCCCAGAAGCGACCAGCCCACCAGCCGGAGAAGAACACCGGGATTCCGCTCCCGCACCGCCTGCACCAGCGCGAAAATACCCAGCGCCACAACAAACAACGCCAGCAGCAGAAGCGCCAGGTAGTGCACCGCGCACATTCCGGCGATGAGCAGCGCCAGCCGAACGCCAGCCGCTTTGGCCCGCGCGCCATGCGGCCGCTGCCAAAGCGCAAAGGCAGCGGAGCAAGCCGGGCCAAGCAGGATGAGACCGGTTAGCAGCGTGTAGCGGCCCCAACTCAAGTAGTAAGCCGGCATGTGAAAGGCAAACCCAACCAGCAGCGCGGCGATCAGCGCGACAAGTGAAGCAACAGCCCGCGGCGCAAAGCGCAAATCATCGGTATCCGTTGTTTGGGCTGCGCGAAACGAATACGCAGCCCGATACACCGAGAGGGCCACGACTGCGTTGAGGAACTGTCCAAACCACAACACCGCGCGATCTGGGGTGATGCCGGCCCAAAAGGCATGCAGCGCGGCGATCAGGTGGAAACCATAGTGATAATACGCTGGGGCGGGGATATACGGCAGGTAGTCGCGCGGCAGCCCGCCCTGCTCCAGGATCACCCGCACTTGCAGCGTATGGTGGACAGAATCGACCCAGGCGGGTAGCGCCAGATCGCGTGCCTGGAAAAAGCGCCAGGCCACTAGAATGATCACAAGCAGCAGCGCCAGCAACCCGTTCCGAAGCCCAGCGAGCAACCTGGCACGATCCGGCAGGCGCAGATCGCGCTTGAGCAGCGCGGCGAAAATTGCCAGCAGGCACAGCCCATACAGCGCCGCGATCGCCAACTCTGAAAGGCGAATGCGCGCAAACCAAAACCACAGCGCCACCAGCGCCGTGAGTGCAATACTCAGAGCAACTGTATCTGCCAGCCACGAAATGAAATCACCCTGGAGGGTAGAATCGTCACCAGTGTCCTTTCGCAGCCAGGATTGGACGGCCATTCCGGGAAGCAGCAGCACGATGAGGGCCGCCAGAAAGTACCAGGGATCGCGAAACCAGAAGTCGGGCAAGGGTGCGTTCATGCTTCTTACCATTATACCGGGTGGCGGCGGCCTCTCCGGAAAATGGTAGAGAGTAGCCTGCTAAGAATCTTCCGAGAATTATTTTGTGTTGGTTGTCTGCGCGACATAGTCGCGCAGACAACCAACACAAAATAATTCTCGGATAGGTCTAAGGATAATTGGTCGGCAGGGGCGGCGGGGGCGGTGGGTAATCATCCGTTGGCTCTTGCGGTACGGGCGTGTTCGTTGGCGGAACGTGTGTACTTGTCGGGGGTACAGGTGTATTGGTCGGCGGGTTCATTGTTGGTGAGGGAGCAGAGGTCGCAGAAGGCGGGATCACCTGCGTATTGGTTTGGGTTTTCGTAGGCATCGCAACCACTGGCGGGTTGGTGGGCCTTGCAGTTTGAGTTGCGGGATAGCTTGTAGCCGTGGGTTGGAAGAAGGTGGGAAGCGATGTTAAAGTGGTGGTTACTGTAGGCGTTGGCACGGTGCTCGTGCTCGAAGGAGCGGCACGGGTCTCCTGCGGAGCCTCTTGAGTCTGCTGGTTTTGCGTCTGTGTGGGCTGCCCGCCCAGGGTAGAGGTGGAACCGGGGAAAGGCGTCACGGTAAAAACAGGCGTGCGCATCTGCTCGACCACGGTAGCGAGTTGATCGGCGGGCGAATCGTTCCCCGCACGAACTTCGTCTGAAAGGGCATCTCGCAGCAGATTCAACCGCGCGGCGGGGATGACGAACACCGCATCCGGGCTGTAATCGGCGCTCAAGGGGGAATGAAGAGCAACCGGTAAATCTTCACCGGACACCAACCAGTTGTGAACAAAGGCAAATAGCCAAACACCCAACATTCCGACGGCAACAAGCAGCGAGACCACAAGCCGCCAGAACGGTGGGATGGCATTCAACTTCTCGATCCCCGGGCTGCGGCTGCCCATCGATTATTTTCCCCCAGCGATATCTTCGCTGCCCACAAGCTGGTACAGCGGAATGGGCTCCGACTTTCCCTTGAGGGAGTGCGCGCCAATTGGCAGCAGGCGCATGCGGTGCGCCGATCCGCCCAGCGCATTGACGGTGGACTGGCTCACCAGGATGCCGCTGCAATCCATCACGTTGCGCGTTACCGACTCAATCCGCTGGGTGGTGTTGACCGTATCGCCAATAATGGTGTAGTGCAGGCGATCGCTGGTGCCAAGGCCGCCAGCCGTCACCGGTCCGGTATGCACACCGACCCCCGTCACCAGCGGCGGCAGCCCGCGCCGCGCGCGCTGATCATTGAATTTATCAATGGCCTGCAAGATCTCCAGAGCTGCCTGGCAGGCAGCCTGGGCACTCTGCTTGGGACTGATCAGGCGGGGAAGGATGCCAAAGAATGCCAGCATCGCATCGCCATCGAACTTGTTCACCACGCCGCCGTGCGATGCCACAATCGGCACCACCTGCGCGAAGTATTCATTGAGCCATTGAAAAACCGTTGCCGCATCGGCCTGCTCGGAGATCGGCGTAAACCCACGGATATCGGTCATCAGCACCGTTGCAACCGCCTGTTGACCTTCCAGGCGCAGATTGCCGCTGGTAAACGTTTGTCGAAGCTGTTCGCGCACTTCCGGTGAGACGGTGCGCCCAAGCAGATCGCGGTAAATCGAACCTTCTTGAAGACCCGCAACCATATAGTTGAACGACTGCGCCAGAACGGCCACTTCGTCGTCGCCTGCTGCGTCCACCTTGATCTCCAGGTTGCCTTGCGCCACTTCGCTTGAAGCCATCACCAGGCGATTGAGCGGGCGCGTGATCAGCCCGGAAAGGTACAGACCAATAATCAGCACCAGCAGGACGCTAGCGGAAACCAGGACAAAAATTTGCATCTGAGTCACACGGCTGGCACTCACCAGAAAAGCCTGCGCCAGTGATACACCCATCACCCCCAGATCACTGCCCCCGCGAACTTCCCACGGGGCAAGAATTTCTGTATATCCAACGCTCTCGATGGAAACGTCGCGTACCGGAGCGATTGTATCTTGCCCGGCCAATGTTTTAGCGAGGATCTCGCTGGGCAGGGCGGCATTCTCAGGGCTGGGCGAAAGCGTGGAGGCCATCGGGTGACCCTCCAGATCGTACAATGTCACGCTGCCCATCGCCTCAGCGTTCATCTCATAGACCAGCGTTTCTAGCGATTTACCCACCAGCACGATGCCAGCCAGTTCGCCCTGAGCATTCAAAATCGGTCCTGAGATGTAGAAATAATCACCCCAGGGCGCGCGCGCCAGCCCGGCGAACTTATCGCCATTCGAGTCGATACTTCGATTCGCAACCTGCTGCACAAAATCCCACGCGGCAAAAATGGTTTCGCCGCGTGAGGTGCTGTAGCTATTGCTCCCAATATCCCCATTTGACATCAGCGAAAGCACGCTGGTTCCGCTTGGATCCAGCACCACAACTGTCTCTTCGCCTGCATTCACCACCACGGGGAGCAGCAGATCGCGCAATTCTTCCGCATCCCGGCGCTGCACAGCTTCCGCAACCCCCTGGGTGTTAGCTACCAGACGCAGCGTTTTCAACAGGCGGCTCTCTTCACGCACCATCCAATCGGAGGTTTGTCGGCCTGTGTCTTCCAACTGGCTCATAAAGCGGTTCTGGATCGAATCCAGCACCACGCGGCTGACGATATACGATGATCCTAATGCAAACATCAGCGCCAGAATCAGATACGGCAGGGTAATCTTCAACCGCACCGGCACTCGAACCGGGCGCATTTTGGGCAGCAGATCTTCTTCCTTCTTTTTCTCCCCGCCCGTCCTGCGTATCTTCAGCGGCTGGGTATCATCATTCGCCTTCTGCAGCGCCTGGTCGATCCAGCGTGCCGAGAACGGCTGGCGCAAAAATACCTGGATGCCCTGCTCGCGCGCCATCATTTCGCGCTGCAAGTCCGGGTACTTATTGGTCATGATAATTTTGATCTCCGGGTAGAACTGGCGCACCCGGCGAATAAACCCAATCCAATCACTCCCGGCAAGGTGCAAATCCATAAAGATCAGGCTCGGTTTCACCTGATCCATGAGCGCCCAGGCCTGGCCTAGTTCCCATGCTTGCCAGACTTCATCGTTCCGCTGGCTAAAATACCGCGCCAGGGGCTGCGCAGTTTGCATATCGGATTGAATCAACAGGACTTTTAGGGATGGCATACCGCACTATCATAAACCAAAATGTGACAAAACGCGCATTTGATAAATGGTGTGTAAACAGAATGTAAAGGGTCTTTACGTGGTTTGAATCGCCATGTGCTTGTATGCAAGAATAGTGCCGAGAGAAGGCCTCACCCCCGGCCCCTCTCCATTTTTGCTGTTAAGGTTCTACGTTGTATTTGACGAGCACAATCCGCAAAAATAGAGAGGGGTGCCTTGCTAATCAACACGAATGGCGGAACAAGGCACCCCCTCTCTGTTTTCGCACGAGCAGCGAAAACAGAGAGGGGGCGGGGGATGAGGCGTTCTTCCCGTATCTTCTCTTACGACAAATATTCTCTTAGATGCCGGCTGCGGGTTGGGTGACGCAGCTTGCGCAGGGCTTTCGCCTCGATCTGGCGGATGCGCTCGCGGGTGACGTTAAAGTAGCGGCTCACCTCTTCGAGCGTGTGGTCTTTGCCATCGATCAACCCGAAGCGCAGTTCCAGCACCTGGCGCTCGCGTTCCGAAAGCGCCCCTAGCGCGCTCTGCACCTGTTCGCGCAGCATCTCGCGCGCGGCGGCGTCCATTGGCTCCAGCGCCTCATCATCTTCAATGAAGTCACCGAGCTGGCTGCTCTCTTCATCGCCAACCGGGCGCTCCAGCGAAACCGGCTCTTCAGCAGACTGCAAAATCCGCTGCACTTTGGAGGTAGCCCAGTTCCAGCGCCGGAGCACTTCCGAATCCAGCGGTGTGTTCTCTTTGCGGGCGCGCCGGATAGCCAGCGTATCTTCGTCGGAAAGCAGCCCGGCCTCCAGCGCCAGTTCTTCGGCGGTTGGCTCGCGGCCTAGCTGCTGAACCATTGAGCGCTGCACGCGCAGCAGCCGAGTGATGGCTTCAAACAAGTGCACGGGGATGCGGATAGTACGCGCTTGTTCGGCAATGTAGCGACTGATCGACTGGCGAATCCACCACGTGGCATAGGTACTGAACTTGAACCCGCGAGTCGGGTCGAACTTGGTGACCGCGCGCAGTAAGCCCAGGTTGCCCTCCTGGATCAAATCGAGGAAGGAGATGCCGCGGCCTAAATAGCGTTTGGCGATGCTCACGACAAGGCGAAGGTTCGCGCGAATGAGCGTCTGGTTGGCCTCGTCAGCGCGGCGGTGCATGCCGTCGATCTCATATGCCAGATCTTCCTCGTTGGGGATCAGATCGGTATAGAAGTCGACATCCGGCAGGCGTGATTCGCGTTGTAAGTACGTCATCAACGGCGCAGCGATCTCGGTGGGCATCAGGTAAATGCTGATGAAGACGATGAATGCGTGGCCCACTAATCCGTCCCACTGCGCATCGCGCCCCCACAGGCCGTTATCCAGGTAGGTGCGCAGGTACGAAGGCTCGTCGGCCTGCCACTGGCGGCGCAGCATCTGCGCCTCCGAGAGAATCAGGCTCAAGTCGGGCACATCTCCTTGCTGAATGTTCTGCGCAGCTTCGAGCATGCGATCCCAGGCCTGGTTCATCTCGTCAACCACCATAGTATAGAGCTGGTAGTAGCGCTGTGGATGGTCCAGGGGGATTTTGCCGGCCAGGGTATCGATGTGCCGCTCGGCCTCAATACGTGCTGCCAAACGGAACTCACTGTCGGCGTCCAGAAGATTGATCTGGCCGATCTCTTTGAGGTACAGGCGCACCGGGTCTTCCGATAGCTCAATCGCCACCATTGAGGGGCCTATCGCCTCCAGCGGATCCTCGAGCGCCAGTTCCGACCAGTCTTCTCCGACGGCCGTTGGGCTGGGTTCTTCGACTTCCGGCTCATCCTTCTCGAGGAAATCGTCCTCCTCGCTCACGGGCTGGGCATCTTCCGGCAGCGCGCCTTCGGGCAAGCCCTTGTCGCGCGCGGGCAGATCTTTCCGCCCGCGGTCATTCCGCTGCGCGCCCGCCTGCCTTGTCGCAGAACTTTTCTTGCTCCCCCGCTCTTCAGGGTTTATGCTTTGGGTGGGTGATTTCTTCTTTCGAGCCATCTCTTAAATATACCACAGAACAAAAAAGCAACCGAATCGATGCATGTTGTGCCTGTCAAGAGGCAAACAACATAAAAACCAACACAAAATTGCCTAATCCAATTGGAGTGGTTGACCCAAAACCCGGTGGACGCTCCTGAGTACCTGCGTGCACTGCAGTACCACTTCGTGGATACCCTGATAATCTTCCATTCGCAGTCCCCCTTCATCCTGCTGCAAATCTTGCTGCATAAAGATAAGCTGCGCCACGTGTGCGCGAGTGCGCACCTGCCGCAGCAGCATCACCGTCTGTACCAGGTCTTCCATCAGCTTCTCCGCGGGCGGCTCGCCCTGGGCAAACGGCTCCAGCAGCTCGCGCACGCGGTCTTTCAATGCCTCGGGCATCCGCTCCTGGATATATTGAGATGCGTCCAGGTCATCCTGCTCCAGCGATTGCAAGACCACCCCGGCGAGCATCTGGTGGTCCACCTGCTCAAAATCCTGCGCGGAAAAACGGCTGAGCCCGGCTTTGCCCAGCACACGGTCCAGCAGATAGAGCGCATCGGGCTGGCGCAACAGCAGGCGCAGGCAGTGAGCTTCCAGCGCGGCTTCGGGCCGCGCGGCAGACGCAGCAGGCGCTTGCACAGCCTCGCTTAAAGCCTGGCGCGGCGCTTCACGTGAGGGCCTGCGGCGTGTTGGTCGGGCACTGGTGCTTGGTCCAGCTAATGACCGCTCGTCTACTCGAAGCAAACGTGCCAAACGTTGGCGATACGCCTCTCTTTCAAACATGTTTGACACATCATCGATTATTGGCAGAACTTTTGAGGATATTGTGGCTTTAACAACTGGATCATTAATATCATTTCCAGCAATGAGTGTTTCCATGACATGCTCTATAATAGGTTTCGCCGCTTCAACAATCCGCTTCCACTCTTGCGGATCGCGTAGAACGATCTCGTCAGGGTCTTCGCCCTCGGGCAAAGTGGTCACACGCAAATCAGCTTCTAACCGTTTTGCATGGCCCACTAAACCACGAGCATCAAAAACTGGATCAGGACTGTGATCCATCGCCTGGCGGGCCATCTCCAGGCCGCGCAGGGTAGCCTTTTGCCCGGCAGCGTCGGGGTCCAGCGCCAGCACAATGCGCCGTGTCAGCCGCTTGAGCATGCGAAGCTGTTCGTCGGTGAGCGCGGTGCCCATCGGTGAAACCACGTTCTGGAACCCGCCCTGGTGCAGGGCAATTACATCGAGGTAACCCTCAACGATCACGGCCTGGTCTTCGGCGCGGATGGTCTTACGGGCCTGATCAAGCGCGAACAGCAGCCGCCCCTTATCGAACAGCGGCGTCTGCGGCGAATTCATGAATTTTGGCTGGTCCTCGGGGTTCAGCACGCGCCCGCCAAAGCCAACCATGCGGCCCATTCCATCGCGGATAGGGAACATGACACGGTGGCGGAATTTATCGTACACGCCCTCGCCACCCTGCCGCTCGGTGACCAGCCCGACTTCCAGCAGCTCTTCGATGGTGTAATTCTTGCCGGTGAAGTAACGCAGCAGCGAATCCCAGGATTCGGGGGCGTAGCCCAGGCCAAAGGTCTCGATGGTCTGGTCAGTGAGGCCGCGCTTTTCCTTCAAATAGCTCAGCGCGTGCTTCCCGGCGGGCGTGTTCATCAGATGGTGGCGGAAGTACGTCGCCGCTTCCTCCAGCAAGCCGCGCAGGCGTTCGTGCTCGTCGGCCTCGGCCTGCTTCTCGGGCGTCATGGGGGTCAGCACCACACCCGTGCGTTCGGCCAGCATCTTCAACGCCTGTGGGAAGTCCATGCCTTCCTTCTTCATCACAAACTTGAAGATATCACCGCCCTCGTTGCACTGCCCAAAGCAGCGCCATGTGCCCGAATCGGGGAATATGACGAATGCCGGGGTGCGCGAATTGGCGTGGAACGGGCAGAATCCAATATAATTCTTCCCGGTCCGGCGCAGTTGCACCGATTCGGATACGAGATCCATAATATCAATCCGGGCTTTGATTTCGTCCACGACCGACATGGGGTTTCTCCACCGCACACACCAATTTTGCGGTTACAGGCAAGTTAAAATTATACCAGTTTGGTGGAATTTCTGTTCCGAGATCGATGGGCGCGTTTCACTTTCTTGGGCAGTTACCAGTTTTTGGGGTGTTCTCGTGGAGAAACTC
>JAEYTI010000279.1 GCA_023434145.1 Chloroflexota bacterium | reverse complement strand
ACGCAGCACAACCCGAAAAAAGTTCGCTCCGATTAGAATGCGGAAACGCGGGCCTCGTAGCCCACCGCGCGAATGGCTTTTTCCAGGTCTTCTCCCTTTACCAACTCCGCGTTGTACTGCACTTCGATTCGCCCGGTGTTGAAATGCACTTTGGCTTCCGATACGCCGTTTATGGCTTTCAGGGCTTTTTCAATCTTCGCCACGCAAGAGGGGCAGGTGAGTTCTTTGCTGCGTAAAATTGTTTTCATTATCCATCTCCTTGGTTTTGTGTTCACTTATCGCACCTATAGGATACGTTCTCCCGAGTCTCCCTTCCATGATCTGGATCAGGTAACTGCATGGTAACTGACTGAAAATAAAAGGATGTTTCGAAAAAATGCGTTGCATTTTTTCGAAACATCCTTTTATTCATAGAGATGATCGCAGTTCATGAAAACTGCTTTGGGTATATACGGGTGGTGCGTAGCACCACTCGTATATATCACGCAAAACCAGGCGGATTACTTCACCTTTTTGATGCTTACCCGCCAGGTTTCGGGTCCGCGCTCCAGGTATTCCCACTCGAAAAGTTCGGTATATTCCGCCTGGAACTGATAGTACAGGGGTTTGGGATCGTGGTCGTTGACCAGTTCAAAACGCTGGCCCACTTCCATGTTCTCGAAGGTACCGAAGATTAACGGATGCCGCTGCGCGGGGGCAATGGGGCGGACATCTACGACTGGTGTTTGGGTTTGACTCATGCTGGGATTCCTCCTGAGACGTATTTTTCTCACTATACGACAGGTTGCACAATCCCTCTTTGATCTACCGCAAAGACGGTTCTTTCTTGAGATAAATCACCATTTCAGGGGTGACTGGCTGAACGTGCTGCGCACGTTCAGCCAGTCACCCCTGAAATGGACCGCACCTCTTTTATTCTGATTCGGCGCTCGCAAATTCCATCAACCGCTCCTGGTCGGTGATGGCGATCCACTGCCGCCCGCTGGTGATCATCCCGCCTGACTGCATCTGGCTCAACACTCGACTAACAGTCTCAGGGTTGGCGCCGGTCATCCCCGCCATCTCATCGCGTGAGAGCGGCACGTCGATCAGCAGGCCCATATCCTGCTCGCGGCCCAGCTTTTGGCCCAGCCTTAGCAGGGTGAGCGCGATGCGGCGGTCTACCGGCATCGAGCTGAGCTGGAGCACGCGCCGGTTGGCCGTGCTCAAACGCTCCGCCATAACCTCCATCGCTTTCAACGCAAGCTGCGGGTGCTGGTCGAGCACCGCGCGAAAATCATCCGAGCGAATGCTAAGCACGCAAGACGCCGTTTGAACCTGGGCCGTGTCAGAATACGAAGCGGCACCCAGGGTAGCGAGGTTGCCGAAGAATTCTCCCGTGGTCAGAATATCCAGCAGAACATCTCGCCCGCCTTCTCCGTGCTGCAGCAGCTTGACTTTGCCCTCCGCGACCACGTACAGGCGTTCAGCCTCATCCCCTGCCCTATACACGGTTTCTCCGGGCAGGTAGCCCACCTCCACAAAGCGTTTATTAACTCCATCCAGTTCTGACTGAGAGAGACCGGCAAAAAATGGCAGTCTGGCCAGAATCTTCAACCGCAGGTCGATTGAGCAGTGCTGCGGTTCCGTAGCAATGGTGGTGACGGGTGACTTGCGTCGAGATTTCACCAGTGCGCCCCTCCTTCTCCACATTGTAGTTCAAGAATTTCAAGTCCTTCCATAGTCTGATTGTGCCTGTATTTTTCCATTTTTACAAGATAGGTCCTTCTCTCAAATATGCGCAAATTCGATTGCGTGTGTCCCAGTTTTGGTACAATAATCTTCATGTTCCGAAAGACACTCCGCTTCCTTTTTCGCGCATTCCTCATCACAGCCGCCGCGGCGCTGATTCTATTGGGCCTGCCGCGCTGGATCGCCGACCATACCGCGACCTCGCGGTTGTTTACCATCGAAACCGTCCCAGCCCAGCGTGTGGCAATTGTGTTCGGCGCTGGGCTTACGCGCTCGGGCAACCCATCAGCGGTGCTGCGCGACCGGGTGGAAACCGCCGCCGCGCTCTACCAGGCCGGCAAGGTAGAAAAGCTGCTCATGAGCGGTGACAACCGCTTTGTAACCTACAACGAACCCGCCGCCATGCAGCAGTATGCGATGGAACTAGGCGTACCGGAGGCAGACATCGTGCTCGACTTTGCCGGGCGGCGCACCTACGATACCTGCTACCGAGCCCGGCACATCTTCGGTGTGCACGAGGCGGTGCTGGTAACGCAGAGCTTCCACATGCCGCGCGCGGTGTTCACGTGCAGCAACCTGGGCGTAGAATCCGCGGGGGTGACGTCCGACGTGCGCCGCTACGGGCGCCGCTCGCTCTATTTTTGGAATTTTCGCGAGACAGCCGCCACCAGTGTAGCGCTGTGGGAGTTGTTTGTTTCGCGCCCGCTGCCCGTACTGGGCAAACCCGAACCGATATTCCAGAACGCCAGCGCTACACCGCATACGCTTACCCCCTGATGGGCTGGCGAGAACCTTATATTAGCAATCCCATGTTTGTGGTTTGTCTTATTTATGCGCAGTCTTCAGGCACAAACGGGACAAAGCACGCCTGATCCCAAGGAGGACGAATGGATCGCTCTCAGGCCCTTTCTATTGTGCAGGAGTTTGTGAAAAGCCCCAACCTGATCAACCACATGCTGTCGGTGGAAGCCGCCATGCGCTTCTACGCTCGCAAGCTGGGTGAAGATGAAGAACTGTGGGGGCTGACCGGACTGCTGCACGATTTTGATTGGGAAATTCATCCCACGCTGGAAGAACATCCCCAGGCTGGCGTGCCGATTTTGCGTGAGCGCGGCGTGCCCGAGGTGATCGTCCGCGCTATTCTCAGCCACGCTGATCACACCGGCATACCGCGCGAAACAACATTGGAAAAGGCCCTCTATGCCTGCGACGAGATCACCGGGCTGGTGACGGCGGTGGCCTACGTGCGCCCCTCGCGCTCGCTGCACGACCTGACCTCCGCTTCGGTGAAAAAGAAGTGGAAAGACAAGGCCTTCGCCGCTGGCGCCAACCGCGATGAGATCAGCCGGGCAACCGAAGCGTTTGGGATGGAGCTTTGGGAGCATACTGATAACGTGATCCTGGCGCTGCGCGGCATCGCACCGCAGCTTGGGCTGGAAGGCAACCTCCAGCCGTAAACGTTCCCACCGTACCCCGGAATCAAAAAAGAGCCGCCCAATTGGGCGGCTCTTTTTTGATTCGTTTTCTACTCTACGTCGTCGACCTCGACATCATCGTCGTCGTCGTCATCAAAGTCTTCGATCATACCAGAGACAGGGACGATGCTCTCATTGTCATCTTCCGCTACCATGTTGGGATCGTCGCCATTCATGCCGTCGCCGTTGCTATCCACCGGTGCCTGGAAGCGGCCATGCACGAAGCCCGTGCCTGCCGGGATCAGCTTACCGATGATGACGTTTTCCTTCAGGCCGAAGAGGTTGTCCTCGGTGCCTGCAATCGCCGCGCCAGCCAGCACCTTGATGGTGTGCTGGAACGAGGAGGCCGATAGGAACGAGTCGGTATTGAGCGAGGCCTTGGTCACGCCGAGCAGCATCTCCGAGTAGCGCGCTGGCTGTTTGCCAGTACCAACCAGGGATTCATTGACGCGGCGCATCTCCAGGCGGTCGATGAAGTCGGAGGGCAGGAAATGGGTATCACCCGGGCGCATTACCTGGACCTTGCCCAGCATCTTGCGGATGATGACCTCGAAGTGCTTGTCGTTGATGTTCTGGCCCTGCGCCCGGTACACCTTCTGAATTTCGGTCAGCAGGTACATGGCGCACGCGTCGCGGCCCTTGATGCGGAGCACGGTGTGCGGGTTGAGCGAGCCTTCGGTGAGCTGGGTACCGGCTTCGATGTGATCGCCATCGGTCACCAGCAGGCGGGCCGTGCTTGGGATCTCGTATTCTTCCGATTCACGCTGTTCGTAGGAAACAATCACCTTGCTGCCTTCGAGGCGGACGCGCCCGGCGTGCTGCGCGGCGATGCTCGCCTCGCCCAGGGTCGCGATCGGCTCACCCAGCGAGATGGTGCCCTCGTCCTTAACAGACAGAGTCCACTCGGCGGGCACATCGTACTCGTCACTGACCATTTCGGCGTTTTCAACGCGCACAACGCGCTGATCGCTGTAGCGGTCCGACTGGATCACGCGGGCAATGCCGCCGATCTGGCTGATGATCGCCTCGCCCTTGGGCATGCGGCGGGCTTCGAACAGCTCTTCCACGCGCGGGAGGCCGGTTGTGATGTCACTGCCGGCGGCAACACCACCAGAATGGAAGGTGCGCAGGGTAAGCTGCGTACCAGGCTCACCGATGGACTGCGCGGCCACAATGCCAACCGCCGAACCGAGCGCCACGAGCGTTCCACGGCCCAGATCCATGCCATAGCACTTGGCGCAGATGCCGTGAACCAGCTCGCAGGTCATTGCCGAGCGGACTTTCACTTCGTCTACGCCGGCGTCCATCACCTTGCGGGCATTGGTGTGATCGAGAATCTCGTCACGCTCAACCAGCACCTCACCGGTACGCGGGTCAACAATGCGGGTTGCCGCGACACGACCAAACAGGCGCTCTTTCAGGTTCTGACCGGCAACATCGTCGCTCTTGCGGATGAAGATACCATCGTGTGTGAAGCAGTCTACCTCGTTGATGATGATATCCTGGGCCACGTCGACCAGGCGGCGGGTCAGGTAACCGGCGTCCGCCGTGCGAAGCGCGGTATCGGCCAGACCCTTGCGCGCGCCGTGTGTGGAGATGAAGTACTCCAGCGTGTTCAGGCCTTCACGGAAGTTTGACTGGATGGGCAGGCGGATGATGCGACCTGAAGGGTCAGCCATCAGACCGCGCATACCGGCGAGCTGTGCGATTGGGCCGAAACCGCCCTTCGTCGCGCCAGAGTTCGCCATGGTCGAGAGGTTACCCGTCGGCTTCATCGCCTTGCGAACCGCTCCGGCCACGTCTTTGGTCGTGTTCTGCCAGATATCAATGATGCGCTCGTTGCGTTCCTGTTCGGTCAGCAGACCGCGGCGGAACGAACGGTTGACGTTTTCCACCTCCTGAGAAGCCTTGCCGATAATCTCGTACTTAGCCTCAGGGATGGTAATGTCGGAAACCGCGATGGTTGAGCCGGAGCGCATGGCGTATTCAAAGCCAATGTCTTTCACCAGGTCAGCCACGTTGGTGGTCACTTCTTGCCCGGCCACTTCCAGCACGTCGCCGATCAAGTCCTTCACGCCGCCCTTATCGAGCTTGATGTTACGGAACTGAACCTCAGGAGGCAGGATGCGGTTGAACAGCACGCGCCCAACGGTCGTGCGCAGCAACATCTTCTTCGGCTGGGGCATGCGCTTGTCGTTCTCGTCATACCAGGTCGAGACGTTGACCTTGATGTACTCATGAACCTTCACCTGGCCCAATTCGTAAGACACTACCACCTCATCTGTATCAGAGAAGCGGCGTTCGGCCTTTTCGTCGGCGCTGGGGGTGCCGTCCATGGTCAGGTAGTACACACCCAAAACCATGTCCTTCGAGGGGCTGATGATCGGCTCACCGTCGGCAGGCTTCAGCAGGTTCTTCGAAGAGAGCATCAGGTTGCGGGCTTCCCACACGGCCTTCTCAGAGAGCGGTACGTGTACGGCCATCTGGTCGCCGTCGAAGTCCGCGTTGAAGGCGGTGGTAACCAGCGGGTGCAACTGAATGGCAGAGCCTTCAATCAGTACCGGCTCAAATGCCTGGATACCCAGGCGATGCAGCGTGGGGGCGCGGTTGAGCAGCACGGGGCGCTCTTTGATCGCCTCTTCCAGCACTTCCCATACCTCAGGGCGGTTGCGCTCGATAAAGCGGCGGGCACCCTTCACGTTGGCGGCGTAGTTGTGCTGAACCAGCTTGGCAATGACGAACGGGCGGTAAAGCTCGAGGGCCATCGTCTTGGGCAGGCCGCACTGGTGCAGTTTGAGCGTAGGCCCAACCACAATCACCGAGCGACCAGAGTAGTCGACGCGCTTACCGAGCAGGTTGCGGCGGAAGCGACCTTTCTTACCCTTGAGCATATCGCTCAGCGACTTCAGCTCGCGGCGGCCGCGGCGCGAAAGCGCCTTACCGCGCTGCGAGTTATCGATCAGGCTGTCCACAGCCTCCTGGAGCATGCGCTTCTCGTTGCGGACGATAACGTCCGGCGCGCCCAGTTCCAACAAACGCTTGAGGCGGTTGTTACGATTGATAACGCGGCGGTAGAGGTCGTTGAGGTCAGAGGTGGCAAAGCGGCCGCCGTCCAACTGCACCATCGGGCGCAGATCGGGTGGGATGACCGGCAGCACCGTCAGCACCATCCACTCAGAGTGGTTGGTGGAGCGGCGGAAGGCTTCCACGACCTTCAGGCGGGTGGTGGCCTTCTTGCGCTTCTGCTTGCTCTTGGAGGTGCGCACTTCGTGCCACAGTTCCTCGGAGAGTTTCTCCAGGTCGAGGCGGCGGAGAATATCATAGAAGGCCTCGGCGCCCATGTCGGCGCGGAAGACCTGGCCCCAGCGCGATTTCAGCTCGCGGTAGCGGCTCTCGCTGAGGAACGTGAAGGGACGCAGTTCTTGAAGCTCGTCGCGAACGCGCGAGTTCTGGTTCTGCGAAACAAACGACTGATCCTCCAACTGGTTGCGGAGGGCTTCCATAGCCTCTTCGGCCTCGGCGCGAATGCGCGTGATCTCCATAGAGATCTGCTCGATGTCGCGCTGGAGGCGCTCGCGGGTCTCATTTTCCAGCTCATCCAGGCGCTCTTTCACCGCGCGCTGGATCAACGAAACGTGCGACTGCGCGATCGGCTTGCCCGCTTCCACGATCGTCTGGCGGGTCTCTTCAAACACAATCGCCTTGGCAGCCGTCTGGCCCATGCGCTCCTGCAGGGACTGCTCGAGGCGCTGGCCTTCTTTAATCACAGGCTCAAGGCTGCTGGCAATCTGCTCATCCGAGCGGGACTGCAGATCAGCCTTCTGCTGCTGAAGTTCCGCCAGCTTGCGGTCACGTTCCAGCTTCACCTGCTTGATTTGATCGTTAATCTGGTTGGCCTGTTCCCGTTCAGAAACAGAGATCTCATCTTCCAGGCGCTTCAACGCTTTCGCGCGAGCATCCTCATCCACATACGTAACGATGTACTGGGCAAAGTACAGCACGCGGTCCAGGTTGCGGCGCGAAATATCGAGCAGCAGGCCCAGATACGAAGGAATACGCCGGGTGTACCAGATATGGGCAACCGGCGTCGCCAGCTCAATGTGCCCCATGCGCTCGCGGCGCACGGAAGAGCGCGTAACCTCAACGCCGCACTTATCGCAAACGATTCCCTTATAGCGCGGATTCTTATACTTTCCACAGTAGCACTGATAATCGCGTGTGGGCCCGAAGATTGCCTCGCAAAACAGCCCGTCCTTCTCAGGTCGCAAACGCCGGTAGTTAATCGTTTCCGGCTTCAACACTTCCCCGTACGACCAGCTTCGCACCGTTTCCGGTGAAGCCAGGCTGATACGTAGTGCGGTCAGACCTTTGGTTTCCACTAAACGCCTCCTGATCCCTAAAAACGAGGACAAAACAAACGAAGCGCCGAGGGTTTTTGGTGCTCTCTAGCGCTTTATAATTCGTTAAGACGCAATTAAGCTATACATGCAATCGGTGATTATAGCACAGACATTGATTTTTTTCAAGTTTTTGCTAGAAATTGGATTAAAACGACTTTTGTGTATCTCTACAAATTATCGACTTCTTCGATTATTTGTGGAGATACACAATCCGCTATGCTATTCCGACCAGGGTCTTTTCGTTCTGCTCGCAGGGAAGCTCCATCGAGAAGACACTGCCTTTTCCGAGCGTGCTGTCGACCCACACGCGCCCGCCGTGCCGTTCCACAATCGACTTGACGATCGCCAGCCCCAGACCGGTCCCCTTCTGTGAATAGGCTTCGCGCCGCCCGCTGCGATAGAACTTCTCGAACAGGTGCGGCAGATCCAGCGGGGCGATGCCAATACCCGTATCGTGCACTTCCACCAGCACCGAGTTCTGCTGGCCCACCAACCGTATCTTCACCTGCCCGCCGACACCCGTGTACTTGATGGCATTTTCCACCAGGTTCACCATCGCCTGCTGGATCAACGCCGGGTCAGCTTCGATCGCAAGGCCGGTTTCCGAGTTTACCACATCTTGTACTAAACGGATATCCTTTTGCGCCGCCTGGAGCTGAAGAGAATTAATCACATCCTCCGTGACGCCGGGCAGAGAAATCCGCTCTGTCTTCAAACCAATGCCGGTTTCAATGCGGCCCAGGTCCAGCAGGTTGTTGACCAGCCGGCTCATGTTCTCGATGCCGGTGACAATCTTGCGCACGTACCCCTTCTGCTGCTCGTTCAATTCCCCCACCATTTGCAGCATGGTGGCATAACCGCGCATCAGGGTCAGTGGTGAGCGCAAGTCGTGGCTAACGGTAGAAACAAACTCCGACTTGAGCTGTTCCAGTTCCTTGAAATGGGTGATATCGCGCAGAATACAAACCCGCCCCACCTGCCGCCCCTCTGCCACAACCGGCGAAACACTGGCATAGAAGATTTTTCCACCGCCCAGGAGCACTTCACGCGAGGAAATGCGGTCTGAAAGCGGCATGGTTAGCAGTGTGAGCAGGTCGGCCTGCATTATGATCTCCTGGATCTGCTTGCCGGGCGCGGGGGCATTCACCAGCCCACTCACCTGCATTGCCGCCGGGTTGAGCAGCAGCAGCCGGGCCTGTTCGTCGATTACCAATACGGGTTCGGGCGTCGAGGTCAGAACGGCCTCCAGGCGCTGACGGCCTACCTCTGCGGTGGCGTAGAGGCGCGCACTGGTAGCAGCCAGCGAAGCCTCACCAGAGAGCGTGCTCAGGAAGCGGATTTCTTCGTCGGTGAAGCTGCGCGGCTTATCAAAGGCCACCCACAGCACACCGTAGAAGCGATTCTCGTTGTGAACTGCCAGGGCGATCAACGCGGCGGGCTGCGGCCCGCTGGGCGGAAGCGCCAGGCGGCGCGTGCGCGACACGTTCGGCAGCGAGAGCAGTTCCTGCCCGCGCATCAGATCGAACAACTGCCCATCGAGATAAGCGTACAGCGGTGCGGCCGTTCCGGTGCCAAAGGCGACGGGCGCCTGGTCGTGCGCGTCGAGCGTTACATCGGGCACCAGCACCAATCGTGCCGCCGAAGCCTCGCTCAACAATGCTGCCTGCAAGATAGGCATCACCGCTTCGCTGATGTCGAGGTTCGCCGCCACGCCCTGGCTAACCGAAAGCAGGCTGTTCAGTTCTTCGAGCCGCGCCTTCAGGCTCTTGCGCATCTGTTCGAACGCCAGGCTCAGGCGGCCTACTTCATCAACGCCCTTCACCTGCAGCGCGTGATCGAGCTGACCCATAGAGATGAATGTAGCTTCTTGAACCAGCGATTGCAGCGAAGCCGTTACTGCCCGCAGCGTCAGGTGCATAAAGAGGAACGCCAGCACGGTGAACACCAGCAGCATGAACAGCAGCGGGATAGCGATTTCGAGCGCTGCTTGCTGTGCCAGCCGTGCCGGAACCGTGAGCACGATGGCCCAAGGCCGGCCCTCTACCGGCTGATAGTAAACGTACTGACGGGCATTGTTGGGTGATGTTTCCTCACGAAAGGCAGCCGCGTCGGGTCGGGTACCGGGGTACATGCGCAGCACTTCTGTTCGCGCGGGATGGTACAGGATGATACCCTTCTCGTTGAGGATAAAGCCCTCTCCGCCATCGGTTTGCAGACCATCCAGCGCTTTAATCACCGGCTGCATGAAGGGGTTCGTATTCAGATCTGTGCGTCCCAGCAGTACGCCCAGCGCCTCGTTCTCCGCATTGCGAATCACACCAATGAACGAAATCTGCACCGAGGTATCGTCGAGCTGCTGCTGCACCACGTAATACTGCGGGCTGATGCCCTTCAACGCGAGCTGCACACCCTGCTCTTCTTCCTGGGTCAATGGCATGCGCTCCAGCGTATCCAGCGGATAGCCCGTAACCGGCGCGCCGCCTTCATCGAACAGGAACAACTGGCGGAAATATGGCACGGAAAGCATCTGGCGTTCGAGCGCAGGCTGCTGCTCGCCCACTGGCAGCGCCAGCACATCCGCGCTGGAAATTGCCATGGTGCGGATCAGGTTCTGGCCGGTTTCGAGGAAATACGGCAGGCTTTCCGCGGCAACTTCCGCGGTCGATTGCAGCCGGTCGCGCAGCATTTGGCGCGCGGCGCGCCCCGCCACCAGCCAGTCGCCCACGATGAGCGTGAGCACCAGCAGCATCACCAGCGGGATGATGCCATAGTAAAAGCGGGCTTCGATGCTGCTCTCGGGCGGGGATGGCACGTACGGGCGACGGTTCTGCCAGATCGCCGGCCAGGCCAGCATTACCAGCTCAGCGATCAGTCCTGCAATCAGCAGCTCGCCGCCGCGGGCAGCCAGCGGCAGCCACACCTGGGTAAAGGCATAATCCAGGCGCACTGCCAGCACATCGTTCGTTGCAAACAGCGTGCTCAAGATCAGGATTGGAACGATGATGACGATCACCAGCACAGCCGCAGCCAGGGGGTGCCGCAGCAGGCGGAAGAACCAGGTGCGGTAGTTCTGGCGAACAATAGTGCTGAATAGCACCGCCGCGAACCCAAATTCGAGTATGGTGAAGGGGCTGTGGGTTTGCAGCAGCCCGGTCATCAGCCCGGTGACGAGTCCCACGATCAGGGCAGGCAGCGGGCCTAGAAGGCCACCCGCCAGCACCATTGGCACAGCCGCGAAGAACATCAGCGCCGGCGTGGTATTCTCCATCGGCATGCCCGGAACCGGCAGCACCTCTCCCGGCAGCCGCACGCCAAAAAAGCCCGGAGCGATCAGCGCAGCAACGACCAGGCCAACCAGCAGCACCAGCGCAGATCCCAGTCGCTCGCGCAGCGTGCTCATCCCCTCCCACGTTCGCCGGAGGAGGAAGGCAAGCAGGGCCACCATAGCAAACAACCCAATCCACCCTAACAGGCGGTTGGGGAAGATCAGGCCCGGCTCGGCGCCATCAAACAGACTGAAGAGGATCTGCATGATCGTATGATTATAGCATCCCGCGTGAAGTTCTTATCCACACCGGGCTAACAAATCCGTAGGGAATATGGGACAATTTGGCCCAATTCGCCAACACCATCGAATAAACAACAAACACAAAACAAAATTTCCAGATAAATACCTAGCGCTCCACTGCCTCACCCATGTTTGCCTGCCTGTTGAAGCCCCCCCAGGCCGAGGCGTAGTAAAACACCGGCGAAGTTTTCACCGGGGACGCATGCACGCGCGCCAGCCATTCCTGCTCGGCCTGCTCAGAACGCTCGAAACACCGCTGCGAGAAAGACTTGCGCGTGTCGGCGGTGTCCAGGCAGTCGCGCAGTTCATATGCAAAGTCCGCTTCCAACTGGTCCCGGTCAGATGCAAGCAGGGAAATGCGTCCGGGAAAATCTTTCAAAACCTCCCGATGCAGCTCCTCGTGCCGCCACCAAAGGTTACTGCGATCAAACTTGCCGGTAGGTGATGGCTCATCCAGTGGATGCCCTG
Source organism: Chloroflexota bacterium (assembly GCA_023434145.1). Taxonomy (GTDB): domain Bacteria; phylum Chloroflexota; class Anaerolineae; order Anaerolineales; family Anaerolineaceae; genus DSYU01. The sequence goes on along the minus strand of JAEYTI010000279.1, from coordinate 4,426 downwards.
TATCGATCCACACCGGTTTGAAGATACTCGTACACGGCGCGGAAGTCGCTGTGACCCAGGCAGTATTGAGATCGCCCGTCAAATGCGCTACCATCGAGCCTGTCGACTGGCTGTTGCGAACCGGTCCGGCGCCCGCGTGCATGCATACCTCCGCTCCGGTCACTGCCCAATCGATGCGCCGTTCGGTATTCGATCGCAAGCCATGCGCGCGGAGCGTATCAAAGGCGTCGCGCACCGTCATCCGCCCGCGGCTTTCTTTTAACCGGGTAAGCGTGCAGCTCCGGCGCTTGCGGGCATCGCTGAGCGTGGTATACAGCAGATCCGAATATACTTTTGCAAAGTCAAACTCCGACCGGCTCCTGCACCAGCCCCTATCCATCGCAAAGGGGATCAGATCATCCGAGGAAAGATCCCATTCCTTGCCAATGGTTGCGGCGTTCGAAATTGAGCCAAAATCCTGCACCTTCTTTGCCACCCACTGCTTTCCGGCAGTTTCTAAAACCCAGGCTTCCCCTGGGTCGGCAATCAAGAAGCTGTTATGGTAGTAGAAGGGGTGGGTAAAGCCGCAGTTCCCACCCTGCCCATACAGCTCCAGCAAGTCGGTGATGGTATACAGCGCTTCCCAGGCGGTCTTGGCCCGCTCCAAACCCAGGCGCAGGAAGTCCATCCCGATCAGACCGCCCTCGGTTTCATATGGCACCTTGGTGAAGATTGCTTCGTTGCCGATCGTTACGCCATGCTCGTTCATCCCCATTTCCGCGCCCCAGATCCAGAAGGGCTTTGCCAGCAGCACGGCATGGGTGTGCTCTACCTGCGGAATGGATACGTAGGTGCACTGAAGCTGCCCCCCCTGTGCGTAGTCGGCGGCGGGAAGTACAACCACTTCATGGGCTTCGTTGGGTTCGCGATCCGAGTTTTTTCCAAAGATTACGGAACCGTCTTTTGTGGCTTTGGCAAGGGCAACGAATGTATCACACATAATCCTATCCTGAATCAGTCTAAGAAAATATTGCTTTTGTATGTTGTTTGTGTAGCTACGCTTCCCAAACAACATACAAAAAGCATTTTTCGCGTAGGTTCAAAGTACAGCGGGAGCGAGATCAACTGTGCGGGGTGTTATTGTTTTCCATTCGGGCGGGAAAACGGACCATAAACGTTGTCCCCTGCCCTTCTGTTGATTTTAACGCAACCGTTCCGTGCATCAAATCTACCGACTTCTGAATAATAGTAAGGCCAATGCCGGTGCCAGGGATATCACCAGCATTGCTGCCTCGCTGAAAGGGCTGGAACAAAAACTTCATATCGCGGTCGGGGATGCCAATCCCCTGGTCAGCGACTTCCATGAGGATGTTTTGGTCTTCCAATTTTACGCGCATTGTCACCTGGGTATTGGCAGGCGAGTATTTGATCGCGTTGCTGAGCAGGTTGTCGATAACGCGGTGTACTACTTCCTGGTCCTGGTAGATGGTTAGCTGCTCGATCCCATCGTGTGAAAAATCGATCTTATGAGAGGCGCGGTCGTTGATCGCCATCTCGTGCACCGACTGCTGGCATAAAGTGATCAGGTCGAACGCTTTGGGCGCGCATACGTAGCGCCCCGATTCTACCCTGCCGATCACCAGGATATCTTCTAGCATGGCATTCAGCCGGTTCGCCGCTTCCTGGATACGCCCCAGATGCTCGCCTCGCTGCTTGTCATCTAGCTTTGCATTGTACTTTTGCAGCATCTCTGCCGAGAGCAGAATGGTGGTGAGCGGGGTTTTGAACTGGTGCGAAGTCATCGAGAAGAAGTTCGTGCGCATCTCGCTCAGGCTGCGCTCGTTCTGCAGCGCCCGCTGTAGGGCTTCATCCGTCTTCTTTTGCTCGGTGATATCGCGTGAGATCCCCAAAATGGAGGACAGCCCTTGCTGTTCATCATGAATGGGCACCAGCCAGGTGCCTAACCAGAACTGCTCACCATCGCGTTCAAATGGGCCTTCGGTATAAACCGGCTGATCGATCTCGTGCACCTCGTAAAACATCTGCAAATGCGTAACGGCAAAATCTGGCGGGAAGAAGTCCTCGGCCGTCATACCTTCTACCAACTGCGGGTCGATTCGCAGCGCCTTACAGGCGTAGCCATTGGCATATTCCATCTTGCCGTCTTTGGAGACCACGAAAATGAGGTCGTGGGCGGCTTCCGCAAGGGTTCGGTAGCGCTCGCGGCTCTCCCGGAGCATGTTCTCCACCAGTTTGAAGTCTGAAATGTCGCGTGAAATGGTGGCATAGTACAGGATGCTGCCATCTTCCTCACGCTCGCACAGCAACACTTGCGAAAGCGGCACGGTGCGCCCATCTTCCATTTCGTAAGCGACTTCACCGCGCCATACACCGTGTCGCTCCACGTACGGCTGGATCTCCTTGCGCACCAATTTGCGTGCCTCTTCTCCATAGCCGTGGTACATATTCAGGTGTTCCACAGTATCGTTCTCACCCAGGCCAAACAGCTCGCGCCCGGCTTTGTTGAGGAACTTCGTCTTGCCGCTGGCATCATAGATAGCGACCACGTCTGTCGTTTCCCAGATCACCTGATTGAGCTGGTGCGAAAAGTCTTCCAAATACTTGCGCCGGCTGATTTCCGCTGCCAGTTCGCGGTTGGCAGCCTCCAGCGCTCCGGTGCGAACGAGCACCGTCCGCTCCAGCTCGTCGTTTAGCCGCCGGATCTTTTCCTTCGACTGTTCTTTCTCGGTGATATCTTGAACCAGTGCGAGGAAACACGCTTCTCCATCCCACTCGATCAAATCCAGCGTTACCTGGGTATTGCGGATCTGGCGGCTGCGAGTAAAAATCTTTCGGTCAAACTGCACGATGCCAACAGGGGACTGCTGCACCGGTTCCAACTGCGCGCTGAAGCTCTCCGGAGGACCGAGTTCCAGCGGCGCCGAACCAACCAGCTCCTCACGCGTGCTTTCCAGCATACGCGCAAAGCTGTCGTTGCAGTCCAGGCAAACACCATCACGCAGCCGGTTGATGCTAATGCCAATAGGGCTGGATCGGAACAGCCGCGAAAACCCATCCTCCACACGCATGAAGTGGTCACCGGGCTGGGCAGGCAACGCTACCTGTGACTGCGACAGCATCGCCGTAACCGGGGCGCGCCGGCGAATCCACGCGCTGCCAAAAACTGCGGTCAGACTGGTTTCCAGCACATCTTCCAGCCCCTCCATGGGCAGCACGTGGCTGGCCCCGGCATTTAACATGCGAGTCACAAATATGGGTTCGTATTGATCGACAAGGAAGATAACGTGCGGTGTAGGGTTGCGCAGCACAGGTGCGAGAAGCGACAGCAGCGCCGGACCGGTTTTCTCCTGGTAACGCGCCAGGATTAAATCCCACGATTCCCAATCAGGAATGCGCTCTTGTGCCTGTTCCAACCCCGCATAGCGGAAGGAATCCAGGCAACCGGTCTGCTGCATCGCCTCTTCTAAGCGGAGGGTCTCTGCCGGCGTCGTGCCAACAATGACCACCTTCAAACGCACCATCCACCCTCCTCAACCTGCCCGCCCTGGTTTTCGTTCGATACAGGCGGGACGCAAAAACTGCTTACCATTTCCCCACTACACCAAAGCTTTTACCTGCTTTATTACCGCGCAGATATCCATACCATCCGTATTCACGATAACCGCATCTTGCGCCGGGCGCAGCGGAGCAATTGCCCGGCTAGAATCCATTTTGTCCCGGCGTTTCATTGCTTCCAAAATTTCTTCGTAGTTCGCATTTTGCCCGCGCAAGCGCGTTTCTTCGTACCGTCGCCGCGCGCGCTCTTCCACAGAGGCATCTAGAAAAATTTTCAGGTGCGCATCCGGGAAAACGACCGTCCCAATATCTCGCCCCACCATCACCACCTCTCCGCGCCCGCCAATGCGCCGCTGCTGTTCGGTCATTTCACTGCGTACCACCGGGTAAGCAGAAACTTGCGAAACGTTGCGGTCGACCTCAGGCGTGCGGATCGCCCAGGTTACATCCTCGCCATCCAGCAGCACATCGTACAGACGACCATCGTTGACCGTAGGGGCCTGCACGTCGATTTTGATTTCCCCGGCGAGTTCTGAAACAGCCTGCTCATCGGAAACAGCATCGAGCCTGTGCAGCGCGGCAAGGGTCACCGCGCGGTACATAACGCCAGTGTCAAAATACAGGTAGCCCAATTCTGCCGCCAGCTTCTCTGCGACCGTCGATTTACCAGATGCCGCGGGGCCATCGATAGCGATAATTTTTGGAACGCTCATGATCACTTTGATTATCCTAAAAATTGGAATATTTCTAGCCACCTGACAGTTTCAGAAATCACAGGTAGGTACACAGCGAAAGATGGATAGGAAGGGCGTTGATCAATTGTCGTTCAATGAAACGCAAGCCGATCTGGAAGATGGACAGATCCCGGCGG
>JAEYTI010000255.1 GCA_023434145.1 Chloroflexota bacterium | reverse complement strand
GCGCAGCACATCCCTCCACAACCTGACAACTTTTTCGCGCTCCCGAACACAGAGATAACAGAGGAGGAAAGCGTTTCGATTATGAAGACAAGAAGAAAGGGAGAAATGTTCATTTTGTTTTCTCTTTTCTTCTCTCTGTGTGCTCTGTGCTCTCTGTGGTAAATCTCTTCTCCTATATAATCATCTTTGATCCCATTCAAAAGGAGTCCTCTATGCCCAAGCCTACCCTGGCGATCGACGGCGGAGAGAAAGCCATCCGCGCGCCACTGCCGCCCATGTACCCCGGCGGGTTGCGGATCGGCGCGGAGGAGGAAGCGCAGGTGCTGGAGGTGCTGCGCAGCAAGCGCCTGTTCCGCTATTATGGGCCAAACCCTGGCCCTTCCAAAGTAGCGGAGTTGGAGGAGCGCTTTGCCGCACGCATGCAGGTAGAACACGCGCTGGCGGTCTCCTCTGCCACGGCGGCGCTGTTCTGTTCGCTGGTTTCGCTGGGCATCGGCCCCGGCGATGAGGTGATCGTCCCTGCCTATACCTGGATTGCCAGCGCGGAGGCAGTGACCGGGGTGGGCGCGGTGCCGGTGGTCGCGGAGGTGGACGAGTCGCTGACGCTCGACCCGGCGGACGTGGAACGCCGGATCACGCCGCGCACCAGGGCCATCCTGCCCGTGCACATGCGCGGCGCACCCTGCCGCATGGATGAGATGTTGGCGCTGGCACAAAAACACGGCCTGAAGGTGCTGGAAGACGTTGCCCAGGCCGATGGCGGCAGCTACCGCGGCAAACCGCTCGGCAGCATCGGCCATATGGGCGCCTTCAGCTTCCAGTTCAACAAGATCCTCACTGCGGGTGAAGGCGGCATGGTCATCACCCATGACCGCGGCCTGTACGACCGGGCGGTGATGGTGCACGACGTGGTTGGCGGGCAGCGTAACAAGATCCCTGCCGAGCAGATCATCCCAGGGCTCAATTTTCGCCTGAGCGAGCTGCAAGGCGCGGTGATGCTGGCCCAGCTCGACCGGCTGGACGGCCTGCTGCGTGACATGCGCCGCCATAAATCCGTGCTAAAAGGTGCGGTAGAAGGGGCAGCGAAGCGCAAAGGCGTGGAGTTTCGCGAGATTGTCGATGAAGCTGGTGATACCGCCATCTCGTTCATTTTCTTTGCTCCTACTGTGGCGCTGGCCGAGAAGATCAGTGCTGCGCTCGAAGCAGAGGGCGCGGATGCCTGGGTGCTGTACCACCCCGATGATGTGGACTATCACATTTACACGCACTGGCAGCCGTTGGTAAATAAGCGAACATGGTCCGAGAACGGTGGGCCATGGCGCTGGCATGACGGCGACGTAAGCTACGGACCCGAACAGTGCCCCCGTACGCTGGATCTGCTTTCCCGCGCTGTTCATCTGGATATCAGCCCGGATCTGACCGGCGAGAATGTGGAAGAGCTTGCCGAAGCGATCAACAAAGTCTTTGAAGGCGTATTGTAACCGAGCATGGAAATTCCCTCGTTCACAAACCGCCCATTTGCAGGCGATCGCGATTTGCAAGCGATGATCGATCTGGTAACCAGGCGACCGCCTGAGCGGGTAATGGTCTTCCCATCGATCGTTGATTTGCACGAAATTTCTGGCACGCAGGAGGGGCAGGCGTCCTTCCACCTGTGGTATGACGGGAACAGGCTGGCTGCCTTCGCCTATCTCAGCGGCGACTTCCTTGCTTTTGAGGTGTCTCCCAGCGTGTCGTTTGAGCGCCTGGCGGATCAGATCCTCGGCTGGGCACAGGAACATCTTGCGGCCACAGATGAACCGCCAGAAGTGATCTTCACCGGTTGCCGAGATGACGATGCGTCGCGCATCGCCTTCCTCCAACAGCAGGGCTTTACGGAAGACCCGGTGCGGACGATCCACTTCACACGCTCGCTGAACGACACGCTCCCCTCTCCGGTGCTGCCGGAGGGCTTTACCATCCGTCCTCTCTCCGGTGAAGCAGAGGTCGGGGCCTGGCTTGACATCCATTATGCCGCGCACGAATCCGCGCAAATGACCGCCGATTTCCGCATCTCGATGATGCGGGCAGCCGAGTATTGCCCGGAATTGGATCTGGTGGCGGTAGCACCAGATGGCCGGCTGGCAGCATATGTGATGTGCCATTACTCAGAGGAGGAGAACCGCCTGCGCAAGATGAACATCGGCTACACAGACCCAGTTGCTACGCATCCGGCCTTTCAGGGGAAGGGTCTTGCCCGGGCGCTGCTCCTGGCAGGTTTTCTACGGCTGAAGGCGTTGGGCATGGAAGTCGCCGAGGTTTCCACCTCAGGAGATAATACGGGCATGGTGCGCACCGCCGTGTCGGTAGGTTACCGACAGACTTCAACGACCATTTTCTTCGCAAAAGGCCTACGAAAAACGCACCAGGAATGAGCAGTCATCCAACGAACTTTCCAAAATAGAGGCGATCATGCAGTACGAATACCTGTTTCTGACCCCAAAGACGCTCGAGATCGAGCACCAGCAGCTCGTCGATGAAGGCCGCGTGATCTCAGAGGCGGTGGAAGATGCGTTTGTTGAGTTGATCCGTCCCGGTCTGGAGGTCGACCCTTCTTATCAGGCACGCGCGCAGGCGCTGCTCGATCAGTGCGCGACGCTGGAGATGCGTGAAGCCTACCCGTACTGCGAGCCATCCGATCTGGAAGGCATCCGCGCGGAACGGCCCGAAGGTTCGCGCGAATATGGCCGGCTGGACGACGCCACCCTGCGCGACCGGCTGCATGCCGCCTGGCTCGGGCGTTGCGCCGGGTGCCTGCTGGGCAAGCCGGTGGAGGGTTGGCGCTCGACTACCATGTGGCCCTACTTGAAAGACCTGGGCAAGTACCCGCTGCGCGATTACTTCCGCTCGGATGCGCCGCAAGAGATCGTAGAGCGGCATAAGGTCTCCCGCGAACGCGCCTACATTGACCGGGTGCATCATATGGTTGAGGATGATGACACCAATTACACTGTTACCGCGCTGGCGATCTTCGACAAGCACGGGCAGAACTTTACGCCAGAGCACGTGGCAACCTTCTGGCTGGATAACCTACCCATCCTGCACACCTTCACCGCCGAGCGGATTGCCTACCGCAATCTGATCAACCTGGTTCCGCCGCCCAATTCGGCGTCATACCGCAACCCCTACCGCGAGTGGATCGGGGCGCAGATCCGCGCGGACTTCTGGGGCTATGTGGCCGTAGGGAACCCGCAGCTTGCCGCAGCGTATGCCTGGCGCGACGCATCGATCAGCCACGTGAAGAACGGCATCTACGGCGAGATGTGGGTGGCTGCCATGCTCGCCACCGCGCCGTTCGTGGCAGATGCCAGAGCTGTGATCGAAGCCGGGCTGGCTGAAATCCCCGCCAACTCGCGGCTGGCAGAGGATATTCTTAAGGTGATCGGCTGGCACGAGCAGGGTATAGAATATGAGGAGGCTGTGCGTCTGATTCACGCGCAATGGGATGAGAAATTAGCCCACCACTGGTGTCATACCATCAGCAACGCCATGATCGTGGCGGTGGGCCTGCTGTGGGGCGAGGGCGACTATGAGCTTTCCATCTGCCGGGCGGTGCAAGCCTGCTTCGATACCGACTGCAATGGGGCGACAGTCGGCTCGGTGTTTGGCATGCTGCACGGCACGTCCGCGCTGCCCGAGAAGTGGATTGGCCCATTAAGCGATGGGCTGGAGACGGGTATCAGCGGCTACCACTTCGTCAAAATCTCCGAGATGGCGCGGAAGACTTGGGAATTGGCTTTAGGGAAATAAGTTGCTCGTAACGGTGTGGGTAGCACAAAAAATGCCGCACCTGGTTGACTTTCTTCCCCGTCCATGCTACGATCAATGCGTTAGACTAAGCCACGATGAAAGGAGGCACCTATGTTCAGGAATACCGAATATGCTAACACCAAAACACATGTTTTGGCGCAGGTTCCCCCTGCTGAGTGTCCTCTGGCAAGTGGTTTAATGATGTTTACATCGCCATAACAACGATGGAAACCACCAGAACAGGATCAATCTAGCACGGGCGAACCACGTTCCGCTCGTGCTTTTATTTTCCCAAACAGCACCAGTCAGGACCTGTGCCTCTCTGAAAAAGCAAACGCCTGAACAGGCAGTCTATTCGTATAGAAGAGAGATGTATGGGACCTATCGATTTTGATTCGTATCTCGATCATGATGATCGCGACAGCGGCAGCAAGCGCATTGAGCGCAAGAAACGCCGCCGCAGCCAGCGCGAAAAGCGCATCGAAGAGCAGTCGCACCTGATTGAACATGCGGCAGCGATTCCGGTGGATGTGCACCAGCACTTTTCACCCACGTTCCAGCCCGCCAAGACCGAACGCTCGTGGCTGCTGAAATATCTGGAGGTTTTCTACAACTCCCAGGTGATCACCGACATTCTATGGAAGGTGAAGGGCGGCAAAGAGGCTAACGTGTACGTATGCGCGGGTCACCCGCAAACCGGGTTGGACTTCATCGCTGCCAAAGTGTACCGACCGCAAATGTTCCGCAATCTGCGCAATGACGCCCGCTACCGCAAAGGCCGCGCCGTGCTGGACGAGGCCGGCAAACCGGTGTTCACCCGGCGTGAGCTGCTGGCGGTGAAGAAAAAAACACGCTTTGGGCAAGAGCTGCGCAGCATTTCCTGGTTGGAGATGGAATTCCAGACCCTCCACACGCTCTATCAAGCGGGGGCCGACGTACCAAAGCCGGTGGCACACGGCAGCAACGTGATCCTGATGGAATATATCGGCGCGACCCGCAGCCCGGCGCCTACGCTAAGCCAGGTGCGGCTTGACCGCGCGGAGGCGAAGCGAACCTTTGACCGCATCGTGCACAACCTGGAGATCATGCTGGAGCACAACCGCGTGCACGCCGATTTCTCCGCCTATAACATCTTGTACTGGATGGAGCAGCCGATCATCATCGACTTCCCCCAGGCGGTTGATCCGCAACGCAACCCAGACGCGCTGCCCCTATTTATTCGCGATATCGAACGCATCTGCGGTTACTTTCAGCGCTATGGCATCGGGAACGAGCCGCACAAGCTGGCATATGATCTGTGGGAGAAGCACCAGCTGGCGACTATCGTAGAAGAGGCTGAACCGGAGATCGTGGAATAAAAACGAGGCCGCCCAAGAAGATGTGGGCGGCCTCGTTTCCTCTTACTTGCGCTCTAGCCATTGTTCAATGGCCGGCGTGTGCAGGCGGTAGTGGGCGTATACCTGGTTGGGGATAATATCGATCAGCGATTTGCCGTTGCTGGTAAATGGCGCGCGAAGCTCACTATCATCGAAAACGTTGATCTGCTCGAGCAGGTTGTTGTACGCTGCCTGCTCCATCTGGCGCACCTCGTCGATATCCTTGTAGCGGCTGGCGGCGACGAATATCTTGTTTACCTCATCGCCCTTCACCTGCGCAAGCTGCTCGGGGAATTCCGGGTGCGTGCGGCGATATAGGGCAAGCTGCGTTTGAAAGTAAGCGTCGAGCATTTGCGTTTCTTGGGTTGTGCCGGCCTTCTGGTCCATCAGTAATGCGGCGGCGTACTGCTCATAGCCTAGTATGTGCGCCACAATATCTTTCACAGACCAGTCACCCTCGACGCCCGGCTCTTCCATGCTCTTTTTATCAACACGTGCCAGAAGATCCAGCCACTCCTTTCGGCCGGTTTCCATTATTTCCAATAATTCTGCTTTGCTTTTGGGTGTCTCCATCCCATTTCCTCCCTGATCTTTTGTCTCCTGAGAATCTATCCGAAAATTGATTTCTGTTTGTTGTCTGTGCGACTACTTAGCGCAGACAACAAACAGAAAGAATAATTTTCGGATAGGTTCTTATTGTACCTGTAGATTTCTAGTGTTGCAGAGGTTTTGTCTCATTGGGGTCTCCAGGAATTGCTTTTGGTTGCAGGAGGAAGTTCGATCCGTTGTGGGTTTGATTGTATAATGAAACTTCGATCAATAAATTGTGACGGGTAAACAATCTGCCTGTAAAGGAGAGAATCGCGTGGAATCGAGCAATGATGTAATGAACTCCGCATATGAGAAAATGCGGGCACTGGATACCGATGCCCTGATCCGCATTCGGAAAGAGGGCGATCAGTCTGAATATTCGGTAGTTGAGCAGGAAGCCGCCCGCAAAGTGCTCAGCGAGCGGCTTGGCGGCCTGTCTGACGAGTCGCCGGTGACGGGGGAGACAGTGGTTGCTGCGAATACAACTGTCACCGCGGTCGTTGACGATGACGAAGACGATGAGGAGGTGGTAAGCAGCGGTTCTCGCTGGGCTTCGTTTATTGCCACGCTGGCGGCGGTCGTCTCCTGGCCACTGCTTGCGCTGTTTCTTGGGCTGGGAGGTTTTACCTTCTGGCAGACGATACAACAGGGTCAGCAGATGGGCGCGAGTTTGGACCAATTGCTGCTCCAGCTTCTCAACCCCTTGAACTATCTGCTGATGGGCCTGTTCTACTTCGCCGTCTTGCAGTTTGTGGCGAAGGCCATCTCCATACTACAGGATATCTACGAGTATGCTGCCTATCTGGTAGAACGCAGAGATTGATCACCAAGAATCAAAAAACGGCGCTGTATCGGCGCCGTTTTTTGATTCTTGGTGATCAATCCGTAAATTGTTGTGTGTTTGCTATTTGTGCGGCTACCCCGCTCAAATAGCAAACACACAAAGTAAGTTCGGGTAGATTCTAGCGTATATTCAGTCTGCGCAGCCGCAGGCTGTTCGTCACCACAAACACGCTGCTGAAGGCCATCGCCCCCGCCGCCAGCATCGGGTTGAGCAGCCCAAGCGCCGCCGCCGGGATGAGGATGATGTTGTAGATAAAGGCCCAGAACAAATTTTGCTTGATGGTGCGCAGGGTGCGGCGGCTGAGCGCAGTTGCCCGCGCCACGCCGCGCAGGTCGCCGCTGATCAGCACCACGGGGGCCGATGCCATCGCCACGTCGGTGCCGGTGCCAATGGCCATGCCAACGTCGGCCTGGGCCAGTGCGGGCGCGTCGTTGATACCATCGCCAACCATCGCCACAACCGCGCCGGTCTCTTGCAGCTTCTTTACCTCGGCGGCTTTATCGCCGGGTAGAACCTCCGCCAGCACCGTGTCAACACCCACCTGTTTTGCGATCGCTTCGGCGGTGTGCTGGTTGTCGCCGGTAATCATGACCACCTTTAAGCCCATGCTGCGCAGCACACGGATGGCTTCGATGGAGCCTTCTTTCACCGTGTCGGCCTCGGCGATTAAACCCTGCACCGTGCCATCTACCGCCACCACCATTACCGTTTTTGCCTCGCTTTGCAAGCGCTCCACGTCTTTGCTCAGCCCGTTGAGCGGCATGTTGCGCGCGGTAGCCATGCGCAGGTTGCCCACCTGCACCAGCCGCCCGTCCACTTCGGCCTGCACGCCGTGGCCCACCTCTGCCTGGAAGCTCTGCGGGTCGCTGAGTGCAAGCTCGCGGTTGCCTGCTTCGGCCACAATTGCCTCGCCAAGCGGGTGCTCGGAGCCTTTTTCCACCGAGGCTGCCAGCCGCAGCAGGTCGTTCGCGGCGAGTACTCCATCAGAGGTGACAATATCTGTCACCGCTGGCTGCCCGCGTGTAATCGTGCCGGTTTTATCCAGCACCACGGTGGTCAGCCGCCCGGCGCGCTCCAGCGCCTCAGATGACTTGAACAGGATGCCAAGTTCCGCGCCTTTGCCCGCGCCCACCATCACCGCCGTAGGAGTCGCCAACCCCATCGCGCACGGGCAAGCGATCACCAGCACGGCGACCATGTTAATCAGCGCGCGGGTAAAGGGGGAAACGTCGGCGTTCACGGGCAGGGGGGGACCAAATGCCAGCCACGCGCCAAAGGTCAGTAGGGCAATGACAACCACTACCGGGACGAACACCGCCGAGATCTGATCGGCCAGCTTTTGGATCGGCGCTTTAGAACCCTGCGCCTCTTCCACCAGCCGGATAATTTGCGCCAGCGCGGTTTCACGGCCAACCCGGGTTGCTTCAAAGCGCAGCAGGCCCAACTTGTTCAGAGTCGCGCCGATCACCGGGTCGCCGAGGCCCTTTTCCACCGGCAGCGATTCGCCCGTCAGCATCGATTCATCGATCGAGGAGCGGCCTTCTACCACTACGCCGTCCACCGGGATCTTCTCGCCGGGGCGGACGAGCACAACATCACCCACACGCACGTCATCTACGGCGATTTCCATCTCCTGCCCATCGCGGACGATGCGAGCGGTGCGAGCGCGCAGCCCCATTAGCTTCTTGATCGCTTCACTGGTGCGGCCTTTGGCGCGTGCCTCCAGGAATTTGCCCAGCTTGATCAGGGTGATGATAACGGCGGCGGTTTCGAAATACACGTGCCCGCCAATCAATCCCAGTACAATGGGGATCGAGTAGAAGTAGGCGGCGGATGAGCCCATTGCCACCAGAACGTCCATGTTGGCCGATCCGTTGCGCAGGGCCTTATAAGCGCCTACGTAGAACTGCGAGCCAACGTAGAACTGCACCGGCGTTGCCAGGGCAAACATCAGCCAGTCCATCCAGGCTGCGTGGCGGATTGCCATTGGCAGCAGCCCCAGGTCGCGGCTCATTGCAATCAGGAACAGGGGGATGGTGAACAACAAGCCTACAATCAGCAGATGTTTTTGCTGGTCGATTTCTTTTTGACGCGCCACCGCTTCCGCATCTTCCGCCTGCCCGCCGGTCTCAACCGCCTCAAACCCGGCGGCGCTGACGGCGCGGCGCAGGTCGGCCTGGCTGACCACGGTGGGGATGTAGCGCACGCGGGCACGTTCGGTGGCGTAGCTCACCTGGGCCTCCAGCACACCTTCCATTGCGGTAAGCGCTTTTTCCAGGCGGCGAGCGTCGTTATCGTCGCTCAGGCGGCGAATCAGCAAGTCGGCCTCGCCGGTGGCAACGCCGTAACCGGCCCGCTCCACCCGGCCAATTAGCAAATCTAGCCCGGTGAGAGCGGGGTCAAACTCCACCGTTGCGCGCTCCGAAGCTAGGTTCACCAGCGCGCCCTGCACGCCTTTCTCCTTCTTCAGATTGCGCTCCACGCTGGCTACACAGTTGGCGCAGGTCATGCCGGTGATCGGGAGTGTGACTTGTTTTGATTCAGCCATCTTGATTGCCTTTCATTCTCCACATTCACCACAGACGCAGCCAGTGGTGAATGGAGAAATCATGTAACTGCTCAGCCGCAAGGCCTTTTTATGAAACGAGGGCTTTGCTCGCCGAAAAAGTGTTTGTTAGGAGTTTTGAAAACGTGAAACGTTTTCAAAACTCCTAACAAACATGAGAGGATTAGTTTTCCGCCGGGTAGTTGATTTCCTTCAGCAGTTCGAGGATCTGCGCTTCGGTGGCCGGATCTTCAAAAACGATCACGGTCTGCTTGGTGTCGTTGTTGGCCTGGACGGACTTCACGCCTTCCAGCTCGCCGACTTCGTTCTGAATGGTGCGGACGCAGTGCCCACAGCTAATGTTGGGGATCGTATAGGTCACGGTCTTCATATGTTCCTCCTGAAGTTTGGGTTTGGATGAAAAGATATTCTTGCGGGGTTCAAAATTCATCGCTTACACCTTTGTTGCTGCGCTATATACGTCGCTGATCTCCTTCAGCACGCGCTCGCGTTCTGCCGGGTCATCGCCGCGCACGGCGGTGATCAGGCAGGAGTTGAGGTGCTGGTCGAGGATTTCACTGCTAACTTTGTTAAGAGCCGCCTGCACTGCCTGAATCTGGCGGATCACGTCGATGCAGTATGCGCCGTCATCCAACATGCGCTGGATACCGCGCAGGTGGCCCTCTGCCGTTTTTAGACGGCGAATTGCATCTGTGTTATCTTGCATAAAGGCTCCTTTTCTTTCCCTACCCCCCTGGGGGGGGATCTGCAATAAATATACCTGGAATGATCCAATTTGTCAAGAAGGGTGTTTTCGTTTAAATCGTGGGGCGAGTGCACTCGCCCCACGATTTAAACGAAAACACGCATTCAAGTTGTAGTAGGCGGCGCCTTTGGTTATAATAAAAAGCAGGGAACATCACAGCCGGTCTACTTCAAACCCGCGTTTCGCGTCATGCAAAATCCGCCTGTTGTTTGATATGGAGGGAACGATGACGGAAACGATGCGAGGGAAAGTGGCGATGGTTACCGGCGCGGGCTCAGGTATTGGCCTGGAGATCGCTCTGGCGTTTTCACGCAAGGGCGCGTGTGTGGTGATTACCGATATCTCCGAGAAGGGTGGGCAAGAAACTGCCTCGAAGATCCTATGCGACAAGGGTGAGGCGCTGTTTGTCCGCGCGGACGTATCGGTGCCGGAGGATATGGAGCGCGCCGTGCGCGAGACGGTGCAGCGTTTTGGCCACCTGGACTACGCATGCAACAACGCTGGCATTGGCGGAGCCTCCGCTAGCAGCGCCGATTACACGCCAGAAGATTGGAACAAAGTCATCGCCGTGAACCTCACCGGCGTTTTTTTGAGCCAGAAGTACGAGCTCCAGCAAATGATACGCCAGGGAACGGGTGGGGCAATCGTCAACATTGCTTCGATCCTGGGGTTGGTGGGTTTTGCCATGGCGCCGGCGTACGTAGCCGCCAAGCACGGCGTGGTCGGCCTTACCGAAACTGCCGCGATCGAGCACGCCCAGGCGGGCATTCGCGTCAATGCGGTTTGCCCCGGTTTTATTGAAACGCCCATGGTGATGAGTGCCGGCATGACAAAAGGTTCCGATCTGTACAACCAGATCGCCGGGCTGCACCCGATGAACCGCTTTGGCATGCCCCGCGAAGTGGCGAATGCCGTGGTGTGGCTGTGCTCGGATGAAGCCTCGTTCGTCACCGGTGAGGCATTCCGCGTGGATGGAGGGTACGTGTCGCGCTAAGGCGCCGCGTTCTCCTGCAACTTTTCTGTGCCTGCCGCGTACATCTTCATAGATGAACGCGGCAGGCACCTTTTTGGGAACAACAGGAGTGTGTGGATGACAGTAGCACAGCAGCAAAACGTCGATGACTGCAAAGAAGAAAACGCGGATCTGGTCTGTAAGATGCCCTCTGGTTTTGTGGTCATGGGCAAATCGCAGTTCCTGCGCGGCTACTGCATTCTGCGCTCCGATCCGGTGGTCGGATCGATCAATGATCTACGCCACGAACAGCGTGCGCAGTTCCTTGAGGATATGGTGCTTATCGGTGACGCTATCATGGAGGTGACCGGGGCTTACCGGATGAACTACTTTATCGCCGGCAACTTCGATCCGCTGCTGCATGCCCACATCGTTCCCCGCTACCTGTCGGAGCCCGAGCAGTACCGCAAAGGCCTGCCGTGGCTGTATCCCGGCTTTGAGGATGAAGCCGCGCATTTCGATCTGGCGCGCGATGCCTCGCTCAAGCTGGCAATAGAAAAATCCATTCAGAAACACGTACAGATTCGATCGAACGGAAGAAAGGAAAGGACAGAACAATGAACGAACCGAAACGCTTATATCGCTCGCGGACCGATAAAATGGTCAGCGGCTTGTGCGCCGGGTTGGGCGAGTACACCGGAGTCGACCCTACCATCTACCGGCTGCTGTTCGCGCTGGGCGCGATCTTCCTCTTCCCCACGCCCATCATCATTTACTTCGTGATGATGATCGTGATCCCGGAAGAGCCCGTGGCCGGAATGACCACGCAGGCCCCGTTTGCCCCTCCGCCTCCTGTTAGCCAGCCGCCCACCGAATATACAGAGCAGTAAGCTGTGCAAGCACGAAAAGGGGCTGTCTAAACAGTCTTACTTCGTGTTGTGCCACCCCATGCATGGGGTGGCACAACACAAAAAACTTCTCTACAAATCAGGGGCAGTCCGAATGTTCTTTTCGGACTGCCCCTTTGTTATCCTTCAGGATGGACGAGGTTTTGCTCCTGTTCTTGCAGCGCACCCTCCTGCACCAGATGGCGGGCAGCTTCTACGATCAGTTTTTCGTCTAAACCCAGCGCGGCGGCAATGTGCTGCGGCGCAATAACGAGCGCATTCGCCACGTATGCCTTCACAATCCGCTCCGCGGCGTCCCGCGGCTCGATGCCGTTGGCCTGTTCGACCACCGCCGGGAAGACTCGCTCGAACAGATCCCACACGTAACCGTAGTTGGCGCGGGTGGTGCTGGTGATGCCAATTTTGACGATCAGGAAGTGCTGCTGGGCCTCGATTAGCGCGCGCTCGAAGCGGGTAGCATTGGTTTTGCCGTCCAGGTGCGTGATCTTGCGCAGCTCGCGGGTGGGCAGCGCGCCAGACTCCTCGAGCGCGTTGGTGATATTCTCGGCCTCGCGGCTCAGGTGCGCCCAGCGCGGCAGCATGGCCCGGTCACCGCCAAACTGGGTGATGGGCGCAAGGCTGTATAGATCGGCCAGCAGCGGCAGCGAGACAAACCCGGGCCGGGCAGACCAACCCGGCGGGCGGAAGACGTGCCCGTAATACACCGCGCGTGTACCGGGCAGGCTGTCTTTCCAGCCCCACAGTTCATCCTGCACATCGGGCGCAAGGGCCTCGCTAAAGCTGGGTAGCTCGCACTCCGGTAAGGGAGAAAATGGTACAAAACCGGCACGGTCGATGAAAGCTTGTGCTTCTTCCAGGCTGTGGACTGTGGCGGCAGCGCGGGCCAGGCGGCGCTGGGCAAGTTCGGATAGCGATTTATTCATAGCATCACCGCTTTAGAGAGGTGGGATACACGGCAAAAGGTGCAGTTCAGTCTTAGAGGAGTTCAAGCTGCCCCTATAACTATCATACACCCAACGGGGCATTCGTATCTTGGGTGCTACCCCGTGGGTGCGTTTCAGTTTCTTGGGTACTTCACACTTTGTTGGCGGGTTTGGACAGGGGAAAGGCGTTCCCCTGTCCCCCCAAACTGAAACACACCTCCTTCGTACGGGTGTATTTCAGTTTGGGGGAAGTTTTGGGGTAGCGGCCTTGGTG
>JAEYTI010000234.1 GCA_023434145.1 Chloroflexota bacterium | reverse complement strand
CCCAACCGCCCCCCGTCTTCCAGAAGAAAACGACCTGGAAGAACTGGCAGCCGGAGTCGCCCGCTTTGAGCGCGAAGCCCCCAAGATTTTAAGCGGATGGAAGGCCGTGGTGAATGAAACCCTTGCGCGCGGCGAGCGCGTAGTGCTGTGGGGTTCTGGCTCAAAGGGCGTGGCGTTCCTCACCACGCTCGGTATGTGCGATGAGATCACCTACACGGTGGATATCAACCCCAACAAGCATGGTACGTTTATGGCGACCACCGGGCAGCAAGTTGTTTCTCCTGAATTTCTCGAAAGCTACCGCCCCGATCTGGTGATTTTGATGAACCCTCTGTATCACGATGAAGTGAAAGAAGACCTCCAAAAGCGCGGGTTGAATCCAAGAATCATCAGCGTTGGCGAGTAGCGTATGGAATATTTACAGGAAATCCGACAATATCTGTTTGATCTGCGAAAACGCTTCTTCTCGCCCAGGCGTAAACGCAAGCCGGTTCCCATTCTCCAGGGTCTACCCGAAGGGCTATTGCGCGAAACCATTAACGAACTGTGCCGCGCGCACTTCAACAGCATTCCGGCCTCGTTCCAGCATCAGCATCTCTCGGGGTGGAAAACTTCAGGCGCGTATCGCATATTTGTTACCCTCGAAGGCGGGCGCGAAATACGGCTGATCTACAAGACAGCCATCTACAACGAAGTCGATATCCCCGCGCTTTCTGGCTTGCCTACCCGCCCCGGGCCGGCAGAATACACCATCCTCAGCCAGGCAGCCGGCCCGCTGGAGCCCTACCTGCCTTGCATCTACCTGGCAGAAGAGACCACCCCCGGGGCGCTGTACCGCTACATTATGGAAGACCTGGCCGAGAATTACCGCCGGCCCTCCGAGGATGCAGATATCCTCAGGATCGCGAACCATTTTCCAGTTTTCCATGAGGCAATACTCGACTGGAAACCGGCCAGCCGGGCCGGGTTAATCCAGTATGGCCGGGAATTTTCCACCGCCTTGCAGTCCTACGCCTTGCCGCGCCTTGAGCAGTTTGCTTCGCAGGAGGATGATCCCACGGTACGCGAGCTGCTCGACAACTGGGAGGCAGTCACCCGCATCCACCTGGAGCCCGAGTTTTTCGAAACCGGCGATTACGCGCTGATCCACGGTGACCCGAACTACACGAACGTGTACCTGAACAAGCGAGACCCACGAAAAATCAAGTTTGTCGATTGGGAATGGGCAGGGTTTGGATCACCATATGCAGACCTTGTTTCGCTGCTAAAAGGCGGCCCAACGTATGTCGAACGCCGGGCCGTTGAACGCATGGCAGCCAGCCTCAACCAGCCCGCCGAAAAAGGGTTCCGCAGCTACAACTGGGGCCACCTGGAGCGAGGCATCCTCGACTCCGCGTTCCTCTCCGTTCAGGCGCTTTCGACCGGTCACGAAACTCGATTTAGCCTGCATAACGCCGTCTCTACGGCTGCCCGCCGGTCCATGCGGGCATACCGTCACCTCATATAGCATCATTTTCGGCTAGATAACTAATTACGTTTGCTTGATCGCCGGCACACTGCATGTGATGAAGCAGAGACAGGAATCCCATGGAAGAACAAATGCAAGTGGAAGCACAAACGAACGTCACTCATTCCTGCCCGGTTTGCAGATCCTCCGACTTGCAGGATATTGTGAAGATTCCGCAGATCCCCGTTCTGGCAAATGTTCTGTGGGACCGGCGGGAAGATGCCCTGACGGCACGCTGCGACGACGTTCGCCTGGCGTTCTGCGCCGCCTGCGGGCACGTTTTCAACCAATCGTTTGACCCTGCCATGCTGGATTATGATGTGCAGTACGAGAATTCGCTGCACTTTTCGCCGCGGTTTCAGGCGTATGCAAGCTGGCTGGCGAACTATCTCATCAATCACCACGATCTGCGCGGCAAGACCCTGGTAGAAGTGGGCAGCGGCAAAGGCGAATTCCTGCGCCTGCTGTGCGAGCTGGGCGGCAACGTTGGCACGGGCTTCGACCCGAGCTACGAACCGACCCCCGAAGAGCGGCATACGGCCATCTCGTTCGTCAAAGAGCCGTTCTCCGAGCGGCACGCCGAATACCCCGCCGACCTCATTCTCTCGCGCCATGTGCTCGAGCACCTGGACCAGCCCGCCGCCTTCGTGCAGACACTGCGCCGCGCGATCAAAGACAACAAGCGCACGGTAGTCTACACCGAAGTACCCAACCTGGGTTATATCCTGCGCGATTCGGCCATCTGGGACATCATCTACGAGCATTACTCGTATTTTGGTGCAAGCTCGCTGACGGCGTTGTTCACCGGCAACGGGTTCAACATCCTCAACATGCAGGAAGCCTACGAAGGGCAGTTCATCTTTGTAGAGGCAATCGCTCGCGATGCCAGCCGCCCGGCGCCAAACATCCCGTTTGCGCAGTCGGTTGAGGCGCTGCAAGCCCAGGTATCGCGCTTTGGCGAACGCTCGCGCGAGAAAATCGATCACTGGCGCGAGCGCCTGACCCAAATGGCAGCGGACGGCAAGCGCGTGGTGGTGTGGGGCGCGGGCTCTAAAGGCATCAGTTTCCTCAACTACACCCAGGCAGGAGACGCGGTGCAGTATATCGTAGACATCAACCCGCGCAAGCGGAACAAATATGTCACCGGCGCCGGGCAGCAGATCGTTCCGCCCGATTTTCTAAAAGAATACCGGCCCGATGCGGTGATTCTGATGAATGCCATCTACCGCGGCGAAGTACAGGCCACGCTCGAAGCCCTGGGCCTCACCGATGTGGAATTTCTCGCAGCCTGAGCGCGCATGAAAGAACAAACTATTCACGTGCTTATCGCCCACTACCTGCACAACATCGTCTCCGGCGCGGAAAACTCCATCGCCGACTTTGTGGATCAGGTGGACAAGCGTTTCAAGGTCACCATGCTGGTGCCGGGGGAAGGCAGCCTGGCAAACTTTTACCGCAAACGCGGATTCGACGTGTGGGTGCGCAAGGTGGAAACACCCCGCCGCATGTTCCCCGGCTTGCACACGATCCAGTCCTGGCTGTTCGCCTCGGCGCTCAAACGGCGCGGATTTGACGTAGTGCTGTGCAATACGTTCCCCGCCGCCAGCCGGGTGGGCACTGCCTGCCGGATGGCCGGCATTCCCCATGCTATCTACATGCGCGATTATATCCCCGTCAGCCCGCTGCACGCCAAAATCCTCTCCCGGTCCATGGCGATCTACGCCATCTCGAAAGACGTGCAGCAGCACACCGCCCAGATGGTGGATGCTGGCAAAGTGAAGCTGTCGTACAACTACATCCACCCAGACCCAATCCTCGACCGCTACGAGGCGCACATGGCCTCCGGACAGCGCCGGATGCCCTGGGGACCAGAACATCCGGTAATTGGGCTGGTCGGCCGGATTACCCCCTACAAACAGCCCGAGCTGTTTTTACGTGCCGTGCCGCACATCCTCAAAGAAGTGCCAGAGGCTCGTTTTGTCGTCATCGGCGCGGCGCAGGACCGTGAGAAGCCTTACGAAGAGCAGGTGAAGGCTCTGGCAGCCGAACTAGGCGTGCAGGAGCAGGTGATGTTTCTGGGCCAGCGCCGCGATGTGGTTGAGCTAACCGCCGAGATGACCGTCTCCTGCCTGACCTCAGGGCGCGAGCCCCTGGGCCGGGTGATCCTGGAGGCGCACCTGCTGGGCGTTCCGGTTGTCGTTCCTGATACCGGCGGCCCCGCTGAGATCGTGCACAACGGCGAAACGGGGCTGTATTTCTCATCTACCGGCGCTGATGCAGCGGTCGACCTGGCGCGGCAGATTGTGCGGCTGCTGCAAAACCCGCAGGAACGTGAATGCCTCTCCACGAATGCCCGCAAACACGTTCTGACCACGTTCGCCGGGCGGCGGCACGTGCAGATTCAGGAGGAGTACATTGAGCAGCTTACCCGTGTCCGGCCCGACCCCGAATGACATTGCCCCTCGCGCAAAACCCCGCGTAGGCATTGTTTTCCGGCTCACCCATCCCGGCGGCGTGCAGTCGGTCGTTCTCTCATTGATCAAGGGGTTGAACCAGCGCGGTATCATCCCAGATATGATCTGGGATCAGCCGCCCGACCAGGGCATGCTGGACGAGAAGGGCGTGCAGGCGGGGTTCCTGCCGGTGCAGCTCCAGGCGCCTTCCATCATGGTCGATATGGCGCCGATCACCGTGCGCTACATCCTCAACGCGGGGAACGTGTTCACCAGCAGCAGCCTGAGCAAAGAATACGACTTCTTCTATATCTTCTACAATGGTTTTCTGGTCAATGAAGGTACCCCGCACCTCTATTTCCTCAATGGCCCTCCGCTGCTGCCGCAGCTAGACGCTGTTTCCCCAGGGCTGCGCGGTGTGCCCTACCGCATTCTCCGCTGGCTGTATAAGGTATCTATCCGCAAACGCTACCCGGCCTACGAATACCACCGCGACTCAGATTACGTGATCAACGCGCAGTACACCGCGGAACTGTTCGAAGAGGCGCATGGCGTGCGGCTGCCCGTGGTAACACCGCCAATCGACGTGAGCAACCGCTCCTACCGATCCGACGACCTGCCCCAGCGCGATACAATCACATACTTCTCGCGCTTCATCGATTATAAGCGCCCAGAAATGGTGATTGATTTGGCCCGGCGCTTCCCGCACATGCGGGTGGTGTTGATGGGCGGGGTAAAGCCCAACGTGCAAGCGTATTACGATGATCTGGTGAAGAGCGCGGAAGGGCTGCAAAATGTGACTTTCCTGGTGAACCCCTCCAACGAGAAGGTGAATGAGGAACTGGCGCGGACGCGCTTCTACATCTTTCCCGGCATCAACGAGCACTTTGGCATGACCACCGCCGAGGCAATCGCATCTGGGGCCATCCCCTTTGTGCACAATTCCGGCGGGCAGCGCGAGATCGTCCCCGATGAACGCCTGCGATTTACGGATGATGAATACGCCGCAAAGTTCCAGGCCTTGCTCGATCTGCCCGAATCCGAGCTGAACCAGATCCGCGAGCGGTTGGATAACCACGTCCGGCAGTACTCGGAAGACATCTTTATCGACAAGATGCTGGCCTATCTGGATAAGGCCGTGCCCGCACAGGGTCAGGACGCCATCCTCTTGCCAGCAACAAATCGCTAAGGAGCTATCCGAAGATAGTTTTGTGTTTGTTGTTTGGGTTGCTACGCAACCCAAACAACAAACACGGTGACGATTACGGTTTTTTAAGAAATTTTTGGATGGTTCGGGTGGGTTGCACCACCCGAACCATCCAAAAAGATTCTTGAAAAACGAAAAGAGCCATTGGTTGTAAGAGCGACTAGATAACGACAGGAAATTAACCTTATGTGTGGAATCGCAGGACGCTACCATCCGCAGGGCCTCCCCGAGAATGGTGAATGGGCCGCATCTGTCTCGCATCTGCTCCGCCACCGCGGGCCAGATGGCGAAGGCTTCTTCACAGACCCGTTTTGCCAGCTCGTGCACCGCCGCCTGGCTATCGTAGATCTCACCTCGACCGGCGAGCAGCCGATGCACAACGAAGACGGCAGCGTCCATATTGTCTACAATGGCGAGATCTATAACTACGCCCCGCTGCGAGAGGAGATGATCCAGAAGGGACACACCGTACAGGGCACCTCGGATACCGAAGTGCTGGTTCACCTGTACGAAGAATATGGGATGGACATGCTGCGGCGGGTTCACGGCATTTTCGCCTTCGCCCTGTACGATCAGCGCAAGCACAAACTGTTCCTTGTCCGCGACCGGTATGGCACCAAGCCCCTTTACTACACGCAGCACGAAGGCCAGTGGCTGTTCGCCAGCGAGCTGAAGGGCGTGCTGGCCTGGCACAACCTGCCCCGCCGCCTGGATCACCAGGCCGTGTACGACTTCCTCTCTTGGGGCTACATCCCCGAACCGGCAACAGGTTTTGTGGGCATCCACGCAGCACCCAAGGGCAGCTATCTGGAGATCGACACCCAGGGGATGCGGGAATGCAACTATTACCAGCCCGAACCGCGCCCGGCCTTCCAGGGCAGCCTGGATGAAGCCGTGGATGAGGTTGGAAACCGGCTGCAAGAGGCCGTCCGCTACCAGAAAATGGCGGATGTTCCGGTGGGCAGCCTGCTGAGCGGCGGAATCGACTCGGGGCTGGTGACGACCGCATACGCCCGCGTCACCGATCACCCCTTCTACACCTTCACCGTCGGCTTCCCCGACGCAGCATATGATGAAACTGCCCTGGCGGAGAAAACCGCTAAAGCACTGGGCACCAAGCACAACGTGATCTCCCTGAGCGATTGGCGCCTGGACGCCGATCAGGCGCTGGACCTGCTGGGGCACTTCGATCAGCCTTTCTCCGATACTTCGCTGTTCGCGGTGAATGTGGTGGCCAAGGGTATCCGCGAGAGCGGCCTGGTTTGCGCCCTGTCTGGGGATGGCGGGGATGAAGCGTTTGGCGGATACGCCTTCTACCGGCATCTGACCCGCCTGCGAATGCTCTCTCGTTTGCCCGAATTTTCGCGCTCGCTGGCGCTGGCAGGCAGCCGCGCCGTGCTCGGGTCGCGATCACCGGGGGCGGTGCGCCAGCTTCGCCGCGCGGTCGATATCGCCCGCAGCAAGACGACCGGCGAATTCCTCGCCCAAATCATCAGTTACCAGACCGAGCCACAAAAGCAAACGCTGGTGCTGCCGGATGCGCGCCAGGGCTTGCAGCCCGTATCGCGCCTGTACGAGCCTTTTCACCGGGGCTGGGGCCTGGAAGATCTCTCTGGGCAGCTCACCGCAGGCATGTTCGATCTACTCTTGCCGGGCGACATGCTCAAAAAGGTCGACATGATGAGCATGCGCAACTCGGTCGAGATCCGCGTCCCGATTCTGGATGAAACGCTAATCGAATTTGCGCTCCAGCTCCCCCATGCCCGCAAGGCGACTACCAGCCAGAACAAGCTGGTGCTGCGCGGCCTGGCAGAACGCTGGCTGCCCGAGGATGTGACGAAAGCGCGGAAGCGCGGTTTTGGCATCCCGCTGGATGTGCTGGCGGCACAGAGCCTGAAAGACACGATCAAAGACAGCCTGCTCTCCGCGAATGCCCGCACCCGCGCCTTTATCGACCCCAACCTGGTGCAGCAATGGGTAGGCTGGTTCTCCAGCGGGCAGAACGGTTATGCCCTGGAATTGAGCCGCGAGGGGCTGTACCAGCGCCTGTTCTTCCTGCTCTCGCTCGAAAACTGGATGCAGCGGTACCAACTTAACTGGTAGATTTTGCCATTCTCGATCATGCAAAGATCGCAGTGTGGTTATTAGAACGAAAGCGAGTACCCATCGTATGAGCTCCCGAATCAACCGACTCCGCAGGCAGCTAGCTTCTCAAAATCACGCACAAACCGCCTTGAGCAATCGACCGGCATTGCGAAAGGTGGCATCCGCCTCTCCTGAGAACACGGTGATCTACCCGGCGCTTCCTACATCGGTGGACGGCGAACCGCCGGCAGACGTGCCGCACGCTGACGCGCTGACCGGTGAATGGTCCGAAGAGAACTCCAATATTGGCAAGTGGGCCATGTTCATCATCGTGATGGTCATTGCCGCGTGGGGCCTTGGCATGGTGGCAGGCTATATCACCTCACTGTACATCGTTCTGGCAATCGGGATCATCTTTGCCCTTGCCGGTTATCTCAAGCCCGGATTGGGCATCATCGGGATCGGAATTATGTGCGCGGTGGACGCGCCTGCGGTGGAATACTTGTACACGGGCGAGTTTTTACCCTATAACACGGTCAATTACTTCCTTCTGCTGGTTATGCTCACTGCCATTCCGT
The DNA here is from genome assembly GCA_023434145.1 of Chloroflexota bacterium. GTDB lineage: Bacteria > Chloroflexota > Anaerolineae > Anaerolineales > Anaerolineaceae > DSYU01. The sequence continues at coordinate 28,954 of JAEYTI010000234.1, read as the reverse complement.
TCATCTTGCGCCTGCGTGATATCATTTCGCGCTCGCTGCAAGTATTCCTCGTTCTCATAACCCTTGAATTGTTCTTCATGACATCGGATATGAGTCGCGGCGTTCAGGTGGTATTGAACTTAGCGACAACCTTTGGTCTGGTGGTCTTCTATGCCCGCGCCCTGAAAGAGGACGTTTCTTTCTACTGGATGGGTGTTATCAATGGTGTTGTGGCGGGCCTTGGTGGCCTGGTTTACTTCATGCAGTTCGACAGCTTGCCTTATGCCAACCCGAACAACTGGTCCTACTTCCAGATGACGGCGCTGTTCTCGATCTGCATAGCTTTCAATTACGCCCACAAGCATAACAAGAGCCGCGTTCTGCTCATCGCACTCGCGGCGCTCAATTTCGCCTGGATCTTCCTTTCTGCCAGCCGTGGCAGCCTGCTGGTTGCTTTGCTGTGCATTGGATACCTGTTCCTCTCCACGCGGAGTATCACCCTCTCTTCGGTGATGGTGGTTGTTGGGCTGCTGATTGGGCTTTGGGTCTCCACTTCTTACCTGGAACAGCAAATGTACACCATCGAGCGCATCCAGCTTTTGTTCGACTCCTCGCAAAGCGAGCGCGACCGTACGAGCGCACGCTCGGTGATCGCAAGAGCCGGGCTCGAGATCTTTCTGCGCAACCCAATGGGTATTGGCACCGGTGATTTTGAGCAGTACGCCAGCCAAACGTCGCTCTTGTCAAGCGGGCGGGCTGCGCATTCCGCATGGATTAAGACCCTGGCCGAAAACGGTGCCCCCGGCGTTATCCTGTTAACGGTGTTTGTACTCTCGTTTGCTATCGCCGGGTACCGGCAGCGAGAAAACGGCATGCTGCTGTTTGGCATTTTTATCACCCTGGTGTTCGCCTCGGCGTTCGTCGCTAAAGAATTCCGGGGGAAAAGTCTGTGGTTCCTGGCTGCCTCGGGGATTGTCTTGATGCACCCGCGCGATATGCTCGATTTCATTTACCGGAAAGTAAAACTGCAAGCCGTCAGTTCACGGCAAAAGCTGCGCGAGGTGCGTTATGGCCGCCGCCAGTGAGCGACTGCGGATAACCTTCATCGCCGGGGGATTAGGCAAAGGCGGCGCAGAAAAACAATTTCTCTACATGCTGCAAGCGCTCCAGAATATGGGCGCGCAAGTACAGGTGCTTACGCTCACGCAGGGTGAGTACCACGAGGAAAGCCTTTCGCAGTTAGGCGTGCATCCGCTCAATGTAGGGCAATCGAATAACCCGGCCAGGCGCATCGCGCGCATCGCCGAACAGGTGCGCCAGTTCAAGCCCCATTTTATCCAGGCTACCCACTTCTTCAGCAGCTTCTATGCGGGGATGGCGGGCCGGTTGACCCGCACGCCCTCGATTGGCGCCATACGCAGTGACCTGTATCTAGATCTGCAAGGGGTGGGCAAGATCGGCCCGTGGCTGCTGCGCCTCCCAACGGTGATGCTGGCAAACTCGTTCAATGCTCGCGAGAATGCGCTTAAGCTGGGTCTGCGCCCGCACCAGGTGCACGTTTTGCACAACGTCATCGATATCGACTCTTTCGACCGCCAGTTCAATGCCACCGCCCCGCTGGTGCTCGATTCGGGGCGCATCCGTATTGTTACGGTCGGGCGGCTGGTGGCGGTAAAGCGCATGGAGCTGTTCTTGCAAGCCCTGGCTGCCGCCCGCGAGCACAACCCTGCCATTGAAGGCGTCATTGTCGGCGGTGGGTCAGAAGAAGAGAAACTGCGCGAAGAAGCGGCCGCCCTCGGTTTGCAACCCAACGGACGCGAAGGGTGGATCCACTTTATGGGCGAGCGCAGCGATATTCCGCAAATTCTGGCCTTATCGGATATCTTCGCCCTCACCTCTGACCGGGAGGGCTTCCCCAACGTCCTGCTCGAGGCCATGGCGGCTTCTATCCCAATCGTTAGCACGCCGGCCGGAGAAACCCCTGCCCTGATCAAACCCGGGGTCAACGGCCTGCTCGTTCCATATAATGATGTGCGGGCGCTGTGCGAAGCGATTCTGCAGCTCGCCGACTCGCCCGGCCTGCGCCGCAAACTGGGCAGTGAGGGACGCAGGATCGTAGAGCGGTCGTACAGTTTTCCCCGCCTGGAACAAAATCTGCTCGAGGTTTACCGGGCCATCGCCACGCACCAAAAGCGAACCGGCACACTGGCTGTCCTGGACATTGCAGACGAGATGAGCAAAAACCGAAGCGAAGCGACCGGAATTTAGTCCGACGCTGGCTCTACAAACAACACGAAGGCGCCAAAGTCTGGGAAGGTGGTCGGAGGTTTAAAATCGAGGCCAAGCGGCTGCGCCACGCTGCGACCGGTCATCGGCACGAGAATCTGGCTGCCATCGTACGTGCCGGTGATCACATCGCTAAAGTAGTCCTGCACGTTGTGCAGCCGGTACGAATCACCCGCTTGTATGCCCACCGCGGCGAGATCAGCAGCAGAAAGGGCCACTTCATCTCGCCCGGGCCAATTGTAGATCGTAACGTTCGCCCTGCCCTCTTCGTACAGGTTCGGCCGCACAAAAATCTTGGCTTCTGGGGGCTCTGCAAACAGCCATTGGTTGGCCCCGATGGGCATGGCGGTAATGCTCGTCAGCCCAAAACCGGTGAGGGTGTTATCGGTTACGGTGACGCTCTTGTTGACTCCGCCCAGCTCGATCTTTCCACCAACGAAGTAGTTATCCTCTACGATGGCGTTGGTGCTGCCCGCCCGGTAGCCCAGATTGAACGCTTCTCCATCAGAGCCGGGGTAATAGGTGTAGTTGCTGATCACCACCGGGTTTTCCGCCACGTTGCGACCGCCTAAAAGGATGTTCCGGGCAAAGTTTCCGTAGGTGCCGCGCGTAGTGACAAAGCCGATGCTGCCGTTATTGAAAACGGTGTTGCCTTCGATGCGAATATTATTGAGCGCTTGCTCGGGCTTCTCACCATAGGCATGAATGCCGTGGCTCGCATTATCGAAGATGAAGCTATCGACGATGCGCTTCTCGCCCGTCTCGTTCATCACGTAGATGCCGTGATCAAACTGGTTGACCCCGTTGTAGAAAATCAACGAGCCGTAGATCTCCGAATCGGTGTTGGCCCGCCACCAGCCGAACCCTTGCGCGGGCATGTCGTGGACGATCATATTGATGAACTTGATATGGTGGCTGTCTCTGCCCTGATTGATGCGCACGCCATAGGCCGACTCTTCTCGCTCAATCGGATCGCGACTGTTAGCGGTAGCGGTGATCTCCAGGCCCCACAGGTTCACGTAGCTGGAGGTGGAAATATCCAGCACCAGGTCGTGGTTCATCAGAATAGCGCGCTCTCCAGGGACTGCGCGAACTGTGATGGGGCGGTCTTCTTCCCCCTCTAAACGCAGGGTGTAGCTGCCGCGATATTCACCGCCCCGCAGCCAGATGGTATCGCCAGGCTCGACAATATCCGGGTGATTGAGCGCATACTGAAGTTCCCAGGGATGCTCCACAGAACCATCGTTCGCATCGTTGCCATCCGGGGCCACAAAATAATTCTTTGCCCCTGGGACGCCCGGCTCTGGCACGATCGAAACTACTGTCGCGGATGGCGCAGGTGTCGGTGAGCTCGTCGCGCCATCGGTTGGCGCAGGATAATCTGTAGGATCTGTTTCCGTGGCGGCCCGCTGGGTTGGTGTTGCGGTAGATACTACTGCCGTGGTAGGTGTACGAGGGGTTTCTGTGTTCAAACGAGCAGTAGGCGCTATGGTAGCAGCGGGCGCGCTTTGCTGCGAAACCGAGCGCACAATCAGCATAACGAGAAGCCAGGCAGCAACAAGCCCGGCGAGTATGAGAAAGAAGCGAGTCTGTTGTTTGTTCACGTTCGTTCCGCCCCCTTATGATGGATTCATCAGCGGTGAAAACGGTGTAGCCCACCCTGGAATAAAAGGGTGATGGCCTCAATGATTAAGCCCATCACCGTCACATAAATGGATTTTATCACGTTGGATTAGGGTTTTCAACCGCCCGGAGCAATGATGAACCCCCGCTCCACCGGTGGGGTGAAGCGGGGGCTCGATGTGTCACCTTGATCGGTGTTACTTGAGAACGATCAGGATGAAGGTACCAAACTCAGGGAAGGTTGACGGGGGCTTGAAGCTCAGGCCCACGGGCTGGGCAACAGAGCGCCCGGTCATCGGAACCTGGATGGCTGAGCCATCATACACACCGGTGACGACGTCGCCGTAGTAGTTCTGAACGTTCCGCAGCTCGTAGCGGTCGCCAGCTTTCAGGTTGATACCGCCCAGGCTCGAAGCCGGGATGGCGATGGTGGACTTCTTGTCCCAGTTATAGATAGTGAGGTTGGCGCGGTTGTTCTCGTACTTGTTCGGGCGTACGAAGAACTTCAATCCGGTGGGCTTCGAATTCAGCCAGGAATTGCTAGTGTAGCTGGTGGCGGAAGAAGTGCGGCCGCCGGGCGAGTAGACCGTGTTGCCGGTCATGGTCAGGCTGGAGATCGAGCCACCCAGGGCAAACTCGCCGCCCATCAGGTAGTTATTGGTCACTTTGGCACCGCTCGAGCCAGCACTGTAGCCGAGGTTGAGCGAAGTGCCGGTGCTGCCCGGGTAGTAGGTGAAGTTGTTGGTGATCACCGGGTTGTTGGTGCGGGTTAAGCCACCGACGAGGATGTTACGCTTGTACGTGCCATATTTGCCGCTGGTGGTGATCAGGCCAATCGAGCCGTTGTTGAAGAAGGTGTTGCCTTCCATCCACAGGTTGTTCAGGCCTTTGTCAGACGTTTCGGCGTAGCCATGGAAACCGTGGCTGGCATTGTCATTGACGATGTTGTCGATGAAGTATTTGGTGCCAGTCGTATTGTGGAAGTACACGCCATGGTCGAGCTGCGTGGTGCCATTGTAGTAGAACAGGCTGCCATAAATCTCAGAGTCCTTCAACGCCTGGAACCAGCTCATGCCTTGCGCCTGCATATCGTGGACGATCAAGTTGATGAACTTGATGTGGTGCGAGCTAGAACCCTGGTTGGTGCGGATACCGTAGGCCGAGATGGGACGGCTCTCCGTGCGCTTCGAGAAGGAGGAGGTAATCTCCAGACCCCACAGGTTGACGTAGTACGAGTCGCCGATGTCTAACACGTAGGTACTGCTGTTGTGCAGCGTGACGCGCTCGCCAGGATAGGCACGGATGGTAATCGGTGCAGCGCTCGTTCCCTTCACCTTGAGGGTGAAGCTGCCGCTGTAACTACCACCGCGAACCCACACGGTGTCGCCAGGTTTCAGAGCGGAGGGGTGACCCAGCGCGTGAGCAAGGCTCCACGGGCTGCTGCTGCTGCCATTGTTGCTGGAGCTGCCATTCGGAGCAACGTACCATACCTTACCGGTCGTAGGAGGCAGCGTGGGAGCGGCAGTCGGTGCCGCGGTAGGCGCAGCGGTTGGGGCTGCGGTAGGCGCGGTGGTTGGCGCGGTGGTTGGTGCAGCGGTTGGAGCCTGTGTTGGGGCTTGCGTAGGCGCCTGAGTAGGAGCCGGGGCAGCGCTTGTGTCGCCGCGCAGCAAGAGCGAGAATGTCACGTCTGAGCTGGAACCAGAGGCCTGGTGAACTTCCACGGCCAGGGTGTTGTTTCCGGCCACGAATTTGGACGAGGGAACTTTCAGGGTGGTGAGTTTCGCATCGCTAATGCTCGAGGATGCCGGCGTGGTGTTGCTAATGGTGCCAGAGGGCATGTTGTAGCGAGCGAGCTCAGCGCCGTTCAGGTAGATAACCGCACCGTCATCAATCATCAGATCCATGGCGATCGAGGAAAACGACGCCGGATTGCTGAAAGAGAACGTCTTGCGGAAGTAGGTCGTGATGTACTTTTTGCTCGAGGTTGAGCCGTAGCTCACAATCGTACGTTCGGTGCCGTTGCCGTAGCCCAGCGGAGCCGAGCCGGACGACCACGAAGAATCGGCAAAAGCAGGTGTGTACCAACCGGAACCGGGGACGGTTCCCTTATCAAAATATTTCCAGGTGGCATTCGTACCGAAGATAACATTATCAGCCGCCTGATTGGCAGGGCTATTTCCAATCATTGGAAGATAGCTGTTGTTTCCCCCCTCTTGTGCATCAACAGGTTTGGCCGTGCCAGGATAAGCAAACGAGCTTATCGCCAGCAGCAGACCAACCAAAACCAAAAAGGTTTTCTTGATGAAGAGGTTACGCATTACTACTCCTTTTGTGTTTTTGGTCTGCGGGAGAGTGCGTTTTCGCAAAACTGCAGTTGGCGCGTGATTTTCGCCAACCGGCTTTCTGACCCCACTTCCCAGGCAATGTTTCGCACTGAGACAGAAAGCGGTTCCAACTGAGGCAGTCCGGCGATCCTGCGGGAAATCCCGTTTAGACCCGTAACTTTGTGCCCCTATTTTTCAATAGGTTTACCAGTGAATAACTAGCCTGAATTATAAGGATGCGGTTAGGAATTGGTTTAACGAGAATGATAAAATTTATTTGTTTTTTACGCAGAAACCTTACTGAATGGTAATTAACCGGTAATTTTCTCGTTTAAGACCACCCAAATACCCTCTTTTTTACATCCTGGAGGTAGGAATGTCGGAGAATCATCTCAGCACTACAGCGACGCAAACTGTTGAAAACGCCAAAACAATCAGTGTTATCATGCCCATCCGTAACGAAGCGGGTTATATTCGCGAGAGTTTACAGTCAGTTCTCGATCAGGACTACCCAGGTGGATTGGCGGAAATTTTGATTGTAGATGGTATGTCTACCGACAGAACGCGCGAGATTGTGCTGGAAATGGCTGCCCAAAATCCAAACATTCGACTGATTGACAATCCAGGGTTGATCGTTCCTATCGGTATGAATATTGCTCTCCAACAGGCGCAGGGCGACATTATTGTTCGCGTTGATGGACACTGCGTGATCCAGAAAGATTACGTGCGGCACTGCGTGGATTACCTGACCAATACCGACGCGGATGGTGTCGGAGGCCCGATGGAGACCATTGGCGAGACGGTGATGGCCCAGGCAATTGCCCAGGCGATGAGCTCTCCATTTGGCGTCGGCGGATCGGCATTCCGCACCATTAAAGATCGCATGATGTATGTCGATACGGTTGCTTTTCCTGCTTATAAGCGCGAAACAATCCAGCGCACCGGCCTGTACGATGAAGAACTGGTGCGCAACCAGGACGATGAATATAACTTCCGCCTGCGTGAACTGGGCGGGCGCATCTTAATGACGCCCGATATCCGCTCGCGCTACTACTCGCGCAGTTCGCTCAAATCGCTTTGGCGGCAGTACAAGCAGTACGGCTTTTGGAAAGTGCGCGTGATGCAGAAACACCCCAAGCAAATGAGCTTGCGTCAGTTTGTGCCGCCGGTGTTCGTCGCTTCTCTGGTTGGGCTCTCGGTGCTGGCAATCTTTACTCCCTACGCGCGCATTTTGCTGGGCGTGGAAGTGGCAGCCTACCTGCTGGCGAACCTCGGCGCAGCGCTGGTCACCGCTTTAAAAAGTGATATCCGCTACCTGCCCTATATGTCCATCGCGTTTGGCATCCTGCATATTTCTTATGGCGTGGGTTTCCTGCATGGGCTAATCAAGTTTGCCAACCGCTGGAACGCAGCAGAGGAAGATAATGGTTGAGCCGATACGCGAACAGGGGCAAAACCCATCCCCAGCTTTTACGGGGCGCGTGCTGATGGTCACCAGTGAATGGCCTACCCCCGATAAACCCTATCAGGTACCTTTCATCGTCCGGCAGGTGAACTTTCTGCGCAAGGCAGGCGTTGACCTGCATGTGTTTCCCTTTCGCGGCGGCAAGAACCCTTCGAACTACGCCCGGGCGTGGAAGCGAGTGCAGGCGGAAATCCAACGCGGGCAGTTTGACCTGATCCACGCGCAGTGGGGGCAGAGTGGCTTGCTGGCGCTGCCCAAGCGGCTTCCGCTTGTGGTTACCTTCCGCGGTGATGACCTGGAAGGGATTATTGGGCCATCCGGCAGGCCAACCACGTATGGGCGCTTGCTCCAGATGCTCTCGCGAATGATCGCTCGCCAGGCCGATCAGGTAATCCTTGTTGCAGACCGGCTGGCAAAACACATCTCGCGCAGCGATTACCACATCATTCCATCCGGGCTCGACCTGGATCTGTTCCGGCCCATCCCGCGCGAGCAAGCTCGCCGCCGGTTGGGACTTTCTACCCATAAGCGCTACGTGTTGTTTGCTGGCTCGGTGGGCAATCCGCGCAAGCGCTACGAACTGGCCCAAGAAGCAGTGGATCTGCTGCGGCACGAGCTGGCAGCCAGCAAGGCAAGCGACGGCGAAAACCAAGACGTGGAGCTGCTGGTCGCCGCCAATGTGATGCACGACCAGGTGCCACTGTACATGAACGCCAGCGACGCACTGCTGCTCGTTTCGCTGCACGAGGGCTCGCCCAACGTAGTGAAAGAAGCGCTGGCTTGCAATCTGCCGGTCGTAACTACCGATGTAGGAGATGTGCGCTCTCGTCTGGACAGCACCACCGGCAGCATTATCCTGCAAGACGACAGCCCCGCCGGCATTGCTGCCGCGCTGCGAGAAGTCTTGCAGCAAAATCAGCGGCCCAACAGCCGCCCAACTGTTATAGACCTGGATGAGAACACACTTACCGAAAAAGTCATTCAGGTATATAGAACTTCCCTGCTAGTGAATTCAAAGAAGATGAACGCTCAGGGGGAAATGAGGAAAGAGCTATGAGTCCGAAAGAAGGTCAGAAACCGATCGCAAGACAAAGAATGATCGTTCTCGATGAATTTCTCCGGAGGCTGGTGGATATCGTCCTCTCCTTGTTTGGGTTGATCGTCCTCAGTCCGCTGTTCGTGTTTACCGCTATTGCCATTCGGCGCAGCTCGCCTGGGCCGGTGTTCTACTGGGGCCCGCGGGCCGGAAAGAATGGTAAGGTTTTCAAAATCCTTAAGTTCCGTACGATGTACGAGCGCAAGGAAAGCTATGATGGGCCAAAAGTCACCGCGGAAAACGACCCGCGCGTAACCCCGCTCGGGCGACTCCTGCGCCAGACGAAAATCAACGAGCTACCGCAGCTTTGGAACGTGCTGCGCGGCGACATGAGCATGGTTGGCCCTCGCCCAGAAGACCCCGACATCATCGCGGAGTGGCCCGAAGAAGTACGCAACGAGGTACTCTCCGCGCGACCGGGCATCACCAGCCCAGCATCTGTCGTGTATCGCAACGAAGAGGATTTGCTTCAGTCCTCCAGCCTCATGGATACCTATCTGTGGGATATCCTGCCCACCAAGCTGCGCCTCGACCAGTTGTACGTGCGCAACCGCTCGGTGCTGACCGATCTGGACGTGATCTTTTGGACGGCTGTGGCGCTAATCCCCCGGTTAAAGGGGTTCTCGGTGCCCGAGCACCTGCTCTACTGGGGGCCGCTGGCTCGCTTCACCTATCATTATCTGGGCTGGTTTGCGATTGACTTCCTGGTGTCCTTTGTGGCGGTTTCGGTGGTCGGCGTGCTGCGCCGCCTGCAAGATCCCCTCGACCTCGGCTTCCACATCGCCGTACTGATCGCGTTTGCCATCGCGCTAACTTTCTCACTCATCAACGCCCTCACCGGACTGAACCGCATCAACTGGTCGCGTGCTACCACGCAAGAAGCAGTGGATCTGGGCTTCTCCAGCGCTGTGGTCACGACACTGCTGCTGGTGATCAACCTGGTCTATCCGAGAGACGTGCGCTTCCCCATGAGCGTCATCATCGTCTCGGGGCTGCTGTCGTACATCGGTTTCATCTCGGTTCGCTACCGCTCGCGCCTGCTGACGGGCATTGCCCAGCGCTGGCTGCGCGTGCGCGGCAATGCCATGACGAACCTCGGCGAGCGCGTGCTCATTGTGGGCGCAGGCGAAGTTGCCCGTTTTGCCATCTGGCTGCTTTCGAACGAGAGCCTCAACCAGGCATTCTCGATCGTCGGCCTGGTGGACGATAACCCGCGTAAGGTTGGGTCGAAGATCGATGGGCACACCGTCATCAGCACAACGAGCAACATCCCCGCGATGGTCGAAAAACACGACGTAGGCCTGATCTTGTACGCCATCGCCGATATTCAGCCTGCCGAGCAGGAGCGCATCCTGGGGCTGTGCCAGGGCACTACCGCCCGCATCATCCCTATCCCCGATATCCTCGACCAGCTCCGCGCGCAGTTCCCCAAGAACGAGGTCGAGCGCGAGATCCACTTCAACAAGGTGCTGCACAATGCCACCATCGACCGGCTGACCGGCGCATATAACCGCCATCACTTCCTCAAGTTGGCCGATGTTGAGTTCAACCGCTCGCAGCGCTACGGGCACCCACTCTCGATGCTGGCGATCGCAATCGACTATGCGCGCCCAAATAAGGCACACTACACACGCGCGGTCGGCGCTCAGATCTTGCAATCTGCGGCGCGCCGCTGCCTGGAAAACATCCGCGGCATCGACCTGCTGGGCCGGTGCAACGATGATCAACTGGTGATCATGCTGCCGGAGACCGATCGCGCCGCTGCTGAACTGGTGGCGAACCGCATCCGGAATCGCATTATCTCAGAAGCGGTAGAAACCTCCCGAGGTCCGGTGGAAACCAAGATCACCATCAATATCGTCAACAACCGGCAGGAAGACTACACCGATGTTGAGAAAATGATCGAACACGCGCTTGAGCCGCTGGTTGATATTCCGCAGGAACGCAACCCGGTGAAAGTAAGCGAGGTAACCATCAAGTAGCTTTGTGAACTTCGCGGGACCGTTTTGTGATCCCTTCAAATGGGAGGCAGCTTTAATCGCTGCGCAAAACGGTCTCGCGAGGTAATGTTTTACGCTCAACGAGAAACCCGTTTAGATCTTGATATCCTGTTTACTGACAAAACGAGTGATTTCGGATAAAATTAGTATACGTGGGAAAGGAGACCGTGGAATATAGCCATGATCCCGGCAGGGGGAATACAAACAAAGGCCGCCCGGCAACGCCGAGGCACCCGCAATGGTAATGATATCCGGCAGACCAATACCATTGGCCAGATCAACGGAAATGTTTGACCCCGAATTCCCCATTTTGGTTCACAATCTACTGGGCGTGTGGAAAAGGCGCTGGTTTCCCATTCGAACCACGGTTATTGATAGACTCGCCCGCCCAGATGGTTACGATCAGGCAAGTGAAGACTCTGAATGGATGCGCGACAAAATTTTTCCGGGGGACACTGAATGATCCGATGAAGCCACCAAATAACAGCTTGCACCACAAACACCAAGCGCAGCAACTTATGCGCTACCTTTAGAAATGCTTCACTTGAACACGGACCGACCTCGCCAGGAGGGATAAAGCGATGGAAATTCGACAATACTTCAACTTAATACGCCGCTGGGCCTGGCTGCTGATCCTTGTTGTCGCCTTGGGGGTGGCAGCAGGGTGGCTATATAGCCGCTTCCAAGACCCAGTATACCGCTCTTCCACCATGATTCTGATCATGGAAGGCACCGAAAGCAACCTGCCCGATTATTTCTATATCAATGACCGGCAGACGGCAAGAACTTTTACCGAACTCTTGAAAACACAGCCGGTGATCCAGGCGACCTCGGAGCGGCTGAACCACACCGTCCGATCGCGCCAAATTATGGTTGAACAGGTACCGGAAGCCGAGTTGATCGAGGTGACGGTAGATGACAACGACCCGCAGCGAGCGGCGGATATTGCCAACACGCTGGTAACGGTCTTCCTCGAGCAGAACGCTGCCGTGCAGTCGAGCCGGTTCGCTTCATCGGAAGAGTCGCTCCAGGCGCAGATTCAGCAGGTCGATCAGCAAATTGCCACCTTGCAAGAGCAGCTTGCGAAAGAAAATGAGGATACCTACCGCTCTCAGGTGGATGAGGTAACCCGCACCATCGCAAATCTGCAGAACGAGATCAACACCCTGCAGGCTGAGATCGTGCAGCTAAACTACCTCGTCAACCCGCCCGAGTCGCGCACGCCGGGAAGGTTTGTCACCGTTCCGACCCCCACCGTAGAGCAGCAGCTCGAACTGGTGCAGAAAGAGGACCGGCTTTCAGAGTTGAAAAGCCTGCTCTCAATGTACCAGGAGATCTACGTCAATCTTTCCTTTAATCCCAACGCGACCACCACCGGCAACACGCGCAGAGAGCAAATTCAGGCGGCCCTGTCGCAGTACCAGCAGATCTACTCCAGCCTGCTGACCAACTACGAATCGATCCGGCTGGCGCGCATGCGCAGCACCCCCAACGTGGTGCAGGTAGAGCAAGCGATGCCCGCCCGTGATCCGGTAGGCCCCAATGTAATGGTGAACATGGCATTAGGCGGCATTTTTGGCTTGCTGTTGGCAGGCGGATTCGCCTTCGCAAGCGAGTACATGGATGACACCCTGCGCTCGCCTGAGGAAGTGTCTGAAATCTTGCAACTGCCCGTGCTCGGCTACATCGGCGATATGGATAAACCACATCTGAGGGATGATAAGAAGCGCAACTTGCCATATGTGCTGGCGCAGCCGCGCTCACCTGTCACCGAGGCATTCCGGTCGCTGCGCGCCAATCTCGAGTTCACCGGTCTTGACCATCCGATCAAGACCTTGTTGATCACCAGCTCGACGCTGTCGGAAGGCAAGACAACCATCGCCACCAACCTGGCCGTGGTTATGTCGCAGCTTGGGCGGCGCGTTATCCTGATTGACGCCGACCTGCGCCGTCCGCGCGTGCACCGCGCGCTGGGAATCTCGAACGTGATGGGCCTGAGTGACGTTCTGCGCAACCACGCCACCATCAAAGACGTGGCGCAGCCATGGGGCAACAGCAACCTGGTGGTAATAACATCGGGCAGCCTACCCCCCAACCCGGCAGAAGTTCTCTCTTCCAATCGCATGCAAGAAGTGCTGGAAGAGTTGAAAACGCTGGCCGATATGGTAATCATCGACAGCCCACCCTCGCTGCTGGCCGATTCTTCGGTGCTTTCAGCCCGCGCGGATGGCGTTCTGCTGGTGATCCAGGCCAACAAGACCCAGCTCAACGCCGCGATGACGATGATCGAGCAGTTGAAGCGCGTGGGCGCTCGCGTTGTAGGCGTAGCCCTCAACCGCATTAACTCACGCGACAGCTACTATTACTACGGAGATCTCAAAAATTACACATCGTATGCCTACGACGTTGAGAAAACACAGCCGAATACCGGTAAGAAACTATGATGTCCTATGAAAAAACAATCCTGCCCGTACCTCGGAATGCAAGGGGATCCGACAACGGCGCTGGACTTCCCCTCTGAAGGGAATTTCTGCCACCGCGCGGAACCTACAGCCCAAGTAAATAAGATCCACCAGCAACGCTACTGCTTAACCGCTGGCCATTATGGCTGCCCGGTCTACCGGGCAGCCAAGCCAGAGGCAATGCCAGAAGCGCTGCTGCCGCCTGCCACGCCGCAGACGCAAGTCGCCGGGATGGTGAAACAGCTAGGCACTTTTGTGCTGCCGCTTATCGCTCTCGGCGTTGTGGCGCTTGGACTGGTGTTGTGGATTGTTATGCCGAAACTTCTTGGCACGGACAACGCGCTCATCCCAAGCACCGGCGAAGGAACGCCCAACGGCGACTCGTCGTTCAACCTCTTTTCGTTCGGTGACGCCCGGGATACAACCCTAACCCCCTTCTTCCCGCAGTTCGGAGAAGATCCTGGAGAGATGCGGGTTCCAAACTGCCCTCAGCCGTCCGGCTGGATGCCCTACATTACCAACCCCACAGATTCTCTCTTCCGGTTGAGCATTGTTTATGGAGTTACCGTGGAGGAGCTTCAGAGAGTGAACTGCATGGATGAGCCCGATACAGTGATTCTTCCGGGTCAGGTGATCTACGTCCCTTCTGTGAGTCACGGGACAGCACCATCTTCCATTCTTGGGCGGGAACCGACAGCATTCCCCACCTTCACACCGGCCGCAATCGTGCGCGGGCCGCAACCGACTGCTGGGTCTTCGAGGGATGATGACAGCCCTTCGAACCCGCCGCCCGCGCCAACCAGTACGGTACGCATCCCTCCTACCAGCACGCCGCGCCCAAACGTGACGGCTACAAAGCCGCTCATCCCTACCACGGTTGTTCCGCCAACGGCAACGGTGGTCCTGCCAACCAATCCCCCACCACCCACCAGGACACCAAGGCCAACAGCAACCAGAAGACCAACGTCAACCAACCCGCCACCGCCTACAGCAACTGACCGGCCTACGGCAACGAAACCGCCGCCCACACCTACCAACCCACCACTACCCACAAATACGCCGGTTCCACCGACGGCTACGAATCCGCCACCACCAACAAATACACCGGTTCCACCGACGCCTACCGACCCGCCACCAACCGAGCCACCGCCGACCGAGCCACCGCCTACGGAGCCTCCTCCGACCGAGCCACCGCCGACGGATCCTCCACCAACTGACCCACCACCCACCGATCCGCCACCGACAGATCCTCCGCCTACCGATCCGCCACCCACCGACCCACCGCAGCCTACCGACCCGCCTCAACCCACGGCAACGGATCCACCGCCCCCTGAAATTACCGAACCTCCTCCGGAAGTGACAGATCCCCCTCCAGAGGAGACCAACCCTCCACCTGTTGAGGGATCGTAAAAAGAACAGGAGGTCACAGGAGCAGCAGTAATATCAGGATTTGAACGCTTCTAAACACGGGCAATCTTTATTCGTATCTTCACCGGCAATGGCCTGGCCGGGGCAAGCCCGCGAAAAGCGCAAGAACCCTTCCACCGCTACGGACGACCCGCCGCGCAAGCTTTCCTTCACCGGATGTCCTCACCCGCCCGCTCTTCCAATTACAGGCGGATAGGCACACCGGAATATAGAAGAAAGGATAGGGCGAGAAGCAGTCCGTATTATGAACCAAAAACGATGTCCATACCTTGGTTTACAGGAAGATCCTAGCACTGTGCTGAACTTCCCATCGGATGGAAACCGGTGTTTCCAAAGCAAAACACCCGCTCAGATTCGGGCAACGCACCAGCAAGACTTTTGTCTCTCTGGCGGGCATGCCTCATGCCCGCTCTACCAGGCCGCGCGCGCGCGAGCAGTTCCGCCCGCCCTTATGGCGCAGCCTGCGCCGGCATCCCAGCCCGCCCAGCGTTCGCCGGTATTCTTGCTTGCCCCCTTACTTGTGGTAGCGCTGCTGATTGGCGGGTTTGCACTAAGCCGGCAAAACCGAACCGGGGGGCTCTTTGAACAGAGCCCCAGCGTGGTGCAGGAAGCTTCTATCATAAACCTACCCCACGTACAGTCTAGCGGATTGTCGAACGATCTTGCCGCGATTGTGCCCAACACGGGCGGAAACGGCCAGTCGATATCAGGGATAACCTGCCCGCTGCCTGACGGTTGGGTTCCATATGCCGTCAATCCCACCGATTCGCTATTTCGGTTGAGCATCTTGCATGGCATTACGTTGGAAGAAATTCGGCGGGTGAACTGCCTGAGCGAAGATGCTGTCATCATGCCCAGCGAGGTCATTTACGTACCGAGAGAAACGGTTCCGACAATCGCCCCATTTGTAGCTTCGGTCATCCCAACTGCCAGGCCGCAATTGGTGAACAACCCCGCGCAAGTTTCGCAGCCAGCACAGCAGGATGATGCTGAAGAGGAGCCAGCGCCGCCACCACCACCACCACCGCCGCCGCCCACTGCTGTGGTCGATAATAATCCAACCGATCCGCCGCCAGCAGCAACGCAACCACCCCCACCCCCGCCTTCAAACGATGACGACGATCGTGGTGGGCGTGGCGGCAATGACGATGATGATGACGATCGTGGCAGAGGTAGAGGTAGAGGAGGTGGCGGTGATGATGATCGCGGTGGCCGTGGCGGCAATGACGATGACGATGATCGCGGTGGACGCGGTGGCAATGACGACGATGATCGCGGCGGACGGGGCGGCAACGATGACGATCGTGGAGACCGTGGCGGTCGCGGCGGCGGTGACGATGATGATGATCGTGGTGGACGCGGCGGTGACGACGACGATGATGACGATGATGACGACGATCGTGGCAGAGGCAGAGGTAGAGGCGGTAGAGACTAACCACTTAGCGCCTTGCTTCCTAACTCGCAGCCTTCAGCCATAATGGCGCTGCTGGCTCAACCACATCACGTATAACAGCATATATCTGGAAGGGCTCCCCCCTGATCCCCTTCCGCTTGTAAGCCCACCGGTTGCCGACGGTGGGCTTACGTTTTAATCGAATATTTATCCAGCGCTCCTCAGCCACAGCTTTTTTGTGTCATGTATAGCGATTTTTGGTGAAAATCCACGCAAATATGGTAAAACCGTCCTGGCTAAAGGGTTATCATTGAGCAATTGCTTGTATAATCGGTTACAAGAGGGAATGAGAATATGCAGATTTTGAACGAACAGCAAGAGAACCTGCTGAAAGATGAACGTAAACTGCTGAACGACTTGCGCGTGGCACTGGCGCAAACCGGCACGGCCCCAGAAGACCAGGAAACTTTGATTGATTCGATCCAGCAGTTGGAAGAGATCTTCCTGCTGGTGATTGTTGGCGAATTTAACGCCGGGAAGAGCGCGTTTATCAACGCACTGCTCGGCCAGCGGTTGTTGAAAGAAGGCGTTACGCCCACAACAACGCAAATTAATGTCCTTCACTACGGAGAGTCCGCCGACCGCCGCGTGCTCAACGAAAACTTGCACCAGCTAACGCTCCCCGCACCGCTGCTGCAAGAAATCAGCATTGTGGACACGCCCGGGACAAACGCCGTCATCCGCGAGCACGAGCAGATCACCTCAGAATTCGTTCCGCGTTCGGATCTGGTGCTGTTTATTACCTCCTCAGACCGGCCATTTACCGAGAGCGAAAACACCTTCCTCAAACGCATTCGCGACTGGGGGAAAAAGGTTGTGATTGTGGTGAACAAGGTCGATATTCTGGAGGATGAGAAGGATTTGGAGCAAATTCTGGCCTTTGTGAGCGAAAACGCCCGCGACCTGCTGGGAATCCGGCCAGAGATATTCCCTGTTAGCGCGCGGCTGGCCCTGCGCGCCAAGCTGGGGGAGCCCCATCTTTGGCAGCCGAGCCGTTTTGATCCTTTGGAGAACTACATCCGCGATACGCTGGACGAAAAGAGCCGCATTCAACTCAAGCTGCTCAACCCGCTGGGTGTTGGCCGGCATCTGGTCAGCCGCTATCTAGACCTTACGGGCTCGCGCTTAGAGCTGCTGCGCGATGATTTCAGAATGCTGGAAGATGTGGATGCGCAGCTTGCGCTTTACCGCGAGGATATGCTGCGCGACTTCAATTACCGCATGTCAGATATCGAAAATATTTTGTTCGAGATGGAACAGCGCGGCGACGAGTTCTTTGAGGACACCTTCCGGATTGCCCGCGTGTTTGACTTGTTGAATAAGAGCCGCGTGCAGGAAGAATTTGAACGTGACGTGGTCGGGGACCTACCGGTACAAATCGAGCGGAAAGTATCTGAGCTGATCGACTGGCTGGTGCAGGCCAACCTGCGCCAGTGGCAGGCCGTACACGAGCACCTGGCAGAACGCCGCCGCGAGCACGCCGAACGGATCGTCGGTGATGCAAGTATTGGCACCTTCCACTACGACCGCGAACGATTGATGGACGCGGTGGGCAACGAAGCGCGGCGAGCGGTCGAATCGTATGACCAGCAGCGCGAGGCGGAAGAAATCGCCCTTGGCGCGCAGGAGGCCGTGGCAGCCTCTGCGGCGCTGGAGATCGGCGCAGTGGGGCTGGGAGCCATTGTCACCGCGCTGGCCTCGACAGTGGCTGTAGACGTCACTGGCATTGTGCTCGCCAGCCTGGTCGCCGCGCTGGGGCTGTTCGTCATCCCCGCACGGCGGCGGCAAGCAAAAAAGGAGATGGGAGAAAAAGTGGCGGATATGCGTGAGAAGCTCACTTCATCCCTGAAAACGCAGTTTGGGCGAGAGATCGAGCGCTCGCTGCAAGAGATCAACGAGGCAATTGGCCCTTACACGCGCTTTATCCGCGCCGAACGCGGCAAGCTGGAGGAAACCCAGGGCAAGCTGGAGACGATCAAAGACGAAATCGATCGCTTGCAGGCGAGGATCGAAGCGCTGTAACGATATTGGGGAGTTATTATTGTATTAGGAAGCATAGCCTCCCAATACAATAATAACTCCCTTGATTTCTGTTTTACAACCAAAAACGGCTGCGCCGGTGGCGCAGCCGTTTTTGGTTTATTCTGGCTCGATCTTACTCAGAGCAGTGCCCTGGGCCGATCAGGCCGTTGTTGTACTTGTCGAGTGTAGCGGCATGTTTCAGCGCAGCCTTGCTTTCCGCTTTATCCAGCGTAATATCACCGACGGCCTGAGCATTAAAGAGCGCCTCCGCGGCTAGTATTGCGAGATCCACCTCAGGAGTCGTTGATGCACCGTTGAGGATGTTTAGTTTGGCTGCCATATACTGGTGGGCCAGATTGATGTAAGCGCGGCCAGCCGGAGGAGTCCAGAATACCTGATACCAGGTCATATTACTCTTGAAGAAAAGCGTATCCGCGCCAGCGGGGCCGAGGTTCAGCCAGGCATCATCATACGGCGCGGGGCCGTGCAGTGAGTGCGTCTTCCAGTAGCCTTGTGTCAGCGTGCAGCCAGTGGCGCAGGTCACTTCTGCATTGACGGCCCACATATCGCTGCCCGTCGCTCCGCTATCGTTGGCGACAAAGCTGGCAGTGTTGGTAGGCGTGTTGTCGCCGCATTCCAATACCACATCAGCATCGGGATGCGCGCCGAACCACAGTGAATAGGTGAAAGTCTGCAGAGCATCGCCGGCGCAGACCGTGCCAAGGACGCCCAAATTGGTATCTGTCACGTCGATGCACTCATCGACCTCGTTCACCGTGGCAGTGCTGAAGTCTACATTGGCAGTTCCGGCGAAGCTGGTTCCGTTCGAGATCGTTGCAGAAGCTGTATTGAGGCGGGTTGACGCATCCGGCAGGGTCGCCGAATAATCGCACGTCAGTGTTCCACCCGCAACGAGCGTATACGGGAAGGTTACACCGCAATCAACCACCCCAGCAATGTCAGGAGAGACTACGTCGCTTACGCTGGTCAAGACAGCGTCGATTGGCGCCGGATTGTACACTTCGATCTCACCGCTCACAGCCCAGGCGCTGTCGATAGAGGTAGCATCCACCTCTACCTCGTAGTTCACCTCGAAGAGCTGACCTTCTGAAAGAATCAGATCCGTCTGATCGGCGGTTTTCTCGATTGACCAGGTCCACGTGCGGGTGAGTGCGGTGTCCGCATCTTTCGTCACAGTCAGTTCATAGCAGGCAACGTCCACATTTTCGCTAGCAGACTGCCCAGTTTCCTCAATCGTGGCGGTGTTGGGATTTTCACCCTCGTCACCGTTACAGGTGAACGTCACCGGATATTCAAACGTATCATCTCCCGAAGCCGAGCCCAAGTTTCCGCCGAGCGTATCGGACACATTAATGGTTGGGTAGCCGACCGTGGTTGTCGGTTCGCCAAAGGTGTATCCAGCAGAAGCGGTCGCGCCACCCACTCCAGTCGTAAGGCTGCTGATCGTGGCGGTGTTTATACCGTCTACTTTCGCGCCTAAGCTGGCCGAGTAGGTGCAGACTGTGCTGGCTCCGGCAAGCAAACTGTTGACGGGGCAGTTCACGGTGGCAGAGGTTCCGCCCACCGAGTCTGCCACGCTAAAGTTTACCGTGAAGGGAGTCGGGTTGTTGACCGTGATTGTCCCTGAGACAGCGAAGTTGGAGTCCACGACCGTTTGATGGACAGCGACGGTGTAGTTTGAGGTGAAGGAGTCGCCGGGGAAACCAACGTGGCTGTCATCGTCAACTGTTTTTGTGATGTCCCAGGTGTAAGCGCGTGTATAGGTAGCGTTGGCTGTTTTGCTGGCGGTCAGTTCGTAATCGTAGCAGAATTTGATATGGCTGACACTAGCGTACCCACCACTTGCATTCACGGGAGAATATAGGCCATTCCCGCTGAAAGCTTCGGCTGGAGGGTCATAGACAAATAGATTGCCTGCACTGCTGCCTTTGACGATCACCGCATCCATGCCGAGGGTGGAATCCCAGTCGACAAGTTTGCCATCGTTGATAACCACCGTTACAGTATTATATGCATCGACACTGTATGTTCCAGACACCGGCGGGTCAACCTTGAGTTCATGGTCATACCCTTGTGATGTACAGGTCGGGTTCCCATCAATGATGATGGGTGTAATTACACTATTGGTGCTTGCCGCCCTCGCCGTGCCCCAACCCAGGGCAAAAATCATCATCACAAGCAAGGGGATCGATACAACGTACAAAATACGACTCGCTTTCATTGTCTCTCCCATTTTTATTTTATTGAAAGCTAGATGTGGAATATTCGATTGCCTTCCTTGAGGCCTCAAACGGTGTCACCGATAAAATTGTGCTAAACCTCGATAACCCCTTTTGTGCATCCCCCCTTTCAGCCTGGCAACCCCGCGCAGGCTGTGAATTAAAAGAACCGGCCTGAACAATTGGGCCGGTTTCGCCACTGGCTCCCCAAAGGCCAACGTACCGGAGAATATACCAGTACATCAGCGACCAAATCTGGCCCCTGGATCACAGCCTCCCAGGACCGTTCGCAGGCAGAACCTGCAACGACCGTTTTATGCAAGATTAAATTTTCGTGATTGTGGTGGGACAGCGAAGCGTTATTAATGCAATTTGTTTGAAAAGACAAAAATATTGAACAGCACATACAATATACAGAATAACAATTCGTTATACAACGGTAAAAAAGTACTTTGTTTACCAATCATATGTATGACCTTGCAATTAGAAATTCAAACCAGAGTAGCGAAAAAACCGACCAGGATTGCACCCGGCCGGCCTTTTTTTGTTTCGACCCTATTCTGTTTAGGACCACGGTGTTGCCAGCACACAGTCGCTTAGTGAGTCAGGTCTTTCAGCAAGCGCACGATTGCACCAAGCGCAGCAAGCACCAACCCGCCCGCGCCGACCATCAGAACCATATGGGAAGTGACAATTACCATTTCAGCAGACATATTAACCTCGCTCTTTCTTATCGACCGGAACGTTCCGGTGAATTGTTGTTTTTCGCTCTTTATGGATTTCAAGGAGTTTGGGTGTCACAGGGGGTGATCCCACCCCCTGTGACACCCAAACTCCTTGAAACTACATATGAGCCTTGTTTTTTTGTGTTCGCATTTCATCGAACTTCTAGCACAAGGATACAAAAACGCCGTCCGATCAACGATACGGACGGCGTTACGAGAAAGGTACTGCTCTTCGGAACTGTATCTTGTGTTTATGATCGATTGACTACGCCAATCGATCATAAACACAAAGCGGGTTTTACTCGCCGAGCAGCGCCTCTTTCTCACGCTTGGTCTGCTTACCTCGTTCTTCGGTGCCGAGGATGCGCTTGCGAATGCGGTAGCTCTGCGGGGTTACCTCTAGCAGCTCGTCTTCCGCCAGATATTCGATCGCCTCATCAATGCTCAGGTTGCGCGGCGGAGTCAGGCGAACTTCAATATCCTTGTTCGATGAGCGCATGTTGGTGAGATGCTTCTTCTTGCATACGTTCACGGGTAGATCATCCACACGCAGTGTCTCGCCAACGACCATGCCTTCGTACACCTCCACGCCCGGCCCCACGAAGAGGGTACCGCGCTCTTCGGCATTCTTCAGGCCAAAGTTGGTCGTCGTTCCGGCTTCCCAGGCCACAATCGAACTGGTGGCGCGCGAGTTAATCACACCGGCCATTTCGTCGTACCCATGCAGCAGGCTGTTCATCACGCCCATGCCGCGGGTAGCGGTGAGGAACTGGTAGCGGAAGCCCAGCAGGCCGCGTGTCGGCACAATGTAGGTCAGGTGGACGGTGTTGTCGGGGTTGTTGGCCATGTCGATCATCTTGCCGCGGCGGCTGCCGAGCATTTCCACCACGGTGCCGACCGTCTCGGCGCTGGTCTCGATGTGCACTTCCTCAAACGGCTCAAGCAGGGTGCCATCTTCGCCGCGATGGAAGATTGCCTCGGGGCGCGAAACCTGGAACTCGTACCCTTCGCGGCGCATGGTTTCGATCAGAATCGCCAGGTGAAGCTCACCACGGCCCGATACCAGGAAGGTATCAGCGCTATCGGTCTCTTCCACGCGCAGGGCAACATTATTGCGCAGCTCTTCCATCAGGCGCTCGCGCAGCTTGCGAGAGGTGCTGTACTTGCCTTCTTTGCCCGAAAGCGGGGAGGTGTTCACGCCAAAGGTCATGCGGACGGTTGGCTCTTCCACCTTAATCGTCGGCAGCGCAACAGGATTCTCTGGGTCGGCGAGCGTCTCACCGATGCCGATGCCTTCCAGTCCGGCAATCGCGACAATCTCACCGGCTTCCGCGCTCTGCACTTCCACACGATCCAAACCCTGATAGATGTACAGATAGCGCGCGCGCTCGGGTACAACCTGCCCATTCAGCATCATGCGCGCCAGCGGCTGCCCGGCTTTGATCGCGCCCGAGTGGATGCGCCCGATTGCCTGGGTGCCACGGTATTCATCGTAGCCCAGGTTGGTCACCAAGAGCTGGAGCGGATGGTCCGGCTCCACTTTGGGCGCGGGGATGCGGCGAAGAATGGCTTCAAACAGAGGCTGAAGATCTGGCCCAACGCCGGTCGTCACCCCAGACTGTCCAGAAATGCCGTTGGTGTAGATAATGGGGAAATCAGCCTGATCCTCGGTGGCGCCGAGTTCAATGAACAGGTCGAATGTGTTGTTGACAGTGCGCTCGGGGTCCGCGTCACGGCGGTCCATCTTATTAACCACCACGATGGCCTTATGCCCCATCTTGAGCGCCTTCTTGAGCACGAAGCGTGTCTGCGGCATCGGCCCTTCGGCGGCATCGACCAGCAGCAGCACGCCGTCGACCATGTTCATCACGCGCTCCACCTCGCCGCCAAAATCAGCGTGCCCGGGGGTATCGACGATGTTGATCTTGACCAACTGGCCTGTTTCCGGGTCAGGGATGACAATAGCGGTATTCTTGGCCAGAATGGTGATCCCCCGCTCGCGTTCCAGCGCATTCGAATCCATCACACGCTCTATGATGTGCTGGTTCTCACGGAAAACCCGTGCCTGCTTGAGCATAGCATCTACCAGCGTTGTCTTGCCGTGATCGACGTGCGCGATAATCGCAATGTTGCGTAAATCAGTTCGTTCTACAGTCATACCAACCTACTTTTTGGCTTTTCTCCAGCCGTGGGAGATAGTTCCGACAATCAGGCTCAAAAAAAGGCGTCCCAATAGGTGAGCCGGGATCGCCTTTTCGCATGCGTTTGAAACAGCCGGTTTCCACGAATAAAAGGTACAAATTACAAGAGGATATTTTAACATTTCCCAGGCGCTTTGAAAAGGGTTGGGGTGATGTAATTCAGTTTTTGGGGTAGCTGCCTCAGTGCGCGCACTGAGGCAGCTACCCCTGAAATCAGATTATAATGGCTCTATCATGCGACCGAAAATTGGATTGGCTTTATCAGGCGGCGGCGTTCGCGGATACGTCCACATTGGCGTGCTGAAGGTGCTGCAAGAAGCCGGCGTGCTGGTGGACTGCATCGGCGGGACGAGCATGGGCGGCTTAATCGCGGCGGCCTATGCGTGCGGTGTGCCGATTGATGAAATTGAAGAGAAGGCGCTGCATCTCGCTCAGGTTCGCAACCTGATCAAGCTAATCGATCTCTCGCCGCAGCGCCGGGGCTTGCTCGATATGACGCGCGTGCGCGACATGCTGGTCGATTTCTTCCTCGACCGCTGCTTTGAGAATTTGAGCATCCCACTCACCTTACCGGCTGTTGATCTCGTGAGCGCGCGCGAGGTGGTATTTACCAACGGGATGGTACTACCCGCGGTGCTGGCAACGATTGCCGTGCCCGGGTTATTCTCGCCGGTTTCCATTGGTGAATGGCGGCTGGTAGATGGCGGCGTTCTCAACAACCTGCCCGTGGACCGGGTGCGCCAGCTTGGCGCGGACGTTGTGATTGGCATCGAGGCGCAGTCAGACCCGCACGAAGAAAAGCCCTGGCAAGATATTGGTGACCGCCCGCGCTTCCCTCTGCCCCTTCCCGACTACCTGCTCGACTTCTACCGCGCCGAGCTAATCATGATCCACCAGATCACCGAAACACGCTTGCAAACGGATCCGCCGGACCTGCTGCTGCGGCCCGCCCTCCCCGCCGGGATCGAGATGTTCCTCAGTTTCCCGAGAGCAAAAGAGGTGATCGACGCAGGTGAGGCGGCGGCAAGAGATGCGCTGCCGGACATAATGCGTCTGGTGGAAGAGCGGGGGTGAGGCGGTCGCCTGCCAGCACGCTCGCATCCTTTCAATCGTCGTGGTGGATGCCCTTGCGCATCAACAGCAAATACAGGCCGAAGATGATCAGCATGATCGAGCCGGTGTTGCCGATAAAGCCGAGTGCGTTGTCGGGATCGCCGCCAATATAGAGTCCCAGGCCAACCATCACGATAATCCCGCCAGGGATCAGCGGCCACCACAGGTACTTTTCCAGGATGATCCGCCCGGCGAGCGTGATCAGCGCCCAGCCGAGGGCAAACCACACCAGCATGATGCCGGTGCGCACCAGCGAATTTTCCCCTTCGGAGGCCTGCCAGGCCAGGTAGATGCCCGGGCCAATGCCGATTAGAAGCGAGCCTGGGATCGCCAACCCCAGCAAGCGCGTGCCCAGTCCCCAGATCAGCATGGGAATCGCCACGCCAAGGCTTAGGTAGAGGACAAAGTCGCCCCAGCGCAAGGCTGTATAGAGCAGGCAGGCACCCAGGCCGATCAAAATGCCCGCGGGAATGCCGGCCCACCAGGCTGTGCGCGTGCGCTGTGCCGTGGTGAACAGCACCAGCAGCCACCCCAGGCCCAGGCACAGCGAAATCCGCCCGATCTGGTCGACTACCGGCGGGAAACGCCCAAAGGGGGTAAACGCTGCCAAAATCCCTGCCCCCAGCGCGCCAAGCAACGCGCCCCACACGATCAGGCCGGTGTGGTGCATGCGCGCGCCCCACTGGTATAGATACAGGCCCACCGCCGGCAAAATCAACAGCGACAGCCAGCCGGTTTGCAAGTAGCGATCCAGGAACAGCACCGCCCCCGCAAGTATCAAGATGACCCCCGCGGCGGTGCGGAAATTGTGAACGTGCATAGATGGGTTGGGTTCTGCCATTCGGTTCATAACAGCCCGTACTCTCTCGCTTTCAGCACTGCCTGCATGCGGTCCTTTACGCCCAGCTTGCCAAGGATGTTCGTCAAATGGTTCTTCACCGTACCCTCGGCAATCACCAGCGTATCGGCAATATCACGGTTGCTCGCGCCCTTGGCAACCAGGCGCAGAATCTCCATCTCGCGTGGCGAGAGCGGCTCGGCCAGCGCCTCAGCAGGCACAGGAACAAGCCGCGACAGCCGCGAAAACTCGGCCATCACTTTTGCCGTAATCGATGGCAGCATAAAATACTCACCCCGATTGGCGGCGCGGATCGCCTCAAACAGCTTATCAGAAGAAACATCTTTGAGCAGATAGCCCACCGCTCCCGCGCGGAGGCCCTCAAAAACATTCTCATCGTCATCGAAGGTGGTCAGCACAATCACCTTGCAGTTTGGATGCGATTCGTGGATGCGGTGCGTGGCGGTGACGCCATCCATCACCGGCATGCGCAGGTCCATCAAGATTACGTTGGGCCGCAAGCGGGCAGCCATGCGCAGCGCCTCTTCCCCGTTGCCGGCTTCACCCACTACGTTAAAATCCGGCTGCACGGTCAGCAGGGTGCGCAGCCCCTCACGGAACAGGGATTGGTCGTCCACGATCATGATATCTATCACATTCGCCATCCTCGCATCGATAACGCCCTATCCAGGGACACACACTTCCAGCCGGAATCCATCTCCGGCAGCAGTTCGCACCGCCATGCTGCCGTTGAGAAGCTGCACCCGCTCACGGATGCCCAGCAGCCCGAACCCACCTTCCGTCGTCTCGGCCCCAACACCATCATCTTGCAGTACCAGCCGCACTTCATCCCCGCGAGAGTAATCCAGAGTCAGCGAGAGGTGGCTGGCCCTGGCGTGCTTGAGCGTATTGTTGATCCCCTCTTGCACCACGCGAAAAATGGTGAGCAGCGACTGTGGTGTGAGCGTGCGCGGGTTGCCTAACACCTTTAGCTCGGGTTGAATGCCCGAGCCTTCGCAGCGCTGGAGCATCTTTTCGATCTCGTCCTGGAGCGATCTGCCGTCGCCCGGCGCGTCGCGCAGGGCAGCCACCGAACGGCGCACGTCCACCAACGCCTCCTGGGCCATGTTCTGCGCCCGGCTGAGCGCATCCTGCGCGCGGTTGGGGTCAACCACCATCACCGCCCGCGCCGCCTGGATCTGCATGTGCACGGTGGTGAGGTAGTGACCGAGGCCATCGTGGATCTCACGCGCCAGGCGATTGCGTTCGCGGGCTATGGCCAGCTCTTCAATATTTACCGCGTACTCGCGCAGGTTCTGGTTGGCCTCTTCCAGATCGCTCACAAGCTGCTCCACTTTCGAGCGCGCCTTCTCTTCATTCACCGCCATCTGTGTAAACGCCAGAATGAAAATCTGCCCGGCTAAAAATACGGGGATGCTCGACCATACCAGGCCCAGGTCACCAGAGATGACTTCAAGGGTCACTGCATAGGTGAGTAGAATGGCGATATTGACCAACAGCCGCCAGCTGCGAGGCAGCAGCACAACACTGTGCCCAGCCAGGGGCAGCAGAACCATCGCGTTGAAGCCCACGCCGCGCCCCAGGTAAACGATCAGGCTGCCCAGCAGGAGCTGCACGGCAAAGTACGCCAAGTGCATGCCGATCCGGGCATACCGCATGGCATAGGCGTAGCCGTAGATCCCCAGGGTGATGTAAGCCACCCCCAGGGTGATCATCAGCAGCAGATCGAACGAAGTGGCCGTCTGCAGCATGCTGAACGTGGTGAAGTACGAGGCCAGCACCATGACTGCGAAGGCCAAATCCGCATCGGACCCGGTGTGAAACGGGCGGAAGGAACGCTCCATGACCAATATTATAGCATCCCCCTTTGCCCATGCCGGTAGTGCCGCAGGTCACATCCCGGTTCGCGACCAGATAGGAAGCACGGGGTACAGCATTGTGACCCCAGTTACATTTTTCACAAACGCCTCCGCGCTACTATTTTGAGAAATCTGGGCTCTTTGGGTTTTGCCGTGGTTGTAGGGAAAGGTTGCAGTACAACCTCTTCCTACAACCACGGCAAAACCCAGAGACCCGAAATCTGGAGGCAAGATCTATGAATATTCTGCTGGTGTATCCCGAGTTCCCCGATACTTTCTGGAGTTTCAAGTATGCGCTGCGGTTCATTGGCAAAAAGGCATCGTCGCCGCCGCTGGGGCTGGTTACCGTTGCCGCTATGCTGCCCCAGGAATGGCAGATGCGGCTGGTTGATTTGAATGTCAAACCGCTGCAACAGCAGAATATTGCCTGGGCCGATATGGTCTTCGTCAGCGCGATGGCCGTGCAGCGAGCTTCCGCCCAGGATGTAATTGTGCGCGCGAAATTGGCCGGCAAGAAGCTCGTCGCTGGCGGGCCGCTCTTTACCGCCGAATACGAATCCTTTCCATTGGTCGACCACTTCATCCTAAATGAGGCAGAGATTACCCTGCCACCCTTCCTGGCTGACCTGGAACACGGCACGCCACAGCGCCTTTACCAGACGGACGAATATCCCGATATCTGCCAGACGCCTGTTCCTCGCTGGGATCTGGTGGATATGAAGCAGTACGACTCGATGAGCATCCAGTTCTCGCGCGGCTGCCCGTTTAACTGCGATTTTTGCAACGTCACCGCCCTACTGGGGCACCGCCCGCGCACCAAAACGGCGCAGCAGATCATCGCCGAGCTGGACGCCATGTATGCCCTGGGCTGGCGGCGCAGCGTCTTCTTCGTGGACGATAACTTCATCGGCAACAAGCGCATATTAAAGGAGGAAATCCTCCCGGCGCTCATTGCCTGGCGCAAAGGCAAGAGTGGCTGTAGATTTATCACCGAGGCGTCGATCAACCTGGCCGATGACACCGATCTCATGGAGATGATGGCGAAGGCAGGCTTTATCTCCGTCTTCGTTGGCATCGAGACGCCCAGCGAAGAGAGCCTGGCGGAATGCCACAAGGTGCAGAACAAGAACCGCAACCTGGTCGAGGCGGTCAAGCAGATGCAGCGACACGGCTTGCAGGTGATGGGAGGTTTTATCGTCGGCTTCGATTCGGATACCGCGACGATCTTCCAGCGCCAGATCGACTTTATTCAGCACAGCGGTATCGTAACGGCCATGGTGGGGCTGCTGCAAGCTCCGCATGGCACCGACCTGTACCGCCGCATGCTTGGCGAAGGCCGGCTGCTGGGTGATATGTCTGGAGACAATGCCGACGGGCGCAGCAACATCATCCCAAAGATGGACGCGAACCTGCTGGAGAAGGGTTATCACTTTATTCTGGAAGAGATCTACGCCCCGCGCCCGTTCTATCAGCGCGTGCGCAATTTCTTGAAGGAATATAAGCCCGACTCCGCGCCGGTGCACCTGGAGATGCAGGAGATCCTGGCATTCTTCCGCTCGATCTACTGGCTGGGCATCCGCGGGCACGAGCGGGTGGAATACTGGCGACTGTTTTTCTGGGCACTGTTCAAAGAGCCGAGGAAGTTCGCGATGGCCATCACCCTGTCGATCTATGGCCACCATTTCTGGAAGGTCTTTGAGCAGCATATTTTGCCGAATCAGAGCGGCACATAAGAAAGGGTGTTAAGGTGTTTTGTTGTGATGAAACGGCATATATATGCCGTTTCAACACAACAAAACACCCCACAGGGGTTTGGGGG
>JAEYTI010000166.1 GCA_023434145.1 Chloroflexota bacterium | reverse complement strand
TTGGTGATTGGAGCGACGGTGGTACACCCGGCTACATCCCGAACCCGGTCGTTAAGGCCGTCAGCGCCGATGGTACTTGGAGTGCAGACTCCTGGGAGAGTAGGTCGTTGCCAAGAGACTTTTTTTCATTTACCCGTACGAAGAGCCGCTATACCCATGAGCGGCTCTTTGCGTTTTAACCAACCTTCTACACATCTGCCCGAGGGTTAAAACGCTCTCGCGTGTCTTGTGCTATCATTCTCCGTATGGCTGTCATTACCCCGATTTATCTTCAGGTACTGGTCGTGCTCCATACCCGCTTGAAAGATACCCCCATCTGTTGGGCGATCACCGGCAGCATGGGGATGGCGCTGCAAGGGATGGACCTGGAAATCCACGACATCGACTTGCAGTGTGACCGCGAAGGCGCGTATGCGATCCAAAACCTGTTTCCGGAATATATGACCGAACGCGTGCAGTTGCTAGAGCGCGAGTACACCCGTTCGCACTTCGGGCGCATGCAGATTATGAACCTGCAAGTGGAGGTGATGGGCGATATGGCGCACCGCGGCACGGGCACCGGCTGGAATGATCCGCCCGATCTTTCCTGCCTGATCCGCCGGGTGGATTTTGAAGGCATGGACCTGCCGGTGATGGATCTGGAGCACGAGTACGTTGCTTATCAGCAGCTTGGGCGACCCGAGAAAGCGGCCAAAATCCGCGCCTTTCTGGATCAAGGCAAGGGGGATCAATGACAGGCACGGCGCTGCTTGTCATCAATATGCAGGCGGGCAGCTTTCATCCGCCTGTGCCCGTTAGCGAAGGTGAGGATCTGCTGCTTGTGGTGGCAGATTTGATTTCGCAGGCGCGGCGTGCTGGCGCGCCTGTCGTCTACGTGCAAAATGATGAGGCAGAAGGCTATTTTGGCCAGCCCGATACCCCCGGCTGGGAGATCCACCCCGCTGTGGCGCCCGCAGCCGACGAGCCGATCATTCGCAAGCGCACGCCAGACGCCTTCCATTCGACAGCGCTGGAAGAGGAACTGAACGAGATGGATATCCGGCGGCTAGTGGTCTGTGGGCTGGCGACCGAAATCGACATCGATACAACCGTGCGGCGGGCATACCTGCTGGGCTATCAGGTGATCCTGGTCAGCGACGCCCATTCTACCTGGGATGGTGTGGTGCTGGATGCCTGGCAAGCAATTGACCACCACAATGCTGTACTCGGCAGTTTGTTCGCGGAGTGCCTTTCCGCTGAAGAAGTATCGTTTTAAAGGGGGTGTGGAATGATCGAACGGATTCCCTGCGTTGGCGTGATCATGTTCAACCCAAGCGGGCAAGTGCTGCTCCAGCAGCGCGATAATAAGCCGAACCTGTCCTTTGCCGGGTGCTGGACCCTGTTCGGCGGGCGTGTAGAGCCGGGTGAGACGCCGGATGAAGCCATGGGCCGCGAACTGCTGGAAGAGTTGGATCTCGAAGCGGGCAAGGATCTGCTGCTAACGCACTGGCGCGTGTACGATGAACCCTGGCGCGATGTGATTGTCGAGCAGCACGTCTATTATGCGCCATTCGACCGGGCTGTGGAGCGCATGGTGCTGCACGAAGGCCAGGCAATGGGCTACTTCACCCCGGCGCAAATCCAAAATCTGCCGGTGGCTTTCTTCTTCCCCAGCGTGTTGAACGAATTCTTCGCGGAACTCCCTGCGCTGTTCGCTACTCCCGAGGAACGATGACCACTGCCATGCCCGTGCTGGAAACCGAGCGGCTCACAATCCGCCCGTTTGTGATGGATGACCTGGCGGATGTGCACCGCATCCTCGATGAAGAAGCGAAGATGGGCGAGCACACGCTGGAGAGCCGCCGTCAGTGGCTAGAGTGGACCGTCCGGAATTATGAAGAACTGGCAAAAATGTACCAGCCACCGTTTGGCGACCGGGCCATCGTGCTGCGTGCCGAAAACCGCCTGATCGGTTCTGTGGGGCTCGTCCCGGCGCTGGGGCCGTTCGGGCTGCTGCCATCCTTTCAGCCGCTGGGGAATTCTCTTGCACCGGAGCGGTTTACCTGTGAATTAGGCCTGTTCTGGGCGCTGGGCAGCGCGGAGCGGGGCAAGGGCTATGCCACCGAAGCCGCTCGCGCGGTCATCCATTATGCCTTTGAGAAGATGAACATGGCCCGCGTCGTCGCCACCACCGAGCACGAAAACCACGCCTCTCAGCAGGTGATGCGGCGGCTGGGGATGCGCATCGAGACCAACCCGCACAGCGAACCGCCCTGGTTCCAGGTGGTGGGCATCATAGACCGCTAAGCGGACCAGTCCCAGCAGCGGATGCCTTCGACGGGACCGCGCACGCATAAGGCTGCGGCATAATCCGGGCCTGGGTCAAGCTTCATCATCGTCCATTCCGCGCCGTGCGGATCGTCCGCGGTGGGGCGGATCAAGCGAGGAGCATCGCCGGGAACGAGTGACACCTCAAACCCGTCTAGTGGGATGGCCAGACCCAGCCCGCGCGCTTTTATG
This sequence comes from Chloroflexota bacterium, assembly GCA_023434145.1. GTDB lineage: Bacteria > Chloroflexota > Anaerolineae > Anaerolineales > Anaerolineaceae > DSYU01. Next base: position 9,726 of record JAEYTI010000166.1, on the reverse strand, counting down.
TAGGCCTCTTTGCGCGTCCAGCAGGCGAAGAAGGCGGCGGTACGCTGTTCTGAGGGTAGGGCAAGCAGCGCGGCGACCTCGCCGGGGGCGAAAAAGCGCCGGGCCATGCTCTCAAACTCCAGGCTGGCGCGGATCGCTTCCACATCGATCCCTATCAGATCACGCGGGCAGCCAACAGCCAGCAGCGCGAGCCCCGCGGAGTGGCTGACGTTGAACGCAGGAGCACCGGCAGAGGAGTCACCTGCCTGAGGAAGCGCGAGCGCGGGTTTTCCATGCGCATCCACCAGCAGAACGACTGCTTTTGGGTTTAGTTGCGTGTAGCCGCCCAAAATCTCGCGGAGCTGCCCGCGGGCAGCGGTGAAGCGGGCTCCGTCGCGCTGCCTGTGGTAGCGGTCTGCGCGGGTGACCTCCTGGTGCGAAAGGAGCGCGCGCAGGGCGGCGATCCGTCCGGCGGGAAGATCCAGCGGCAAACGGAACACGTGCACCCAGCCGGGTTCCATCGCCAGGGTATCTGGAGCCGCAGGCCAGGGGGTATTTTGCTCCGGGATCACGGCTTCTCTCGCATCTTGATCTCCTGGATCAATTCCAGCGCCTGCTTTTCCATCTCTTGCGGATAGTCGAACCCGAGATGCGCGCCGACCTCAGCCGCCGCGGACCGCATCAGCGCTACGATCGTATCAAGTGACCGCCAGCACGCCTCCCAGCTCGATCCGCCGTACACTTGCTCCAGCAGCGACCACAATTCGGGGCGCAGCCAGCGCTGCATCCCGCGCCCGTAGAGACCCGCCTTCACCCCGCCGCCGTGATCGATCTGCACCAGCCATTCCAGCATCGGGCGCAGATGTTCTTGCAGCATGTAGGTCTCGAATACGTGCCGCGCCGCCATCAGATCACCGCGCCAGAGGTATTTGGCGTAATAAATGGCGGTGAGAAAGAAGCATTCGATCTCATACCGGTAGCGGGCGGCATCCGGCAGGGCGGGGATATAGGCGCTGTAGCTGGGCGGCTGGAGCGTGCTTGCCAGCCCGTCTTTGTCCAGCAGCACCCGGTATCCGGCATCCAGTTCTTCGGGCAGCGCGGGCTGGCTTGCTGTGCGACGCAGAATCTCCACGGGCCACAGGGTGAAATCGATCTTCAGCCCGCCAACGAACTGGATTACCGTGCCAAAGGTTGGCAACCCATCCATCTGTACGATGGGATCGCGGTACATCGCCAGAACCGTGCCAAACGGGGCCAGCCAGCCGCGATTTTCGAAGAAAGGCATCACGTCTGTTACTGCCAGGATCACGTCGTAGTCGGAAAGATCATCCACCACGGCTCCCCGCACGCGGCCTTCCGGCACGGCGCGAGTACTGGTGAGAATTGCGGCGCGGACGAGGGGCTGCGACTGGCCCCATTGAATGATGCGGTCGATCGGGTCCATTCAGATATTATAAAGCCGCCGCCGCTGTGATTGACATTTTCCCTTTGTCTTATAAAATTAAACTGAGGTAATTACACGGCTTGGCATGGTTCTTAATATGCTTTATGAGGGAGTTGTGCAACAACTCCCTCATAAAGCATAGCCCCACAGTTTCCCGGCGAGAGTAGGAGAGAGACCCCTATGCTGCATCTAAAAGTCAAGGAAGGGCCCAAATCGGGACACAAGACACGCATTGGCAAAAATGCGCTGGTGCTCGGCTCCGCGGAGACCGCCGATATTGTGCTGGAAGCTCGCGGGGTTGATCCAGAGCATGCCCGCGTGATCTTCGACGGCGGGAAAGTGACGCTGGAAGACTTGGGCAGCCGGGAAGGCACGTTCCGTAATGGGCAGCGCCTGCTCGCGCCGGTGCAGGTCTTTCCCGGTGATCGCATTGGCCTGGGCCCCGATGTCGTGCTGATCCTGGAAGGTGATGACCCTTCCGTGGCACAAAGCGAGGATGAAGACGACCTGGGGCTGGTGCCGGGGGAAGGCATTGAGGCGTGAGCGAAGCCAGGGGGAAATGGATAGCAGCCTTATACGCAGTTCCCCAATGGTAACGGCGCTGGCTGTTGCCGTGTCTGGCGTCGAACCAGATGCCGGCGTGCAAGCATTGTGGAGCCGCCTGGAATCATCCATCACCCGCCGGGGAGGCGCTATCACCGGCTGCGTGGAGAGCTGCCTTGAGGCAATCTTTATCACGCAAGAAGGAGGGGCGGCGAACAGTGATTCTGCCGACGCGGTAGAAGCCGCGCTGGAAATGCTGCGCGAGAGCCATACCGCTGGAGTGGTTGTATCACTGCGGGCCGGTATTCACCACGGCAAGGAAGAGGATCGAGATGCCGTTCAGCAGCTTGCCCGCACCCTGCGAGATGGCTCGCTGCCCGGGCAGATTTGGGTAAGCGAAGCGGTTTATCACCATACACGGGGTCTGGTCGACGTGCAGATCATCGATGCCAGCGCAAAACAGGGAGAGCGAGTGTTCCGCGTGTGGGGCATGCGCCCGCGCCCGTTCCGCTTTGCCCCACACATTGGCGCGAGCCTGCTGGTGGGGCGCGATCCAGAGATGGCCTTTCTGCACACCGCCTTCGATCAGGTGATCGAGGAAGGAAAACTTCGCTTTATCACCGTGGTCGGCCCGGCGGGGATGGGCAAGTCGCGTTTGCTCAACGAGTTTCTCCGCCGCCTGGATGAGGAGAACCACCCCTTCATCCTCTTTCGCGGGCGCGCCGACCCCACCGCCGGGTCGCGCCCGCACACCCTGCTGCGAGACTTGCTGGCCTTCCGGTTCAAGATCCTCGAAAGCGATCCCCCCGAGATAGCGCGCGCCAAACTGGTGGGCGGCGTGCAGGATTGGATCGGGCAGGATGCGGTAGAAGCCGCGCACTGGATGGGCCAGCTCGCCGGTTTTGATTTTTCCGACAGCCCCTACCTGCACGATCAACTGGAAGATACCGGGCGCGCTCGCTTAAAAGCGCTTTCGATGATGCGCAAGTTCCTCTCGGCGGTGGCCGCCCACACCCCCGTGCTGATCCTGCTGGATAACGTGCAGTGGGCCGACGACGGCTCGCTGGATGGGCTGGAAGCCCTCGCCCGCTTGAAGCCCACCGGCCCCATCCTCATTGTGGCGCAGGCGCGGCCCGAGCTGTTAGAGCGCCGCCCGCGCTGGGGCGACTGCACCCCCTCGCACTGCCTCCTGGCGCTCAGCCCGCTTCAGCACGATGAGACAGCCGCCATGGCAAGCCAGACGCTCCGCTCCGCATTGGGCCAGCGGCGTGGTGGCCCGCCCGGGCCGGGCACGTTTCACGCCAGCGCCGACCTGATCACCCTGCCCGCTCGCCTGATTGACCGGATTGTGGAAGCCAGCGGCGGCAATCCGTATTTTGTCGAGGAACTGGTCAAAAATTATATCGAAACCGGCATCCTGGTGGCGGAAGGAGAGGTAGGCGCAACGACCTGGCGCATTGATATGACACGCCTGGCATCCGCGCAGATCCCTGGCAGCCTGGATGACGCCCTTCTCGCGCATTTCGACGTACTCACCCCCTTCACCCGCGCGGTGATCTACCGGGCTGCGGTGATAGGACAGGTTTTTTGGGATCACGCCGTGCAGCTTCTATTGGAGCGCCTGGATCTGGGTGATACGACCGGCTCGGGCGCAGAGGATCTTTCCACAGCGCTCCGCGCGCTGCAAGCGCACGGCCTGATTTTACGGCGCGATCACTCGGTGATCGCCGGCGCGGCGGAATATCTCTTCCGCAGCCCGCAGCTCCACGCTGTGGCGTACGCCAGTTCCCCGCCTGGGCTGCGCGTTCGCGGGCACGAGCTGACGGGCGACTGGCTGGCAGAGCACACCAGCGGGCGTGAGGATGTGTACGCCGCCAGTATCGCGGGGCATTACGACCTGGGCAGCGCCCCCGTTCGCGCCGCGGAATGGTATGCCCGGGCTGGGTTCATGGCGCGCAGTGTTGCGGCGCCCGAGGCCGCCGCGCGATTCTTTCTCCGCGCGCTGGATACGCTCCCAGAGGGTGAGAAGCACCTGCCCCGGCGTTTCGAACTGTACGGGCACCTGTGGGATGTGCAGTGGTGGCAGTCACAGTTTGGCGCGGCGCTCTCCACCGCGCGCGATCTGCTGGCAGAGGCGGAGACCTATGCCGACACTGCTGCCCAGGCCGCCGCCTGGAATCGTATGGCTGCCGTCTATAACCGCATGGGTGAGCCAAAACCGGCCTTGCAAAGCGTGCAGCGCGCCGAGCGCCTGGCTCGCCAGGTAGGCGCTACCGGTGAGGTGGTGAAGGCGCTGTTCAACCGCGGCGTCACGCTTGACCAGCTCGGCCATTCCGTCGAAGCGCTGGAAGCCGGACAGCAGGCGCTGGCATTCAATCAATCGATGCTCGAACAGGGCATCGACAGCGAAGCCATCCACGAAACTTCTCGCATCCTAACCCTGATGGGCGCCATCCACCAGCGCGCTGGTCGTTTTGAGCGGGCCGGAGAAACCTTCAGCCGCCTGCTGGAAATCGCGCAAGCACGGGGTGACGCGCTGGGGGCAATATCAGCCCTGATTCACCTGGGCGAAAACGGCGGGATGCAGGGCGATTATCACAGCGCGGAGGCAGCCTTCCAGGATGCGCTGGAACGGGCAAAGGCGGGCGCATTTCACGATCAGGCGCTCATTTGCCTCGACGCGCTCGCCGGCGCTCACGCAGAGCTGGGTGCGTATCGCCAGGCGGAGGAGGAACTGCGTGAGGTGAAGCAGCAGTCGAACGGGCTGCACTGGTTGCTGCTGCCAGCGTTCTACCACCACCGCGCGCTGGCCCACTTGGGCGATGGGCAGCTCCTGGAAGCGCTTCAAGATGCTCTGCGCGCGCTGGATCACGCCCGCGAAGCAAACGCCAGCGAGCAGGTGGGGCAGGCGTGGCGAATCTTGGGCCGCGTGCTGGCGCAGGGTGAGGGTGGAGCAACCGAAGTGGATGATAAGCTCTGCGACGTGCATACCTGCTACGCTGCCAGCATGCAGATCTTTGTGGAACTGGGGCTGCCGGGCGAGCAAGCCCGCACGCTGCGCAGTTGGGCGACCTACGAATTAGAGCAGGGAGACCGCCGCGAGGGCCTGCGCATGTGGAAAGAAGCTCGCGACACATTCGCCGGCCTGGGCATGAAGGCAGAGGTTGAAAGGATGGAAAGGGTTACACAAGCCCCAGCAGCATCCGCTGCACCTCCCCCAGTTCATCGGCGTTGACGGTGTGGCCCATGCCCGGGTACAGGCGCATTACCACCGCTGCCCCCAGTCGCTCCATCACCTGCGCGGATTCGATCACGCGCTCTTTGGGAATGTGCGCGTCCACGTCGGAACAGCCGAGGAACACCGGCGTGCCCGCCATGCTGCCGGGGTAGTCACGCGGCGTACCGGGCGGGCCGATCAGGCCACCGCTGAGCGCGGCGACTCCGCCATAGCGCCTGGCGTTGCGCGCGGAAAATTCCAGCGCCAGGCACGCCCCCTGTGAGAATCCGAGTAAAAACACCCGCTCGGCGGGGATTGCGGCGTCTTCCAGGCGCGTTATCAGCCCTTCCAGGGTCGCCAGTGCGTTGGTGAGATGCGGCTCATTTTGAGCGATGGGCAACATAAACGGGTAGGGATACCACGTATTACCCGGCGCCTGCGGAGCGAGGAAGGCCAGCGAGGACTCAAGCGCAGCGCCTTCACCCTGTACTAACGCGTCTGCCAGCGGAGCAAAGCTCTCGGCGGTTGCCCCGCGCCCGTGCACCATAATCACTGCCGCTTTTGCCGTCTCCAGCGGCGCACCGCCCTGCCATGTTTCTTGGATCATAACCGTGTTTGCCCTCCCAAACAGTTTCGTAAAATCTTCCGGGTCCCATGTTGATATTTTGATGGATCGTTATGCATGGACAACATAGTTGTCCATGCATAACGATCCTCAAAATATCAACAGCTTTTTAGTCCGCCGAGCGCCGGTCGGGCTGCGGGGTGACAAGCGGCGGTAGGATCTCCTCGATCTGATCGCGTTTGGGTTCCAACCAGGGCGGCAGCCGCAGCGCGGAGCCCAGCGTTTCCACGCTCTCATCGTAGAGAAAGCCCGGCTGGTCGGTGGCGATTTCAAACAGCACACCACCAGGCTCGCGGAAGTAGATTGAATGGAAGTACTGGCGGTCCATCACTGGGGTAACCTCGAAGTTCAGCCCGGTCAGCTTTTCACGCCATTCGAGCTGGTCCGCGTCATCGTAAGCCCGCCACGCGATGTGGTGCATCACCCCCGCGCCCATCCTGCCATGCTCTTCGCCGGTGTGGTCTTCCACCTCCACCGTTGTCCCGGCTCCCTGGCCGGCGGTGAAGCGCGTGCGGCGTTCCATCCGCCCTGCCTCGCGGAAGCCAAACACCTCGGTCAGCAGGTGGGCGGTTTCGGCGGGGTCGGTGGAGTAGAGCGTCGGCGCGGCGAATCCGCGAATAGCGTGCTCGGCGGGGATACCGCCGCCGGGATAGTAGTGTTGATCATCCCCCGGCAAGCTGCCCGCCCGCGGCTCTACAATCAGCTCGATCACAAAACCATCGGGGTCGCTAAATGCCAACACCTCGTCGTCAAACCGCATCCGCGGCCCGGAAGTGCTGAGCCCCAGCCGCTTCAAATGATCGACCCAAAAGCCCATGCTCCCCTGCGGGATGCGGAACCCGGTCACACCCACCTCGCCCGCGCCGCGGCGGCCTTTGCGCGCGTCGCCCCAGGGGAAAAAGGTCAGCACGGTGCCGGGGTGGCCGATCTCATCGGCGAAGTAAAAGTGATACGTGCCAGGGTCGTCAAAATTGACCGTTTTTTTCACCAGCCGCATACCGAGCTGCTGGGTGTAGAAATTGAAATTGCGCTGGGCGTCGCCGGCCATGCCGGTGATGTGGTGAATGCCCTGAATCGGTTTTGGCATGTGTTTCCTCCCTCAAATCGCGCCGGTGTGGCGCGGAAATCCGTCTAAATAAAGTGGATTGAATGTATCCATATTTGCATTATAGCAGACGCTGTGGATTGAATGATTAATTTCTGTTAAGTGTTTTGATATCAAACGAAAATACGCATGCTTGTGTTTTTGGAAGAATGGCGGATGAACCCGCGCCAACGACACAAAACCCCTCCTTCGTGGGCTTCCCTTTGTAATGAAGGTTTACAAATGAATACATGGATGCTCGCCGAGAGCGCCTCATCCCGTGCTTCGCCGGAGAAAAAGGCATGCCCTTCGGAGAATAATTACTCCGGCGAAGCCAGACCCTTCTCCTGGACGCTGGATTTGGTTCTTTGCGAAACCTGGCCTGCGGAAATCGCGTTCCAGGAGAAGGGGAGCCCGAAATGGATGCCAGGCACCCCCTCTCCTGGCACTCGGTTTGTGCAAGCCTACTGTACCAAAAGCCAAACGAGAGGCCAGGAGAGGGGCTGGGGGGTGAGGCGCTCTCGGCAACCACCCACGTATTGATTTGTTAACTCCATCAACCAGGATGCTCTTAGAGGCTTCATCAGCCGCCCGAAATTATTCTAAACATTATACAAACACGCTATATAACGTTGTAATGATTATACAAATCTTATATGATTAGCCCATAATAAACGGCTGGACCTTAGCCGCCAAAACCATATTACAAGTTCAAACCAAGGAGAAGTTCGATGAAACACGTTCGTTTTGCAAGCCTGCTCGTCATCCTCTCGCTGATCCTCGCGGCATGCGCCCCCGGCGCAGAGCCAACCGCCGAGCCGACCAGCATCCCCGTTACCGCGCCCACCGAAGCGCCTACCCAGGCTCCTACCGCAACCCTGGAACCCACCGCTGAGCCCACCGAAGCAGCCCAGACCATCGTCGAAATCGCCGCCGCCGATGAGCGCTTCTCGACCCTGGTCGCCGCCGTTCAGGCCGCTGATCTGGCTGAGACGCTCTCTGGTGAAGGCCCCTTCACCGTCTTCGCCCCCACCAATGACGCTTTCGCCGCGCTGCCTGAGGGTACGCTCGATACCCTGTTGATGCCCGAGAACAAGCAGCAGCTCGTGGACATCCTCACCTACCACGTTGTACCCGGCAAGGTGATGGCCGCTGATGTCGTCGAGCTAAGCGAAGCCGACACGGTGTTAGGACAGCCGGTTTCCATCCGCACCGACATGGGCAATGTGTACGTCAATGACGCCCAGGTGATCATCACCGATATCGAAGCCTCGAACGGCGTGATCCACGTGATCGACAGCGTGCTCCTGCCCCAGACCGATGAGGCCGCTGGCTCAGACTCGGAAATGATGGACATTGTTGACACCGCGGTTGCCGATGGCCGCTTCACCACCCTGGCTGCCGCGCTTGGCGCTGCGGACCTGATCGAGACCTTGAAGGGTGAAGGCCCGTTCACCGTCTTCGCCCCCACCGATGATGCCTTTGCTGCACTGCCCGAGGGTACGGTCGACAGCCTGCTGCTGCCCGAGAACAAAGATCAGCTCACCAGCATCCTGACCTACCACGTGGTCGCCGGTAAGGTGATGGCCGCCGACGTCGTCGAGCTGACCGAAGCCGAGACCGTCCAGGGCTCCCCGGTGCAGATCCGCGTTGAGGATGGCAAAGTCTTCATCAACGACGCCGAGGTGATTATCACCGATATCGAGACCACCAACGGCGTGATCCACGTGATCGACAGCGTGATCCTGCCGCCACAGTAACCGGCAAACGCCGCCTACTGTCCGCGATAGGGGACATATAAAACAGGGGCTGTCCAAAAAGAACGTTTGGACAGCCCCTGTTTCGTCGATATGGGGTGTTATGATTATGGTGGGGTGACAAATTTGCCACCCCACCATAATCATAACACCCCATATCCATACCAGCAAAGTTCAATCAGTTTTTCAGGCAGTGACCTGATAAATCTGGATCAGGTTTCCGCACGTGTCATTGAACACAGCAATTTTTGCCGTGCCCACATCGGTGGGCTCTACCGTGAACTCCACGCCCTTACCGCACAGTTGGGCGTATTCTTTTTCGATATCATCCACGCCAAACGCGGCCAGGGTTATGCCTTGCTCAAAGATGGCCTGCTGGTAGGTTTTTGCCGCCGGGTTGTTATTGGGTTCCAGCAGCAGTTCTACATCCTGCGGCCCCTCGGGAGAGACCACAGTCAGCCAGCGGAACTCGCCTACAGGGAAATCTTGTTTTTTGCGAAAGCCGAGAACGTTTGTATAGAACTGGAGGGCCTTTTCCTGATCCTCAACAAAGACACTGGTCAACTGGATCTTCATCCGATTTTCCCTTTCATTAAAAGCTGTGTCGCAGATTGGCAGCTCAGCTTGCGGAAATCGCTTGGGCTGAGGCCAAATTGTTGTTTGAACGCCTTGCCAAACGCCGCGTGGGTGTCGTAACCGGCGGCAAGCGCGACTTCGGTAATATCCACAGCACCCAGGCGCAGCTTATACCCGGCGCGCACCAGCCGGACACGCCGGACGTAATCGCTGGCATTCTCACCGGTGCTGACTTTGAAGACGCGGTGAAAGTGCGGCACTGAAAAACCAGCCACCTTTGCCAGCACTTCACGGGTCAGGGGTTCGTCGATATGCTGGCGGATATATCGCTTCACATCCTCGATTGCCCGGGCATACGCTTGAAGATTTTGCGCGTCGGTTAGCATGGGGTTATTATACCGGAGTAGAACATTCTTTCACTATTCCAAACGGATCATGTTGCGGCGGATCAACGATAGGTACAAACGGGCTCTTTGGGAAGTGGCGGGGGGGGTTGTGGTG
>JAEYTI010000155.1 GCA_023434145.1 Chloroflexota bacterium | reverse complement strand
GCGCAGCACGCCCTGTCGCGTTCCTACAACAACACTATTCTCCGAAGTTGGTACCCACCCGGCGGGCGGCTTCGAGCCAGGCGTGGTCGGGTGGGATCTGCTTGTGCTTCCCGACCACGTCTGCCAGCGGAACGGGCACAGCTGCACCGTTCTGCACTGCCACCATTACCCCGTAGCGGTCTTCATTGATCAGCCGGACGGCGGTTGTGCCCAGGTAGGTTGCCAATACGCGGTCAGCCGCGGAAGGCGCGCCGCCGCGCAGCAGGTGGCCCAGGATGGTAATGCGCGTCTCCAATCCGGTGAACATCCCCAGCCGGTTGGAGAGATAAATGGTGTTCCCCGACAGCCCGCTCTCAATCCGCTCCATGCGCTGGTCGATCACTGCCTGGGCCTCGCCAGAGCGACTCATCCGGTTCATATTTTTCGAGCGCTGGAAGAACTCCACCGTATCCTTCGAAATTCCACCCTCAGACACGGCAACGATGCTGAACCGCCGCCCCGAGCGGTTTCGCGCTACGATTGCGTCAGAAATCTTTCGCACATCATAGGGGATTTCGGGAATGACGATCACGTCCGCGCCGCCTGCCAGGCCCGAGCCGAGCGCCAGCCAGCCGGTATTGCGCCCCATAATCTCCACCAGGATGATGCGGTGATGGCTGTGCGCGGTACTGTGCAGGCGGTCGATCGCTTCGGTGGCTGTGCCGAGGGCTGTGTCGAACCCGATGGTAGTGTCTGTCATCGCCAGGTCATTGTCGATGCCTTTTGGCACGACGATCACATTCAATCCGTGCTGTGAAAGGCGCAGCGCGCTCTCAACGGCCTCTTTTCCGCCAATGCACACCAGCACGTCCAGGTTGTGCCTGCGATACGTGGCAACGGCGGCTTCCATCTGGCTGTCTTCTTTGTTTTCCCTGGGTATCGCCCGGCTGGTGCCGAGGATCGTACCGCCCGTGGTTAGAATGCCGCTCAACGCTGGTTGGATGGTTTCATCCAGTACAAGCCCCGAGAAACCATCCAGAAATCCGATGATCTCCATGCCGTAGTCGCCTTGTGCAGATTTGCCGATCGCGCGGATTGCCGCGTTTAGCCCCGGGCTGTCGCTGCCGGCGGTGAGTATGCCGATTCGTTTGGTCATGGGTATTCCCTCAAACAGGTTTCTTGGCTTGATTCTTAATTATTGTACGCCAATTTAACCGCAAAACGGGCCGCGCGGCCCGTTTTGCGTGGAAAATCGCTTACCAATTGCCCGAGTCGCGCAGCTCCTGATATTTCTCCAGGTCTACTGATGCAATATAGGGCAGGTTGCGGCCCTTCTCGTCGATATCCAGGCCGTAGCCTACTACAAAGTGATCAGGAATTTCGAAACCGCAGTAATCGATATCGATATTCACCTTGTGCTTGTCCACCTTATCCAACAGCGCGCAGACTTTGAGGCTGCGGGGGTGACGGTCAAGCAGCAGCTTGCGGATGGTATGGATGGTGTAGCCCGAGTCGACGATGTCGTCGATTAGGATTACGTCCCAGCCGCGGATATTGGTCTTATGATCCGAGTCGATGCGGATAAAGCCGCTCGATTCGGCCCCGGCATACGATGAAACGGACATAAAGTCCATCGTCAGCGGGCGATGGATCTTGCGCATCAGGTCGGTGATGAACATCACGCTGCCGCGCAGCAAGCCCAGCAGCAGCAGCTTTTCTGAATCGTTGTAATCGTTGGTGATGATCTCACCCAGGCTGTTGACGCGTTTCTCGATCTCTTCTTGAGAGATCAGTACTTCGCCGATGAACGGGTAGGGGAATTTTGGAGCCTCGGTCATGCTGTATCCTGTTTGATATTGGCGTTTGAGATGCGCGTTCCGCCCAAAACACCAAAAGCTGATCCCAACAAAGGATCAATAGAAAAGAAGAGGATTAGAACCTGGCAAGTATATCAAAAGGCAGTCGAAATCGGCAGCACAGTTTGGGAATAATCAGGCAGGTTACTAAATTGAAAGGTAGGGTGTAATTGGTTTGTAAGTTGAAACCCGTTGACTTTACTCTTGCGGAGTGTTAAAGTTGATCCAAGATTTCACCCTTGATTGGTATGTGCTCTTAGGAGCAAGGCATTTGTCTAAAGGGACTCTGGAGAAGGTACGGGCTGGTACTTTCTCCAGAGTCAGGTTCATTATCGGTATTTCCTGTTTTCTCCGATCTCGCGAACCATATCTGGCCTCTGCCTACCCTGTGCGTAACGCACCATAAGAGCCAAAACAAAAAGAACAGAGGTAATTGTCTGATGTCCGCTGAACAATCTCACAAACTCACCCTTGTCAATAAATACATATCCGGCGCGGAAGAATGGTACTGCCCAATTTGCGGGCGGCGATTCGTGATGCAGTGGATGCCGGAGTACCAGCGCGTGGTGCTGGAGGTCGGTGATGAAACGGCCATCCACAACACCGGCAAGGGAGCAATGGTTGTCTACCGGCCGCAGCCGGAAGACCCCTGGCTGGCCCCCTGGCAAGATTGGCTGGAGAGAGCTGATTTTGAGGGCCGCTGGGTCGACTAAAACCGGCGAAGTGAAGCATCGAAAAAGCAGCGGGGAGGTTGTAAACAGCCTCCCCGCTGCTTTTTTGCTTAAATTTATACGCATCCTGCATTCTTTAAGGTAAATCGCCTCTGAAAATGTTGTAATTTACAGTTCATTTTGTTACTATAGTTCTGTCCCCCCTTTTATCCGTACGCACGTCATTTTGTCCGTTTGTCCGTCCGATCAACTCAACGCAAGGATGGCGTATGGCGAGCGTCAGAGAAATTGCAAAACAGGCGAATGTCTCGAAGACCACTGTATCGATGGTTCTCAACAACCGCGAGGGAGTGTCTGAGAGTCTTCGCGAGCGGGTTAGAGAGGCCGTGAAGCAGCTTCACGTGCTGGAAGAAGCGCGCGCCGTGGAACAGCGACCGCCTGTATCGCCTGAACCGCTGTTAGGGCAGCGACCAGAGGAAAAGCCGGTAAACATCCTGGTTCTGCATCCGTCATACGTGCGCTCTTCCGCGGTGTATTATGAGATTATCCGCGGTATCCAGGCGGCGGTGTCTTTGTATAAAGTGCAGCTCAGCCTGGCTTTCAACGATACTGATCTGCTGAACGGCAAAATGAGCGCCATGTACTTCAATGACCCCATCCTGCGGCCAAGCGGGGTGGTTATCCTGGGCGCGCGCATCGATGACCCGGTGGTGAAGCATATCCAGGAGCTAAAGATCCCCGTGCTGCTGGTCGGTCGCCCCGCACTGCCGCCCGGCGTTAGCGCAATTGGACGAGATGAAGAAACGGCCTCTTTCGAAGCCACCAATTACCTGCTTGACCTGGGGCACAAAAATATTGCCTTTCTGGGCGGTTCGGATAAATATCATTACACCTTTCAGCGGCAGGCGGGCTACCGGCATGCGCTGTGCCGGAGAGGCCTCCCTGTGCGTGAAGCGTGGATTGTTCCGGGCTTCCACGAGAAGGAAACGGCCCGGTTCCTGCTGGATACGCCTGAAATCACCGCGGCCTTATTTGTCAACGAGCTCTATGCCACGCAGGTGCTGCCCCTTGTTCAGCAAGCCGGAAAACGCATCCCCGAAGATCTCTCCTCAATCGGCTTCGATGACACAGACCTCTCTCGAAACTTCAATCCTCCGCTTACCTCAGTGGCTTTTCCCTTTTATCAGGAAGGCTTTTGGGCAGTGCGCTTGTTGATCGAGCAGATACGCCAGCCAATTATTGTTAGCGGTCAGCTTTTGTTTCGTGCTACACTTATGGTGCGGCAGTCTTCTGGACCGCCGAAATCCCCATAACTCCATTTTCTTATATTCATAGCTTCGTATATCTGTAGAAATACCTTATTGGTACAGGAGCCTCAGTTTGGCCGGTACACCGGTGATTGGAGGGATTCATCCTCAAACCCCGGTGCGGTAGGCAGCTATGCTGGTCCGTCTTCGATATTCGAAAATTGTACGTTGTGCCTTTGCTGCACCATCAGGCAGTAGAGGCCGCAAGAAAAGGCACAGCGTACGAACATCTGAGTTTTAAGGAATGGTGCCATGTCCGATACTCCCTCTCAGAACCTGCCCTTGTTAGAGGTGAAAAACCTGCGCAAGCATTTTCCAATCCGGCGCGGTTTCTTCTTCACAAAGACCATTGGCGCTGTCAAAGCCGTCGATGATGTTTCCTTCTTTATTAAGGAAAAGGAAACTTTGGGTCTGGTGGGGGAAAGCGGCTGCGGCAAAACAACCACTGGAAGGTTGATTTTGCGGGCGCACGAGCCGACTGCGGGCGAGGTGTTGTTCAACGACCGCAAGATGGGGCGGGTAAACATTGCCAGTCTTGATCCGGCACAGCTTAAGCAGCTCCGGCAAAATATTCAGATGATCTTCCAGGATCCGTACTCCTCGCTGAACCCGCGCATGACCCTGCTGGAGATCGTGGGCGAACCGCTGCTGGTGAACAACATAGCTCGCGGCAGTGATCTGCAAGACCGGGTAGCCGAGTTACTGCGCGTGGTAGGCCTGCGCCCTGAATATATGACCCGCTACCCGCACGCATTTTCCGGCGGGCAGCGCCAGCGCATTGGCGTGGCACGCGCCCTTGCCCTGCACCCGCAGATGGTGGTGTGCGATGAGCCCGTCTCCGCGTTGGATGTATCCATCGCCGCGCAAACCCTCAACCTGCTGCAAGATCTTCAGCAGGACTTTGGCCTGACGTACCTTTTTATCTCGCACGACCTGAGCGTGGTAGAGCACATCAGTGATCGGGTCGCGGTGATGTACGTAGGCAAACTGGTGGAAAGCGCCCGCACCGAAATTCTTTTCAACAATCCCAAGCACCCCTATACAGAGGCGCTTCTGTCAGCCGTCCCGCGCCCAAACCCGCGCCTGCGCCGGGAGCCGATTGTGCTGGAGGGCGATATCGCCGATCCGGCCAATCCACCAAGCGGCTGCTACTTCCATCCGCGCTGCCGGTACTGCATCGAGGTCTGCAAGACGACCACACCAGCGCTGCGCGAGATCGAACCGGAGCATTTCGTTAGCTGTCACCGCGCGGAAGAACTGAAACTGGCCGGCGTATCAACGCCAGCCGTAATGGCAGCCAGTTGAGAAATGCGCCACACGTAACGTCATTTGGACGAAAGGAGGTGGAAGGGCAGTCGCCTTAGCTCTTAAATATGCGAAACGCTTTACTTCAAAAAATCAGTTGGATTGATGGATTTGCTCTGAGGAGGAACACACGATGATGCGAAAAGGTAAGTTGACGAGGCGCGATTTTATCCGCCTGTCGAGCGTAGGGGCAGCGGGCGTTGCCCTGGCTGCCTGCACCACACCAACCGAAGTGCCCGTACAGCCCACGGTCGCCAATACGCAGCCCCCTGCGGCAACCAAGCCGCCGGTGAACATCGCTGCCACCGCAACCGTTGGCCCCACCGCCACCCCGGTATCGAAATTCAACGAAGCCCCCATGCTGGCGGAACTGGTGAGCTCTGGTTCGCTTCCGCCAGTGGAAGAGCGCCTGCCGGTGAACCCCGGCGTTATGACCCCGGTTGAAATGACCGGTAAGTATGGCGGCGGCATTCGCCGCGGCTTCAACGGCGTTTCCGATCGTTGGGGACCCACCAAGCTGCAGGACCGCGGTATGGCCTGGTTCGATAAAGACCTGGCACTGCATCCGCGCCTGGCAGAGTCTTGGGAAGTCAACGACGACGCCACCGAGTGGACGTTCTACCTGCGCAAGGGCACCAAGTGGTCCGACGGCACCCCGCTCACCACAGAGCACGTGCAGTGGTGGTACGACCACGAGATTATGGATAAGAATCTCTTCCCCACTGTTGGCTCGCAGTGGCGCACCGGCGCGGCGCCGGGTGTACCGATGGAACTGGAGGTGATCGACGACTACACCTATAAGTTCACCTTCGCGCACCCGAACCCCATGTTCATCTACCGGCTCACGCGCGGCATCACCTTTACGCCAGGTCATTATCTCAGCCAGTACCACATGGATCTGACGGAAGATAAGACCAAGCTTGAGGCGGAGATCAAGGACAAGGGCTTCGACACCTGGGTAAACTACTTCAACAATGATCGCAACCGGTTCGACCTGAACCCTGACCGGCCCAGCGTTGGCCCATTCCTGATGCGCGGCTCGACCTCGAGCGAGCTGTTTATGATGGAGCGCAACCCCTACTTCTTCGCCACCGATCCCGAGGGCAACCAGCTCCCGTACCTCGACAAAGTTCAGCACCGCCTGTTCGAGAATGCCGAGGCGCTCAACCTGTGGATTGTCAACGGTGAGATCGACTTCCAGGCCCGCCATATCTCCTTCGGCAATTTCACACTCTACAAAGAGGGTGAAGCGAAGGGTGATTACAGTGTCGTCCTGGGCGTCAGCGCGAACCATATCGCCATTCAGTGCAACATCACCACCAAAGAACCCAAGCTGCAAGAATTCTTCCAGAATCGCAACGTTCGCATTGCCATGAACCTGGCGATGAACCGGGAAGAAATCAACGAGCTGGTGTGGGACGGCATGCTGGTGCCGCGCCAGTACAGCCCGCTCCCGCTGTCGCCGCAGTACTATGAACCGGCAGAGAAGGCCTACATTGAGTACGACCCCGACCGGGCGAACGAGCTGCTGGACGCTGAAGGCTACGACAAGCGCGACGCCGAAGGCTTCCGCCTGTGGAAAGATGGCAGCGGCCCGATCAGCTTCAACATCGAAGGCACGGATCAGCCGGGCACCCCGAACGAAGACACCGTCCTCATGGCGGTGGATTACCTGGCCGACATTGGCATCAAGGCTGCCTACAAGTACGCCGAGCGCTCGCTCTACACCGAGCACTACGAGAACAACGATATCGAAGCAGCCTTCTGGGGCGGCGACCGCACCGTGCTGCCGCTGGTGCCCGAGGCCATCATCTTCCGCGGCGTTCAGCCTGACCGCCCGTGGGCAGCCGGCTACGCCTCCTTCTGGAACACTCCGGAAAAACCGTCTTCGGTAGAACCCCCGGCGGACCACTTCGTCAAGAAGATTTGGGACCTCTGGGCTGAAGTCGCCGTGACGGTTGACCCCGACGAGCAGACCAAGAAGTTCCAGGAGATCCTGCAGATCTGGGCGGATGAAGTGCCGATGATTGGCCTGCTCGGCGAGACTCCTTCGCCCTGCATCGTCAAGAACGGCCTGCGCAACTTTGTGCCGGGCTTCCCGAATGATGACACCACCGGTGATGAGAACGTGTACCAGACCGAAACCTACTTCTGGGAGAACCCGGAAGAGCACACGCTCTAACATCGGCTCTTACGCCGTCTCATAGAGACGGGACGAATGATCGAAAGGTGGGGGTGGGGCATCTGCCCCATCCCCACCGCGAGAAAGGTTCGCCGGGATTGGCTGGCCGCGCACAACGAATTCGGAGGTAAAGCATGATCGGTTATATTATTAGACGGGTCGGGATCATGATACCCACCCTATTCGTTATCTCCATCATCTCCTTTATTGTGATCCAACTGCCGCCGGGAGATTTCCTTTCCTCATACGTCGCACAGCTCCGCCAGCAGGGAGATACGATTGATGCGGTTGAGCTGGCGAACCTGCGCGAGCGCTATGGCCTGGGCATGCCGGTTCACCAGCAGTACTTTAAGTGGATTACCGGCATCATCTTCCGAAACGATTGGGGCCAATCGATGGAGTGGCAGAGGCCGGTGAAGGACTTGATTTGGGATCGCATGGGTATCACCGTGGTCCTTTCACTGGCGGCCCTCTTTGTCAGTTGGTTTGTGGCGATACCATTGGGCGTTTTTTCGGCTACGCACCAATATTCGATACCCGACTACCTGGTAACGCTGTTTAGCTTTATCGGGGTCGGCACGCCGGGGTTCTTGCTGGCGCTGCTGATTATGTGGTTTGCGATGAGTCAATTGGGCATGAACGTTGGCGGATTGTTCTCAGAGCAATTTATTGATGCGCCTTGGTCTTGGGCAAGGTTCATCGATATGATGAAGCACCTGTGGATCCCAATTTTGATCCTGGCGCTGAACAGTACCGCGGGCGGGCTGCGCACCACGCGCGCCAACTTGCTAGATGAGCTGAACAAGCCCTACGTTGAAACGGCCCGCGCGAAGGGCGTAAAAGAGGGAAAGCTGATCTGGAAGTACCCGGTGCGTGTTGCGCTCAACCCCTTCTTTAGCACGGTCGGTTGGGAACTGGCAAATCTGATCTCCGGCGCGACACTGATTTCAGTGGTGCTCAGCCTGCAAACAACCGGCCCGCTGATGCTGCGCGCGCTTACCTCACAGGATATGTACCTGGCAGGCAGCTTCCTGCTGCTGCTCAGCTCGCTGACCGTGGTCGGCACGCTGATCTCCGATATCCTCCTGGCGTGGATTGATCCCCGTATCCGCCTGTCATAAAGTGTTCCGAACTTTGTTTGGCGGCGCGCCGGCAGCACCTCTACCAGCGCACGGCACAATCAAAGGATCGAAAACGAAAGAGGGACCCCCTTATGTCCGACGCAGTAGTTGATGTTCCAATTGAAGAAAAACCTGGGGAAGAAAAGATCTATGTAGCGCCGCCCTGGCTGCTGATGTGGTGGAAGTTCCGCAAGCACAAAATGGCGCTAATGAGCGGCTTGTTGATTATCTTTCTTTATATCGTGGCGCTTTTCTGCGAGTTCTTTGCGCCATATAACCCGGAAGATAAGTTTATTCAATACAAGCTGGCGCCGCCTACCGGTATCCACATCCGCGATGCCCAGGGAAACTTCCATCTCCCGTTTGTCTATAAGATTGTGCGATCACGTGACGAAGTGACGCTCCGCAGCACCTACGAAGAGGACACGAGTATCCGATATCCGGTGCGGTTCTTTGTAAAGGGTCCGGAGTATAAGCTCTGGGGCTTGTTTGAAACAGACCGTCACCTGTACGGGCTGGATGTTCCGCAGTCGGAGCAGGGTATTTTCCTCTTTGGCGCTGACCGGCTGGGGCGCGATATGGCATCGCGCGTGATCTATGGGGCGCGAATATCGCTTTCCATTGGCCTGATCGGCGTGATCGTCAGCCTGATTTTGGGCATTATCATCGGCGGCATCTCCGGCTACTACGGCGGACGTGTTGACGTGCTCATCCAGCGCGTGATCGAGTTCATCCGATCGATCCCGCAGATCCCGCTGTGGATGTCACTCAGCGCGGCAATGCCCGCTACCTGGCCCGTAATCCGCATCTACTTCGGCATCACCATCATCCTCTCGTTGATTAGCTGGACGGGCCTGGCCCGCGTGGTGCGCGGGCGGTTCCTGGCAATGCGTGAGGAAGATTTTATCACCGCCGCGCGCCTTTCGGGCTCCAGTGAGTTCCGCATCATCACGCGCCATATGGTGCCCTCCTTCCTCAGCTACATCATCGCCAACCTCACCCTGGCCATCCCATTCATGATTATCAGCGAGACTGGGCTTAGCTTTATCGGCCTGGGGCTGCGCGCTCCGGCCATCAGTTGGGGCGTGCTGCTGCAAGAAGCGCAAAACCTGCGGTCAATCGTGTTCTCACCCTGGGTGTTTGCGCCAGCCGTGGCCGTTATCGTCTCGGTGCTGGCCTTCAACTTCCTCGGCGATGGCCTGCGTGACGCCGCCGATCCTTACGCCCGCTAGGAGGTTCCGCCGTGACAGAAAAAGATATCCTGGTAAAAGTTGAAGATCTCAAGACGTATTTCTTCCTCAATGAAGGCACCGTACGGGCCGTAAACGGCGCGGATTTTGTCATCGAGCGCGGGAAAACTCTCGGCGTGGTGGGAGAATCGGGCTGCGGAAAGAGTGTAACGGCCCGCGCCATCATGCAGATTGTGGCAAAGCCGGGTAAGATCGTCGATGGGCACATCTGGTACAACCAGCGCGACCGAAAGTCTACCAACGGGTCTGCTGCCGGGCAGGTGATTGATCTCGCCAAACTGAACCCGCAGGGCGATCAAGCGCGCGCGATCCGCGGCGCGGAAATCTCAATGGTCTTCCAGGAGCCGATGACCTCACTCAGCCCGGTGCACACCATCGGCAACCAGATTGAGGAGGGCATTATCCTGCACCAGAAGGTAAGCCAGGAAGAAGCACATAAGTTGGCCGTGGAAATGCTGGATTTGGTAGGCATGCCGCAGCCGTCCCGCACCATCAATCGGTATTCGCACGAGCTTTCCGGCGGTATGCGGCAGCGCGCGATGATTGCCATGGCCCTCTCTTGCCACCCCAGCCTGCTAATTGCCGATGAGCCCACCACTGCGCTGGACGTGACCACCGAAGCGCAGATCCTCACGCTGATGCGCCGCCTGCAAAAAGATCTTGGTATGGCCATTATGTTCATCACGCACAACCTGGGTGTCATCGCGCAGATGGCGGAGAGCGTAGTGGTGATGTACATGGGCAAGGTGGTGGAAGAAGCCTCGGTCGATGCGCTGTTCTACAACCCGCTTCACCCCTACACCCGCGCCCTGCTTCAATCCATCCCGCGCCTGGGTGAAAAACAGCGCGGCAAACGGCTGGCATCCATCAAGGGCATGGTTCCCGACCCCTATTCCATCCCCAAAGGCTGCCCATTCCACCCGCGCTGCGCTGCTTTTATGCCCGGCATTTGCGACGTGCAAGAACCGGGCTACTACGAAGTGGAACCCAGCCACAAGACCCGCTGCCATTTATATAACCCAACCGCATAGAACCGGTGCTCCTTTGCCGTTACGTTTTGAATACCGGTAGATTGGATGAGTGCCAATGAAAATATCGCTGTTCTTTGTACCCCAGTGGACTCCTTCGATGCCGCAGCTGGCGCTGCCAGTACTCACGGCGTTTCTGCGTAAGCGGGGACATCAGGTACGCCAGCGCGATTTGAACGTGGAGATCTACGACTACATGCTCTCACAGCCGGTGATTGAAGAGGCTGTGGCATCCGCACGCCGCCTGTTTGGCGCAAAGCTGGGCGGCGGCGGCGGGCTCGGCGCGTTGACAGACCGCCGGCTTCCCGAGCCCGATCTGTTCCAGTGGGCAATGGCCGAAGGCCCGGCGCTGGCGCGTAAGGTTGAGGCGGCTAAAGCGGTAATGCGCGGCCCCCAGTTCTACGAACCGGAGGCCAGTCTTGAGGCGCTGCTAACAATGGCCCAGGCCTTGCAGGTGGCGTCGCTGCCCTACTTCCCCGCCGAGTTGCAGCTGCTCAGGTTCCGCCCCGCGCATGCCGAGGACTCCAGCCGTGAGCTGCTGGCCGGCGCGCAAAACCCACAGATCAACCCCTTCCTGGTGTACTATCAGAAGCACGTGCTGCCGGATCTGGAAGCCGACCCGCCGGAACTGGTGGGCATCTCGATCCCCACCATGGGACAAATGCTGGCGGGCGTTACGCTAGGGATGCTGATTAAAAAACGACTGCCAGGCGTCCACGTGACGGTAGGCGGGCCGCATATCACCATGCTGCGTGAGTCGCTAATGACGACGCCGCAGATCTTCCAGGCCTTCGACAGCGCCGTGATCGGTGAGGGCGAGATTCCGCTGGCCAAACTGGTCGATGCGATCACAGAAGGCGGCGATCTTGCCAGTGTGCCGAATCTGGTTTACCGAAATCCGGCTACCGGGCAGGTATGCATGGGGCCCAAGGATCCCCTTGTGGGCCACTCCGAACCGGTGAAGGTCGTGGGCGGCAATGTCCCGGTGAAGGTTGATCCGCTGGAGGATCTGCCTGATTTTGACGGCCTGCCGCTGGAGAAATACCTTGCCCCTGGCCTGATTCTGCCGCTGCTAACCGCGGACGGCTGCTATCACGGCAAGTGTGCCTTCTGCAATGTGGGCTACGGATGGCTGCGGTCGAATTTCTACCACCAATTCTCCGCTGAGCATATTGTGGCGCGGATGCTGGAACTAAATCGCAAATATGGCGCAAAGCACATCTTCTTTGCCGACGAGGCCATTTCAGCCCGGAACTTGCGCGGAATATCAACCCTGTTGGAGGCGCAAGGCAGCCCCATTCACTGGTGCGGCTGCGTGCGCTTCGACAACCCGCTCTCTGCGGAACTGCTCCAGCAGGTATCGCGCGGCGGCGGACGAATGTTGATGTTTGGCCTGGAAACTGCTTCGGAACCGATTGTGAAGCACATGGAGAAAGGCACCAGGGTCGAAACCACGGGCCGCATCTTGAACGAAAGCACCGCGGCGGGCATCTGGAACCACACCTTCTTCTTCTTTGGCTTCCCAGGTGAGACGATCGACAATGCGCAGGAAACGGTAAACTTTATCTATGCTCATCAGCATGCCATTCACTCGGCCTCACCGGGCACATTCCTGCTGGAGCGCTATGCTCCGGCCCACCTGCGCCCGCAAGATTTCAGCATCCGCAAGGTGATCGAGTCGCCTGAGCGCGACCTGGCGATATACTATGACTATGAGGCGGACTCTGGCATGGATGAGAACACCGCCGAACTGCTGGTGGAGCGCCTGCTCAGCGTAGTGCCCAAGAAGCGCTACGGTCAGTACTACATCCACGACAGCTACCGGCTGTTATACGCCGGGCGCCTGCATGAAGAAGGGAAACCCTTCCCGCCCTGGCTGATCCCTGAGACCCATTAGGAGTCGATATGTCGAAAGGAACGATCTGGGCGCCCGAATGGACGGAGGTTCTCGACCCGGTTTCCGGCGTTACCGTCCGCCAGCTTACCAATTACAAGGGCCACACCCATCACCTGTATTTCACCAACCCCGGCTGGTACGATAACAACCGCAAGATGCTGCTCGGGTCAGACCGCAATAACCGTACCAATCTGTTCAGCATCGATCTCGATTCGGGCGAGCTCACCCAGCTCACTGATCTGGAGCCGGTTCCGCTGCCGCATGAGACGAGTATCCTAAACACGGCTGTAAACCCTAAGCGCGATGAAGCCTACTTCTGGTATAAGACCAGCGTCGTAGCACTAGATCTCAAGACGCTGGAAATGATCGAGCTGTGGCAGATGCCGAAAGGGTTCAGCAAGTCGATGCTCAACGTCACAGCGGATGGCAAGCACGTGTGCGTGGGTATCTATGAGGATCTCTCTGATCGCTTTCGGGTGGACCTGCACCGTGGCTACGTTGGCTTCCACGAGATTCACGCAGCCAACCCCCTCAGCCGCGTAATGCGCATTGCCACCGACGGTTCCGGCGCGGACATCGTGTGGGAAGAACGCTCGTGGATCGGGCACGTCAATACTTCGCCTACCCAGCCGCACTTGCTTACCTTCTGCCATGAAGGCCCATGGGAAAAGGTTGATAACCGCATCTGGGGACTGGATCTCAACACCTGCAAGGCTTGGATGATCCGCCCGCGCGAGCAGAACGAGCGCGTGGGGCACGAGTATTGGCATGCCGATGGCGAGTACGTGGGTTACCACGGGCACGGGCAGGGGAACACCAAGTTCTTTGGGCGCGTGCGCTGGGATAACACAGACCGCACCGAAGTGGATTTCCCCTTTGAAACCGGGCACATTCATTCCAACGACTTCCACATGATCGTTGGCGACGGTGGCAAGGTAGTCCGGCTGTGGCGCTGGACGGGCAGCGGATTTGAAGGTCCGCGCGTGCTGGCGGAGCACCGCAGCAGCATGCACATTCAAGAGGTACACGTGCATCCCCGCTTCTCGCCGGATGGCGCTTACGTAGTGTACACCAGTGACGTGAGCGGCTACGGCAACGTGTATATGGTGCGCATGCCAGATTTTGACTCCCTTCCCCCGGTAGAATCGCAGGCCGCTGTATGAAGCCTCAGGTCATCCAACGTGTCATCGCTGTGGCATTCGGAATTCTCGCCGGTGTGCTGTTGGGCGGCATCATTCTGCTAGGGCGCAACACCGTGCTCTACGGGTCCATGCTGTTCTCTTCCAACCCCTACGTGCCGCGCTTCATGGATAAAGCCTATCTGGTTGTGTTTGGCGTCGTCTGGTTGGTGGGCTGGTTTTTGATGTACTGGCACCTGAGTGACGGCGTGCGCTACAACAACCTGCGCACCCGCGCCATGCGTATCACCGGAATCCTGCTGGTAGGGCTGTTTTTCGCGTCGGCGCCAGGATTCTACTTCTCAGAAGGCGGGGCTCAGCTGCCGCTGCTGGGGTTGGTTACCGTTGGGCTGGCGGTTGGCGTGCTGCTGATCCGCGCGGCGCGAAAGATGCGGGCGAACCCGGCCCCGATAAGCAGTTAATTCTTCCTCCATCATCCTCACAGGAGATTATATGAGCGAAGCGACGTACCTGGAATATCCGGTAGAGAACGGATATCTGCACAACTGGCTGGTGCTGGGGCCACAGGCAGTGCGCGTTGAAAACCTGGACCGCTTTACCGGTCCGGATTACAAGCTGCAGATCGCCCGCGCGTACTACGAGGAAGATCACGGAATCGCAGACTCACCCGCCGACCAGGGACAGGTGCGGCGTGATGGTTTCGAAGGTCGCTGGCGAGCGGTTCGCTGCAAGGACGATCACTTTGTCGATCTGACGGCCTTCTATCACATTACGCACTACCTGCGGGCATGGGCTTATGCAAAAATCGTCAGCCAGGAATCCCGCCGCGTGATGATAACCCTCACCACCAACGGTCCCGCCGACGTTTGGGTGAACGGCAAGCACTGCCACCGCCAGGAGCATTTTCACCATCAGATCCCACTCAGCATCTCATTTGATGCCTACCTGACCCCGGGCGAGAACGAGATCCTGGTGCGAATGGAGGAGGTGGCGGCGCGCGAATGCCCGTTTGCCATGGCACTGCAAATCCGCGGCTTTGATGGCACCGTGCGCCTGCCGCTGAACGGGCTGGACGTAGATCGATACCGCGTGCTGGAAAGGGTCATCGAAGCAGCATTTACCCGCCGTGACGTGTTCTCCTACGACGACGATATCACCGTATACTGGCCCGAAGACCTGGCAGATAAGGCCACGCTAACCACGCGCGTGCAGTCTCTCAGCGGGCGTATTTACGCGCAGTCGGATAAGGTGATAAAGCCCGGTATGGAAGTGAAGCTCGGAAAGGCTGTGCAGTTTTTGGATGGCGAATATCGCCTCATCATCATGCCCTCGGAGAAGGAATACTACGAGGGCAATATGCGCATCATGCGCCAGATTCCCATCCGCATTACGCGCGGCAAGTATGCCACCGCTCCCTACGGCGACTTGATGACGCGCCGCGGTGAGGCGCTCAAAGCTGCTGCCATGCGCTCGGGTGTGCACGTTTTTGCCGAGATCGCTGCGATGGCATTGGGGTCATGGTCTCATATTGATAGGGGCATGATCCTCAAAACGATTGACAGCATCAACCAGCGCGCCGACTGCTCCGACTTCTATCTCGTCGGGCTGCTGGGTATGCGCTACCGCTTTGGCGATTCGCCCAAATTCCCCGCCGAACTGCGCCAGCCGCTGGAAGACTGCATTCTCAACTTTAAGTACTGGCACGACGAGCCCGGCTCGGACGCCATGTGCTACACCACCGAGAACCACAGCATCCTTTTCCACACCTGTGAGGTGCTGGCGGGGCAGCTTTACCCCGAACGCACCTTCACCAATAACGGTCAGACTGGCGCATGGCACCGGCAGATGGGCGAGCAGCGCGCACTGGATTGGCTGCACAAGCGCGCGGCGGGCGGCTTCCAGGAGTGGGATTCCAACTGCTACTTCGAGGAGGACGTGCTTGCGCTGACCCATTTGGCGGATCTGGCCGAAACCGGCGAAGTGTGGGAGATGGCAACCGTGGTGCTCGATAAGATGTTCTTCACCATGGCGATCAATTCGTACAAAGGCGTTTTTGGCTCCACCCACGGGCGCACGTATACCCCCTTTATCAAAGGCGGGCAGTTTGAAGCCACCTCAGGGATCACGCGCGTGGCATGGGGCATGGGACAGTTCAACGATCACATCATGGGTTCGGTGAGCCTGGCTTGCTCGGATTATGAAGTGCCGCCGATGATCGCCGCCATCGCCGCCGATAACCGCGAGGAAATGTGGGACCGCGAGCAGCATACCGGAACAGAGGAAGACTTCCGCATGTCCGGGTCGCGAGGCAGCGGCGTCAACAAGGTGACGTATAAGACGCCCGAAACGATGCTCTGCTCCGCGCAGGACTGGCACCCCGGTGAAGCAGGCTACCAGCAGCACATCTGGCAGGCGACTCTCAGCCCGGATGCGGTCGTGTTCGTTACGCACCCTACCTGCGCCAGCGAAGAAGGTTCGCACCGCCCCAACTACTGGCACGGCAACGCCATTCTGCCGCGCGTGGCGCAGTGGAAGGACATGCTGATCGCAGTGCACAATCTGCCGGGCAACGATTGGATGGGTTTTACCCACGCCTACTTCCCCACTGCCGCATTTGATGAATGGACGGTGGAGCGCGGTTGGGCTTTTGCAAAGGTAGGCAGTGGATATCTGGCAATCACGGCTGCTAAAGGCTTGCACCTGACCACCACCGGCGACAATGCCTACCGGGAGCTGCGCTCCTACGGCTTGCAGAACGCCTGGGTTGTGCAGATGGGCCGCGAAGCGTTGGATGGCAGCTTTGCCGATTTCCAGCAGAAGGTGCGCGCGCAGAACCTGCTGTGGGATGGGCGAAACGTGCAGTACACCGGCTTGCGCGGCGACGAACTGGCCTTCGGTTGGCGCGGTCCGCTGATGCTGAACGGGCAGGAGCAGCCCCTTTCTGACTTCCCGCATTACGACAACCCCTACTGTACCGTCGATCTGCCCGCGCGTGGAATGGATATTCGCCTGGATGACGAAATTCTACGCCTGAAGTTTGAGTGGAAGGAGGAGGGATGAGCGAATTTCAACCCCGCACGGTAAAGGGGATCGACCGGGTGCTGCAAGACCCCACGCTGCACCCCGACCGGCTGCGCCTGCACATTTCGGAGATCGCCCCCGGCACAAGCTCGCATCCGCCGCACACGCATGAAGGCGTGGAAGCCTTCTATGTGCTTGCCGGTGAGGGCGAAGTGGAGATTGAGGGCGTTAAGTATCCGCTGAAGACCAATGAGGCGATTGTTCTGAACCCCGGCGTGCTGCACGGATTGACTAACACCGGTGCTGTGCCCATGCGATACCTCGTCGTGATCTCGAAGGAGGGTGAATGACCGATTCGCAGACCATACAGCAGCCGTCGCTGCGCCCGCTGCCCATGCCCGAGAACTTCGACCCGCAAGTGAAGATGATCGCACGCGTGACAGAGAACGGCGTTTTCCATGAATCTCGGGCCGGCGCTGCGCTGGCTATGCGGCTGGTGGCAAACGGCACGCCCGAAGACCTTTCTCTGGCGCGAGAGATCCTGGAGAAGGTGCTGGCAGCCCAGGAACGGCGCGAAAACGATCCGCACTACGGCAACTTCATGTGGATGATCGAAGATGATGTGGTGTTCGATCTCAACGCGGTGGAGTTCAACCTGGAATATCTCATCCCCATGATGATCCGCTACCCAGACCGGCTGCCGGAGGACTTGCAGCGGCGCGTGCTGGATGCCATCCGCCTGGGTCTGGAGGAAATCCGCCGCCTGGATGTGCTGGTTGCTTACTCGAACATCGCCGTGCTGGATATCCTCAATACCTGCCTGGGTGGTGAACTGCTGGGCGATGCCGAGATCGCCGCTCGCGGCTACCGCAAGCTGGTGATGTGGATGGCGCTGACCGACTCGGAAGGTATCCCCTTTGAGTACAACAGCCCCACCTACACTGCCGTGATCATCCGCGCGCTGCAGCGGCTGGTGGAACTCACCCGCGATCCCGGCACTCGCGTGCGCGCCCGCACGGCTGCGGCGCGCATCGGGCTCAGCGTGGGCTTGCATATCCACAAGGCCACCGGGCGTTGGGCTGGGCCGCACAGCCGGGTGTATCATCCCAGCGTGCTGTGCGAGACCCCGCCGGAGATTGACCTGGTGCGCGAATGGATTGCCGATGGCGCCCTTCCCGCCTGGATCGCCGACGTGCTGGATGCCGGCCCAGAGCGGTTTGAGGTGATGGAAACGGCTTCCGCCGCGCGCGAGCTGGGCATCATCACCTACCAGACGCCTAACTACGCGCTCGGTACCTCGGTTAAAGAGTCGAGCGGGCAGTCGGACGTGTCGATGATCCACTACACCCGCCCCGGCGCGGAAAAACCCGGGGTGTTCTACACCCGCTATCTCACCAATGACAAATGGCTGGGCGATTTTTACCACGCCACCGACCGCACCAAATCACGCAACCTGATCGAAGAAGGCCGTTTCTACGGCGTGCAGGAGCGGTCGAGCGCTATTGGCCTGTACACCGTTCCAAATAACCTGGGCTTTATCCACAGCGCCAAAGCCGCGCTAATCTGGGTGGGGCGCACGGGCGTGGACGAGATCTGGATTGGATCGCGCCGGGTAGAGAGCCTGCCTGCCGACGCGCAGCCGGGCGAGGTCATTGTGATCGGCAGCGGCGGCGCGTGGATGGCTGTGCTTCCGCTGGCGATCACCGATCTGGGCCGCGATGCACCGATCCGCCTGGTGGAGCGCGAGGGCGACCTGGTGCTGGAGCTGTACAACTACCTGGGCCAATCCAAACCCTTCTGGGAGCTTGGTTGGCCGGGCGCATTCTACCAGGGCAAACCGCGCTGCGGCTACTACCTGGAAGTGGCCGACCGCGCCGACTACCCGGATGGGGCCGCCTTCGCGGCTGTGGTGGCATCCGGCGCGCTGGTCGATACTGCCGAGGCTCCGTTTACCTATGCCGGCGACCGGCTGCGGCTGTGGCAGGTATCTTACACGCGCGGCGAGCGCATCCTGGGCCTGGAAGTGGATCTGATGGCGTGGAATCTCCAGCGCCGCTGGACTGGGGCCGGAGAGCTGGGTTGGCCGATGCTTGAGAGCGAGCAGGCGCGCGAAAGCCGCTTTGGGGAGGTTCGTGTAGGCGATGCGATTCTCAACTGTGCTGCCGAGCCTGCCTGGCTGTTCGCCTGCCCGGAGCGCGGCCGCTACGTGGCAGGCTACCACGGGATGCGCCCCTCGCCGCTGCGGTTAGAAGTCCCCGGCGGCGTGGTGGACGTGCCCGATATGACCACCGGAACCATCGTGTGGGATAACGGAACCGTCGTGATCGATAAATAAGCCGGTTATTGTTTCGCGCCCGGTTTCCGGGCGCAGTTGGGTACCTGGATCTACTGTCATCGGAAGCAAAGGAGAACCTATGTCGAAAGCAGTGAAGATCGCCGTGATTGGTGCAGGCAGCGCTCAGTTCTCACTCGGGTTGGTGCGCGATTTGTGCCTGACGGAAGGGCTGGCGGGCAGTCACATTACCTTCATGGATATCCACGAAGGCCGCCTGGACATGATCTACAAGCTGGGCACGCGCTATGCCAAAGAGTTTGGCTCGCAGCTAACCTTTGACAAAACGATGAACCGCGAAGAAGCGCTGCAAGGTGCGGACTTTGTCATCAACACCGCGTATGTGCTGGGCCACGAACACGAGGCTGAGATGCGCGACCTGGCAACGAAGAAGGGCTATTACCACTCTTCTGTCGGTATCCCCAGCTTCTACCAGCTCAATCTCATGCTGTCGGTGGCGCAGGATATGGAGCGCATCTGCCCGGATGCCTGGCTGATCCAGGTGGGTAACCCGGTCTTCCAGGGCTCCACACTGATGACCCGTGAGACGGGCATCAAGGTGTGCGGGCTGTGTCACGGTCACTACGGCTACCGTGAGATCGCTTCGACGATTGGCCTGGACCCCGATAAGGTGATGTGGCAGGCGCCCGGCCTCAACCATAACATCTGGATGACGCATTTCATGTACGAGGGCCAGGACGCTTACCCGCTGGTTGATGAATGGATCGAGAAGAACGGCGAGGAATACTGGCGCACGCACCAGGCCCGCTCCACCCACGACGCGCAGATGTCGCGCGGGGCGGTGAACCAGTACCACATGTACGGCCTGTTCCCCATTGGTGATACGGTACGCCGGGGCGGCTGGTGGTATCACGGCAACATCGAGACCAAGAAGCGCTGGTTCGGCGAGCCGTACGGCGGCCCGGATACACATATTGCCCGCCCGTTCTTCGTCAAAAACCTGGAAGCCCGCATCGCCGAGATGACCCGCATTGCCAACGATCCTTCCGCCAGCGTGACCGAATATGCCGGGACGGAGAAGACCCGCGAGCAGATCGTGCCGATCATGGACGGCCTGATCAACAACAACGAGGGCTATTTCCAGGTGAACGTGCCCAACCACGGCGCGCTTCCGGGCATCCCCGATGATGTAGTGGTGGAAGTGCCCGCTATCGTCAACATCAAGGGCATCCAGCCCATCCGCGTGGATCCGCTGCCGCCTAAGATCATGTTCGGCCACGTGCTTCCCGACTGGCTGGATATGGAGCGCGAGTTGCTGGCCTTCAAGACCGGCGACCGCTCGCTGCTGCTGTGGGATATGCTCCAGAACCACCAGACCTGCTCGTACGACCAGGCCGTGGATCTGATCGACTCGACCCTGGCAATGGAGTTCCACCAGGATTACACCGAATACTTCGGCGAAAAGCTGGACGATTTCTTCCGCTATCCCAGCAAGTGGCGCAAGTAGCAGTTTATTATCGTGATCAGGGCGCGTCGCGCCCTCTTTAAAAAAGGGAGTTTTTGTCGCACGAAGTGCGACAAAAACTCCCAAATTTCTTTCTTCAGGCGGGCGCAGCCCTCAATGCATAGCGCCTGTACGATAAACAGCAAAGAGGCCGCCCGAATCCAGGCGGCCTCTTTGCTGTTTATCGACTAGAATATTACGATCAACAGCAAGATGATGACCGGGATAACCAGAATGCACCCCAAGATTGAGGCGATCAGGCCGATCACCGAGCCGATGATGCTGAACACCAGCCCGATTAACCCGCCGATCAGGCCAACCACCAGGCCAATGATCCCGCCAATCAGATCGAAGAAGAACTCAAAAATACCCATTGCATCCTCCGTATTGTAAGGCCCGAATGAGCCGTGTTGTTTATGTCGTTCATAAAGATATACGGGGGATGCAAAAAAAGGTTGCGGGGCTGGTTCTTTGGCTCTAAGACTTATGCTGCCTGGCGGCTAAAGCCACGGCTAAGTCAACGAAGCCCCACCTTCGTGGGGCTCCCTTTGTTAAGTAAAACGCCAGAAGTACCTTTACAAACAGCCTTCTGCATCCGGGCGTTTTACCCTAGTAATTCGCCAGGCGTAGAACTTCCATTGTTAAGATACTTTCGGCGAATTACCTAGTACAGGTGGCTTTGACCTATCAAACATAAAAAGCAGAGTTCGCTAATTACCCAACACTTACTATAAAGACTTGTTTTCCATAAAAGGGAGTCCCACGAAGGTGGGACTTTATTGTCCTTGCCGTGGCTTCAGCCTCCAGGCATGATGAGTCGGGGAGCCAACCCGGTTATGCTAACCCCCGCCCAGCTTCTCCCACAAAAAATCATACGCCCTCGCGCCGCTGATCTGGTGGCGGCCTTCAAAATAATCCGTCTCCAGTTGATCCTGTGCCCCAAACACGCCGTAGACCTCCCTGGCCCTCGCCACGGCCTCTTCCACCCCTTTAATGGGGAAGATCGGGTCGCGAGTGCCGGCTTCTACCAGCAGCGGCCTTGGCGCTGCCAACCCAACCAAATCATAGATTTCACCGAAGCGGTGCAGGCCGGGCACGTAGTTGCACGTGCAGTGGTGCATGCCAAAAATGCTGTAGCGCCACGGGCAGAAATATCCGCTGACCACGGCGGCCTTGATGCGCGGATCCACACAGGTGGAGAAGAGTGTGTGCATCCCGCCGCCAGAGATGCCCATTGCGCCCAGGCGCTCCGTATCGGCGTCCGCGCGGGTTTGCAGATAGTCCACCAGCTTGAGCGCATCATGCACGCGCAGCCCGGCAGCCGACCCGCCCAGGTGGAAGGCCAATGAGGCAACGTGATGGCAGGTGTACGGTGTCTCCTGCCCGATCTTGGTA
Source organism: Chloroflexota bacterium (assembly GCA_023434145.1). GTDB lineage: Bacteria > Chloroflexota > Anaerolineae > Anaerolineales > Anaerolineaceae > DSYU01. The sequence goes on along the minus strand of JAEYTI010000155.1, from coordinate 23,225 downwards.
TCCAGGTACGAGTAATCCCCTACGCGCTCGCCAAAGCAGGAGATCTCCGGCGCGGCGACCAGGAACCCACGCTTGCACAGCGCCACAGCAAAGTCTTTGTGGTAGCCATCGGGCGTGCTGCGCTCTGCGCCGTCTTCCCACAGCCCCACCACGTCTTTCACCCCGTAGCCGTGCCCATGGAAAGCCACCACGGTTGGCAGTGGACCACTTTGCCCCTTGGGTTTGAGGATGTAAACCGGCATCAGCGTCCACGGCGAAGTGCGCAGGAGCACTTTCTCGCGCGTGTAGTCGCCTTTATCCACTACTTCGAGCGTCACCGGCTCTAGCGGAACCTCGGGCAGATCGGTAAAGCCGAGCGCCTGCCGGAATGCCGGGCGAACCTGCTCCTGCCACGCGCGGGCTTCCTCGGCAGTGCGGGCGGTGAAGCGCAGCGGGGCCTGCTCCGGCTGATAGAGCGCCCAAAGGGCAGTTTCAGGATGAATGTCTTTTGATGAGTTGGTCATGTAGACAATACTCCTCAGTTGCAGGAAGTCATAACAATTCTATTGCCTATAATACCTCACCCCGGCCATACGTATTTTTCACACGAAATGAATTAGAGTGACTTTTAATGCCGCATACGTTTGCGAATAAAAGGCACCCCTCTCTATTTTTCGAAGAAAAATGGAGAGGGGGACGCAGCGAAGCTGCGGGGGGTGAGGCGTTTCTTTACAGATGCTCGTCGAACCAGCGCTTGATGTGCTCCAGGCGGGCCATGCGGCGGTCGGTGCGGCCATTGCGTGAGAGCCCGTGGAACTCATTGGGGAAGCGGACGAACTCAGTCGGCACGCCCTTGCGCTTGAGCGCCACAAACACCTGCTCGCCCTGTTCGATCGGGCAGCGGTGGTCATTCTCGTTGTGGATCACCAGTGTGGGCGTGGTCGCATTGCCGATGTAAGCGATGGGGGAGTGCGCCCAGTAGTATTCAAGGTCTTCGTAGGGCGGTTTGTTCCGCAGCATCTGCTGGAAAATCCAATTGAAGTCGCTGGAGCCCCACATAGAGACAAAGTTGCTGACGCAGCGCTGCGTAACAGCAGCCTTGAACCGGTCGGTATGGCCGATGATCCATACCGTCATATAGCCGCCATAGCTGCCGCCCGTTACGCCCATGCGGGTCTTGTCGATGTAGGGCTGCTGCTCCATGTAATCGGCCCAGGCCATCAAGTCGGCATGATCGCGGTTGCCCCAGTCGCCGTAGATGGCCTGGGTGTGCGCCTCGCCATAGCCGCGCCCGCCGCGCGGGTTGCAGAAGTACACCACGTAGCCGCCTGCCGCCAGGTACTGGAACTCGTGCATAAACAGGTTGCCGTACTGGGTCATCGGGCCGCCGTGAATCTCCATGATCGACGGGTATTTCTTGGCCGGGTCGAATCCAGGCGGCTTCATGATCCAGCCCTGCAAGTCGTTGCCGTCCGGACCTTTGAACCACACCTCTTCCACCTCGGCGATGTCGATTTCCGCCAGCAGATCGTGGTTGACTTCGGTCAGCTCGCGGGTCTCGCCGGTGGCCATCTCACGCACGCGCACCTGCACAGGGTCTGTCATCGTGCCGTATTGGTAAACCATGCGCTTCTGTTCGCGGTCAAAACCAAAGTTGATCACCGCGCCGCCCTCACCGATGAGGATTTTCAGGTCGGAGCCATCCACCGAGATGGTATAGAGCACGGTGCTGCCATGGCAGTCTACCGGGAAATACAGCGTTTTGCCGTCCAGCGACCAGGTGGGCGGCGTCTGCTCAGAACTGTTCAGGTCATTGATCGTCCAGGCCGAGGCGTGGATATCATACTGCCCGGTCAGCTCGCGGGCAGGCGCGGAGCCGTCCACCGGCACCACCCATACCAGCGTGTTACGGTAACCAACCCCCTCGCCCTCGTGCCCATAATAAGCCAGCCATTTGCCATCCGGCGAGAAGCTGGGCGTGGACTTTGGCCCAAGCGGCGCGCCGATCTTCTGCATCTCGCCGCCATCCGCGGGGAGCAGATACAAGTCGTCGCGGTCGGGGGTCATGTCGGGATCGTCGCTGCGATTGGAGACGAATGCAATGGTCTTTCCATCTGGCGACCAGGTGGGAGAGCCTTCATCGTAAACCGCGTGGTCGGTGATCTGCTTACCCTCGCCGCTCTCTGCGTCGACGATCCACAGGTGTGTGCGCTCCTGCGGCAGGTAGCCGTAGCCATCCAGCTTGTAGAACAGACGCTTGTAATGGCGATCTACCACGCCCAGCTTCTTCTTCTCTTCGTCCTTCTCGCGCTCCAGCACGTCCGCGTCGGTCTTGCGGATGCTGCACAGCAGCCGCTTGCCATCTGGTGACCAAACGAAGGATTGGATCTCGCCTTGGATCTTGGTGAGCTGGCGGGCCTCGCCGCCTTGCAGCGAGATCAGATAAATCTGCGGCGGTTTTTCTTTGTCACCGCGATTGGAGAGGAAAGCCACCGTCTGCCCGTCGGGGCTCCAGCGCGGCGTGCTGTCGCCCTGGTCGCCGGAGGTAAACTGCCGGGGCAGAGTGCTGCCATTTGCCGCCGCGATCCACAGGTTGGAATATTTTTTCTCGGTCTTCTGGTCCACCCGGTGCAGGGCATAGATCACGTTCTGCCCATCCGGCGAAATGCGCGCGCCAGTGATGTTCTGGAAACGGTACAGGTCTTCCGCGGTGATCAACCGTTTGGTCGTTTCTGCCATTCGATGCTCCTGAAAAATTGGTTGTACGTTGTACAGTGTGACATGGTCAACTCCGTTGGCCATGTCACACTGTACAACGTACCGATAAAGAAAGGGGATTTTTTGCGTGTCCGGAACGAAATGTTCGAACCACTCGAGGTAAAAAATCGAGCCGCTTTGAGTATATCACGGCGGCGATTTGGGGATACAATGGGTGAAACCCTGCTCTCGTCCTTCCGTATATTTTAACAAAACGATTCCTCGGAGGAGTGTAAATGGTAATCTGTCCCTGGTGTGGCACAAACTACGCGGAATTTCAATCCAACTGCAAGAACTGCGGCGGGCCTATTCCTTATCAGTCGCCTGTGGCTGCTGTCCCAGCGGCGCGCGCAGAGACTGCCCTCATCCCTCCCCCACCTGCCCCCAGGCCTATCTCCGACAGCTACGCTCGCCGGATGCTGTGGACTGACGGCGGAGCCATCGCCGGGGCCGTGCTGACATTCGTCGGCGGTATGTTCGCGATGGTCGGCGCTGGTCTGACCATTGCGCTGGTAACCGCCTTTATTGGCATTATCTTCGTGCCGCTGGGCTTGCTCCTGTTGGGGATTGGTCTATACCTGCTGTATTGGCGCTACAACGAGAAGAAAAAGATCGTGGAGGTGCTGCGCAACGGGCAGGCGGTGGTCGGGCAGATCACCGATGTGCGCGAGGATTATAACGTCTTAATCAACAACCGCCACCCGTGGATCATCGAATACGAGTTCCGTCCGAACGGCAGTTTGCAGAGCTTTGGCAAAGTGACCACGCTTAACACCCCCGGCCCGCATCTGCAAACCGGTCGCGAGACGTACGTGCTCTACATGCCGCAAGCTCCATCACAGAATACCCTCTATCCGCATCCATAACGCCATTCTGGGAGAACATCAATGATCACCTGCCCCTGGTGCGGCACAACCTTCGCAAAATTTCAACCAAGCTGCGGCAAGTGCGGTGGGCCGCTGCCTGCACCGCGTGAAACGCAGATCGGCAGGCCCCCGCCACCGTTTGAGCCGCCTCCGCTCGCCCCGCGCCCGTTCAATGAGCAGTATGCCCGCTACCTGATGCAAGGCGATTACAAAGCATACGGTATCACCCAGAAAGGGATCATCGGCATCATTGTGATTGTGATTGCGGTAGTGCTCGCGTTCGTACTGGAGAATGCGCTGGTATTTCTACTATTCGCGCTGATTGGTCTGGGCCTGATCGGGTATAGCATCATCACCTGGCGCAAACGACTGGCTGAGAAGCAGCAGGTTATTGAAGTGCTGCGGAACGGGATGATAGCGATGGGAAGCATCACCCGTATCCAGGAAATCACAGCGGTGGATATCGGGAACCGCCACCCCTGGGAAATTCACTACGAGTTTCGTATCAACGAGGCTGAGTCGCTGGAAGGCAGCGCCGTTACGATGAAAAACGCCCAGCGACGCTACCCGCAGAGGTGCGATGTGTACGTGCTTTATCTGCCCGGCGATCCATCGCGGAATACGCTGTACCCTGTTCCATAACATTGCGGAGAGCATCCTATGATCACGTGTCCCTGGTGCGGTACGAGCTATAAAGAATTTCAATCTAGCTGTGACAAGTGCGGCGGGCCGCTTCCCGCTGAACAAGAGCAGGACGGTCATCCCCCGAGGTCGCTGGCAACACCTCCGCCCGCGCCGCGCGCCTTCCATAGAGAGTATGCGCGCAAACTGGTGCGGGAAGATCCAGAAGCGGCGAATGGAACGATGATTGCATTTATCGGCGGATTTTTAGCTGTCAATATGGTTCTCCTGCCTGTCGTGATTGGTGTTCAGAAGCTCGATCTGGCCGGTGCATTTGAGGCGTTTGGCCTGTACGCTGTTGCGATGGTGCTGTTTGCTCTGCTCCTGTTCGCCTTCGCCCTGTACCTGCTGATCGGTGGTATCTCGATTGTTCGGCAGCGCGATAAGGAGCTGCAGAAGATGGTGGATGTGATGCGCGCAGGCCAGGCAACGGTTGGTGAGATCGTGGAAGTGCGCGAGGATCGCAAACAGACCCAGAATGACCGGCATCCATGGGAGATTTTTTATCGATACAAGGTTAATGGCGGCCAGCGGATGCATGGGAAAATCGTAACGCAAAACATTCCCAGCACGCGGTATCAGCCGGGTTGTGAGGTCAATGTTTTGTATTTGCCCGAAGAGCCCTCGCGCAGTGTTTTGTATCCCCACCCATAGAAAGGAAACAATTGCATGCGCATCTTGATGATCGACATCGACACCCTGCGTCCAGATCACCTGGGCTGTTATGGATACCACCGTAATACCAGCCCCAACATTGATCGGATTGCCGAGCAGTCGATTCGCTTTGAGAATTGCTACGTCTCCGACGCGCCCTGCCTGCCCTCGCGTTCGGGCCTGTGGAGCGGGCGCACGGGCTTCCACACCGGGGTGATCAATCACGGCGGCACCCAGGCAGACCCGTTTATCGAAGGCCCCACGCGCGGCTTCCGCGACCAGTATGACGCCACCGCATGGATCCCCAACCTGGCACGCGCCGGGCTGTACCCGGTGACCATCAGCCCGTTTGGCGAGCGCCACTCTGCCTGGTGGTGGTACGCCGGCTGGAAGGAAATATACAACCCCGGCCTGGGCGGGCTGGAGATCGCCGACGAGGTGACTCCCATTGCGCTGGACTGGATCCAGCGCAACGCGCAGAAGGATAACTGGTTCTTGCACGTCAACTACTGGGACCCGCACACGCCCTACCGCACCCCGCTGGAGTACGGCGAGCCCTTCGCCGACGATCCGCTGCCCGAGTGGCTGACGGAAGAGGTGCGCGCCGAACTGTGGGAGGGCTACGGACCGCACAGCACCCAGGAGCCGCACGGCTATGGCCTGAACAATGAGGCATGGGAGACCGCGCAGCGCTGCCCGCGCGTCCCCGAGCACCTGGATACGATGGAAGGCGTGCGCAAGTGGATCAACGGCTATGACACAGGTATCCGCTATGCTGACGACCACGTTGGTCGGCTGCTGGACGCGCTGGAGGCTGAGGGCGTGCTGGAGGATCTGATCATCATCGTCACATCCGACCACGGCGAGAACCAGGGCGAGCTGAACGTTTGGGGCGATCACCAGACCGCTGATGATATCACCTGCCGCGTGCCGCTGCTGATCCGCTGGCCCGGCGTGACGGATAGCGGGCGGGTAGATTCGGCTCTGCACTACCACTTCGATTGGGCCGCTACGCTGCTGGAAATGGTCGGGTCGAAGGTGCCCGAGAACTGGGACGGTATACCGTTCACCCAGGCGTTCAAAAACGACGGCGAGCAGGGACGCGAATTTCTAGTGCTCAGCAATGGGGCGTGGTCTTGCCAGCGCGGAATTCGCTTCCGCGCCGAGGGCGAAGACTGGCTGTGCCTGCGCACCTATCACGACGGCTACAAGATGCTCGAGCCGCTGATGCTGTTCAACCTCACGCAAGATCCGCATGAACGAGTGGATCTTGCAGCCGACCGGCCCGATCTGGTCAATCTCGCCATGCGATATCTTGCCGATTGGGAACTGGAGCAAATGCGCACCAGCCGCACCAACGTCGACCCGATGATGACCGTGCTGCGCGAAGGTGGGGCGCACCACACGCAGGGCATGCTGCCCGCCTACCTGGAGCGCCTGCACTCCACGGGCCGCGCGCACCACGCCCATACCCTGGCGGCCCGCCACCCGGACGAGGTGAAGTTTTAACGTTTTTGTATCCCCATATCAAAAGTGGTCAGGGTGACAAAGTCACCCTGACCACTTTTGATATGGGGATACAAAAACGTTAAATCCTTGCTAGCAGCTTCGCCTTCTTCTCGGCGAACTCCTCCTCGGTGATCATGCCCTGCTTGCGCAGCGCGTCCAGTTCTTGAATCAGGCGCGGCACGTTCATCGTTGGGTGTGCCTCGGGCGCTGTGGCGTAGCCAAAATCGTCCCCGTCGTCGCTCAGCTTGAACTTGGCGTTCTGCATAGTGGTCTTGAACGCTATCGGGTTGCCGATGGAGGTAAATCGGTTGATGCCCAGCTCGCTGGCGGTGAGGATTTCCACGTCGCCAAAGTTGAACATCCGCCCAAAATACGACTGCTCCAGCTTCACGTCATTGACCTTCTCCAGCGAAGAGTCGGTGACGTTTTTATTGAGCACGCCAAAGATCTGAATCACGCGGCGGCTGGTGATGACATACTTGTGGCTCGACCACACGATGAAATCGCGGACCAGCGTAGCGAGCGGGATCAGCACCAGCAGGTAGCCGAACCCGGCCAGCGGGGCAGCCACCGGATTGAGAATGATGATCAGGGTCACGCCGATGATGGTAATGAGGATCAGCACCAGCTCGAACAGGATGTTGCGGAACAGCAGGAACCAGTGCTGGCGGGTGACCAGCAGAATTTTTTCACGATCGCCAAGCAGTGAATTGAGATAGGCGTCAGCCATTGGTGGTCTCCGTGCGGATAGGTTTTGTACTTTGGTGCGAAGTCCGAACAATATCAGTATATATCAATCGGCTTGATTCACCCTGTAATTTTCCAGAAAGAATCCTTGCGGGTGATCTTCCCTGCATCGAACTCCAGCAGATCAACACCTCGTACTTCGATTCGCTCCCCTGTCACCGATGTGCCGGTAAGCGTCCACTCAGAAACGCCAAAATCACCGCAGGCCCAATGCCGGTCTTCTCCGTAATGGACATCCGGAATCCCTTCAAACCGTTTTGCCAGCCCTGCCCGGACCTCGCTCTTGCCCGTGTACCGGTCGCCGCGCGGTTTTGCGCCTCTGGGCATATAAAACACACAGTCGTCTGCAAAAAAGCTCATGATGGAATCGAGATCGTGGCGGTTGAACGCCTCAAGAAACGCTTTGAGCAATTCGGGAGTTACCTGTTCAGACACGGAACACCTCCTGCTAGATACGAACGATGGAGCCGGCGCATTCGTTTTGTTGGTTGCTCGGTGCTTCGACGCTCGAAAGCGCCTGGCTGAATGTGTTTGCGTACACCCGAAACACCTCTATAATTATATATAGTGGAGGTACACAATGTTAAGTAAGCTCGAAATCCAAGAGACGGCAGAGGCTCTGGTTGCGGACGGGAAAGGGATTCTCGCCGCGGATGAGAGCCTGGGGAGCATCGGCAAGCGCTTTGAACCGGTGGGAGTGACTTCTACCGAGGAAAACCGGCGCGCTTACCGCGAGTTGTTCTTTACCACGCCTGGGGTAGAGGAATTCATCAGCGGCGTGATTATGTTCGATGAGACACTGCGCCAGAGTGCCGACACCGGCGTGCCTTTCCCGCAGTTGCTGCGAGAGAAGGGCATTATCCCCGGCATCAAAGTCGATCGCGGCACGCGCCCGCTGCCAGGCTACCCCGGCGAGAAGCTCACCGAGGGGCTAGACGGGCTGCGCGAGCGCCTGGTAGAGTACCGCGCGCTGGGAGCCAAATTTGCCAAGTGGCGGGCTGTGTTCTCCATTTCTCCCGGCACGCCCACGCACTATGCCATTTCAGTCAATGCGCGGCAGTTAGCGCTCTATGCCCGCCTGTGCCAGGAAGAGGGCCTGACGCCAATTGTGGAGCCAGAAGTGCTGATGGACGGCCCGCATCATCTCTCGGTCTGCGAAGAGGTTACCAGCATGGTGCTGCGTGAGGTGTTCAACGAGCTTGCCGAAGCGCGCGTGCTGCTCGAAGGCATGCTCCTGAAGCCCAATATGGTGCTGCCAGGAGGTGATTTCCCCAAGCAGGCCAGCATTGAAGACGTGGCGGACGGAACCGTACGCACCTTAAAGCGATCCGTGCCTTCCGCTGTGACAGGCATTGTGTTCCTCTCCGGCGGGCAGTCGGCGGAGCGGGCAACCGCCCACCTGAATGCGATTAACGCCCTGGGGCCGCTGCCCTGGAAGGTCAGCTTCTCGTATGGACGCGCGCTGCAAGCTCCCTCGCTGGAGATGTGGCGCGGCAAGCTGGACAAGCTCAGCCTGGCGCAGCGGTTGTTTTACCAGCGCGCCCGCATGAACAGCCTTGCGGCGATGGGCAAGTACGAATCGCCAATGGAAAAGGAAGCATTGGGTTAATGAAAAGCGGGGCCGGTGATCAATCATCGGCCCCGCTTTGGTAATTCTCACAACGTCATCAAGGTTCTTCGTACCTACCTATCCGAAAATTGTTTTGTGTTTGCTGTTTGTGCGGTGTAGCCGCACAAACAGCAAACACAAACAATGGTTTTTAGGTTCTTAGTTCTTGTTGGTGTCGAGGTCTTCTTCGTCCTCGTCGAGCAGCTCTTCGTCGTCATCGTCAACGTAGATCAGGTCCTCATCATCGTCTTCGAAGTCATCTTCTTCTTCGTAGTCGAGGCCTTCATCGGCGAAGTGGACGTGCCCGTGAGCCAGCTCTTCCTCGGTGGCGCTGCGCAACTCAACAATCGTCACCTCGAAAGTGAGCGCCTTGCCCGCCAGGGGGTGGTTGAAGTCGAGCTTGATGGTGCTCGCGCCAACCTCGGCGATCGTCGCGCTCAGAACTTCACCGTCCGCGTTCTTCACTTCCAGTTCGGTGCCGGGCTCCAGCGGAATTTCTGCCGGGAACTCGGTGCGCGGCACTTCGATGATATTCTCCGGGTCGACTTCGCCATACGCCTCGGTGGGGTTTACGTGGACTTGCTTGCTATCGCCCACTTTCATGCCCACCAGTTCCCGTTCCAGGCCGGGGATAATGTTCTGGTGCCCCTGGAGAAACTGCAAAGGCTCGTCGCCCTCTGTTGAGTCTACAACCTCGCCGTCGACGGTGAGGGTATAGTCGATACTGACGACCACGTCATTTGCCACTTCTCTCGGTTGATTTTGCGTTTCCAAGGTATACACTCCCTACTGAATGAAATTCCACCCTGCACTCAAAGCACTGCGTTCGCCGCTGCTTTGTGCAGCCGGTCCACTTGATATGAAACCGGCTGGCAACCGGCCAGCCGGTACATTTTCCAAAAACATTATATCACAGCCCACTATTCTTTTGAGACTCAGGAGGTGGCAAGCGCATGGGGCCTTTCCCTACGCCGTGATAGCTTTTTCCAGGTGTTCGTAGCCGATGTACCACAGAATCACGTCGCGCTGATCGCCGATGAGGGCGTGCTCGCTGCCCAGCACCTCTCCGGCAAGCGCCTGCGCTGTTCCCGGGCCTTCCCACGCGCTTTCGATGGGCTGCCAGGTTCCAAGCTCCCGCGCAATTTGATCGAGAACGAACGCGGATAGGAAAATGTCATCGAAGAACCCTCGCGGGCCGCTGATATCCTCTGAGATCACATCTACCGGCAGCACAAAGTAGGCAACCGCGGTCAACAGCAGCGGGCGCAGACGCCCCGGCAGTTCCGGTGACTCTAGCAAGCGGGTGTATAGGCGGTAGATAAACGGAAGGGCCGCCACCAGCGCTTGATGTTCGCCCTGATAGCCTTCGATGGTTCTGCGGATCTGGCTTTCGTAGTCGGTCATGGGGGTGCCTCCGCGGCAATCATAACCTAAGCGACCCCAGTCGTCAACGCGCGGAAGAGGCTGCCGCAGCGAACGCTACAGATCCATCTCCAACTCAATTTCGTCGCGGAGGGGGATGCCATCATTTCCAATCTTCGGGATCTCTGGCTTGAGTTTGCGCGACTCGTTCACCGCCCCGGGATAGAGCGCCGCCAGCCGAAACCCGCGCCGCTGATAGAAGCGCAGGGCATGCAGGTTGTCGTTGGTGGTGATCAGAAAAAGCCTCGTGCAGCCTGCCGACCGCGCCGCTTCTGCCACCTGCTCAATCAGCTGCGTGCCGATGCCCATGCCCTCGCGCAGGCTGTCCAGGCTGGTGATCTCGCACTCCGCGCCTTCTATGTGGTACGAGACGAAACCTGCCACCTCGCCGCCTGTTTCTGCCAGAAAGCCCTGCTGCTCGCTGATGTACAGCACCGTTCCGCGCGTGATCATCATATCCGAGCCCCAATGTGCCGCAGTGAACTGCCGCACCCATTCGCGGTCAGATGGATCGACTGCGCGAATTCGGATCTTCGATTCTGCGTTCATCCTTTGCCGCTATCTGGATTGCCCGGAATTCCGGTCGATCATTAAACCAGACGTGTCTACGGCTTCAAAGCTGCTGCCATGGATCGATCGCAGCTCGCGCAGCGCGTCATTATCCCAACGCTCATCTGGCACGCCCGAGATGTACCAATTGCTGCCGTTATCCGCCAGGATGAGGCCGTACACCTGCATGGCGCGGGCGATCACCCGGGCTTCGGGAGAAGGCAGCGAATTGACGTTAAAGCTGGCTTTCAAGCGGAAACGCGTACCAAACGGGGCAGCATTATCATTGCACTTTCCACTGCACGCTTTATGGCGGGCGGGCCACACATATCGGTCACTTGGGGAGTGCTCCGCGGTAAATCGGATGGCGTGCCTGATCTCGCCGGAGGCTACTTCGTCGTAGCGCACCAGCCCCGGAAGGATTGGCAGCCCGGCAGCGTCCGCCGATGTCCAGCCATCCGGGCGCAGCGCGTTGGAGTTCAGGTCAAACACCGCGCCGGAGCCGGCGGTCCACGTGCCGTTGGACTGTTTTTTGGCGGCATAGATCTCGTACAGCTTGCACGTCCCCTGCTGGAGGATCAGGATATGCCGGTCACCGGTTCCGTTTGGGTTGCCCTCAATGGGAGGGTTGGCAGGGATGGGGTAGGGCCCGGGGTCACTTTCATCATCATAAGCAAAGGTGATAGTCACTCCCAGCTGCGTGGGCGGCACGATCACGTAAGGGATGCCAATTGGGAAGTCTTCCCATTCCCCAGAGCCAAAGTCGGCGTGGACATTCTTGTCGCTGCCAATGATGGACACGTATTGGTTCGAGGAAGGATGCACAGGCAGGCTATCTACCCGGCGATTCCAAATGTTATTCTCCGGAAAGATGGCGCAGCCGCCCAGGATAGGAGCGCTGGTTCCATTCAAGATCAATGGCAGGTACGTGGGTGTTTCCACTTTTATGGCATCGGCGCGAAACACCGTCACCGCCGCAAGAAGAAGGATAAAGAGGGGGAGAAATTTTTTCATCAGTGCTCCTTGAAGAATAATTTTATTGTACAGGAATAACTACTCTGTTAGGTGGGTTTGCTGCAATCTCCTCACAGTACGTAATAATCCCTTGATCAGAAAATTGATTACATTGCACTTGTCTGACAACTGTGAAAATCACTTGCATTTTCCAGAAAGCGCGAGGATAATTACATTTATTGAGCTAACAAACCGAACACACAATCCCCGTATTTCCCCTGATAAAAAGGAGCTGAACTGCCCATGAGCCAGAAAACCCTCTCGGACCGCCGGATCACTCCGACTCCATTGAAGCGGCGAACCCCAGTGCCCTCTGACCTGGAGATTGCGCAGGAAGCCCAGATGAAGCCCATCGCAGCCCTTGCGGATGAGCTTGGCCTCCTGCCAGAAGAACTGGAACTGTACGGCCCGTATAAAGCCAAGGTGACCCTGGACGTGCTTGAGCGGTTGAAAGACATACCCGATGGCAAGTACATTGACGTGACCGCCATCACACCAACTCCGCTGGGAGAAGGCAAGACCACCACGACCGTGGGGGTTAGCCAGGCGCTGGGAGCGCACCTGGGCAAGCGCGTCATCACCTGCATTCGCCAGCCAAGCCAGGGTCCTACCTTTGGCATTAAGGGCGGCGCGGCGGGCGGCGGCTACAGCCAGGTGGTGCCGATGGAAGAGTTCAACCTGCACCTCACCGGTGACCTGCACGCCATCACCGCGGCGAACAATCTGCTGGCAGCGGCGATCGATGCCCGTATCCTGCATGAGGGCAGTTCCACCGATGAGCAGTTATTCAACCGCCTGTGCCCCAAAGACAAGAAGGGACAGCGGCGTTTCGGCGTGGGTTTGTTGGGGCGGCTTAAGAAGCTGGGCATCAACAAAACCAACCCCGAGGATCTAACGGAAGAAGAGCGCAGCAAACTGGTGCGCCTGGATATTGATCCCGAAACCATCACCTGGCGGCGCGTGGTCGATACCAGTGACCGCTTCCTGCGCGAGATCACCGTGGGGCAGGGGCCAGAAGAACAGGCATTTGCCCGCAAAACCGGCTACGACATCACCGTGGCGAGCGAAATTATGGCTATCCTCGCGCTGACCACAGACCTGGCCGATATGCGCCAGCGCCTGGGCAATATGGTCATCGGCATCAGCCGCAGTGGCGAAGCCGTTACCGCTGAGGATATCGGCATTGCCGGCGCGCTGACGGTGCTAATGAAGGACACCATCAAGCCCAACCTGATGCAGACTGTGGAAGGCACGCCCGTCTTCGTGCACGCTGGGCCGTTCGCCAACATCGCCCACGGCAACAGCTCGATCATTGCCGACAAGATCGCCCTGAAACTGGCCGATTACGTGGTAACAGAATCGGGCTTCGGCGCTGACATTGGCATGGAGAAGTTCTTCAACATCAAATGCCGCTACTCGGGGCTGTTGCCCAGCGTAGTGGTACTGGTGGCAACCATCCGCGCGCTGAAAATGCACGGCGGTGGGCCAAAGGTTGTGGCGGGCCGCCCGCTCGACTCGGCGTATACCGATGAGAACCTGGAACTGCTGCGCGCGGGTATCCCGAATATGGTCCATCATATCAAAATCGCCCGCAAGTTCGGCATCCCGGTTGTGGTTGCGGTAAACAAGTTCTTCACTGACACCGAGGCCGAGCTGGAAATGGTGCGCAAGGCGGCGATGGAGGAAGGCGGCGCGGAAGCAGCGGTCGTCTCGAACCACTGGGAGCTGGGTGGCGAGGGCGCCGTGGACCTGGCGAAGGCTGTGATTGCCGCCGCTGACAAGCCACGCGATTTCCGCTTCCTCTATCCGCTGGAAGCGTCGATCAAAGAGAAGATCGAGACCATCGCCAGGGAAGTGTACGGCGCGGACGGCGTGGATTACTCGCCAGAGGCCGAAGAACGCATCGCCGAATACACCCGCCTGGGCTTCGACAAGCTGCCCATCTGCATGGCGAAGACCCACCTGAGCCTGAGCGCCGACCCAAATGCCAAGGGCGTGCCAACCGGGTTCCGCATCCCCGTGCGTGATATCCGCGCGTCGGTAGGGGCGGGGTTCCTCTACCCGCTGCTGGGTAAGATGAGCACCATGCCCGGCCTGCCAACACGCCCTGCCTTCTTCGATATCGATATTGACCTGGAAACCGGCCGGATTATGGGCCTTTCATAGGGCAAATATCCTAAAATTGGTATAAATTATCCTATACAGGATTGCGCGTTAATACGTGCAATCCTGTATAATAACTTCACGTGTCACAAAAACAAGCATGAAACGGATATAATTGCGCAATATGCTGTTCTGTGGACAATGCAACAGTTGGACACCCTTTATGGATAAACCACTGGTTGGAGGCCAATACTATGGACCCGTACGGTAAAGAGGCAGAATCAGTAGATGTGGGAACCCGGCTGCGCATCCTTCGTGAAGAGCGCGCCATTTCGATGCGAGCACTGGCCCGCCGCAGCGGTCTATCAGCCAACGCGCTGAGCATGATTGAACGCGGCCTTACATCGCCTTCCGTCAGCACGCTCAACAAGCTGGCGGTGGCCCTGGAAGTGCCGATCACGGCCTTTTTCCGCCCGGAGCCTGCTCGCGAACCTGTTGTTTTTCGTAAGGCCTCGCAGCGCACGCGCCTGCCGTTCCTGCGCGGTGTAATGGAGGGCCTGGGCGGCGAATCATTCGCCGGGCGGGTGGAAGCCTTCTTACTAACGCTGGAAAGTGGCGGCAGCAGCGGCCCGCACGGTATGATCCACTCGGGTCACGAGATGGTGTTCTGCCTGCGCGGAATACTGGAATATGAAGTGGAAGATCAGCGCTACACTCTGGAGCCCGGCGACAGCCTGATCTTTGCCGCCAATATGATCCACCGCTGGCGTAACCCAGGCCACATGCTCACGAACGCGATCGTCGTGATCAGCGCTTTTGAGGACACCGAGCGCCCTGGTGAATATCACCTGGCTTCGATGATCTCAGAAACCTCTCGCCGGCTGGAACTGGCAGAGGGCGATGGCGACCTGGGCGAAGAAGAATTTGACGACAGCGAGCTTTCGGATACCGGATCGGGCGAAGAGAACATTCCTGAAGAGATCTAGCCTGTGGACAATCGAAAAACCATCCTCCCCATCACTGCCGGGCTCAGTTCTGACGGGCAGTTGACCATTGCCGGGCACACCCTGCGCGATCTGGCTGACCAGTTCGGCACGCCCCTGTACCTGTATGACGCCGAGACCGTGCGCGGGCAGGTTCGCCGCCTGCGCGAGCAGCTTTCCGAGCACTACCCGGGCAATTTTGAGATCACCTACGCCGGGAAGGCGTACCTCTCGGCGGCCTATGCATGCCGCCTCGCCGCCCTGGATCTGGGGGTGGATGTGGTGAGCCTGGGTGAGATGGCAGCGGCGCGCCGGGGCGGTTTTGCCCCCGAGCGCGTGCACCTGCACGGCAACAATAAGTCGCTGGAAGAGCTCCAGGCGGCAGTGGAGTGGGGCGTGCAGGCCATTGTGGTCGACAGCCTGGAAGAGCTGGATACGCTGGAAATCCTGGCCGAACGGCTGGGCCGCACCGCCCGCATCTGGCTGCGCATCTCGCCGGGGGTAAAGGTCGATTCGCACAGCTACCTGCAAACGGCGCACCTTTCTAGCAAGTTTGGCCTGCCGGTGGAAGGCGGAGCTGCCGCCGAGGCAATCCGCCGGGCGATGGCATCCAGGCGGCTGCACCTCTCCGGGCTGCATACCCACCTGGGCTCGCAGTTCTTCGAGGCCGCCCCATACGAGGAGGCGATTGCCCGCCTGATGGAACTGGCGGAGGAAAATGGCTTCGTTCCGGAAGAGCTCAGCCCGGGCGGCGGGTGGGGCGTGCCCTACCTGCCCGGCCAGCCGGAGAGCGACCCGGGGCCGTGGATTCAGACAGTAGCCAATACCCTGATCGTTGAGTGCCAGAAGCGCTCGTGGCCCCTGCCGCGTTTGGTGATCGAACCGGGACGTTGGCTCTCAGCCCGCGCGGGTGTGGCCGTCTACTCGGTCGGCACTACCAAGACCACCGGCGACGGCACCAACATCGTCGCCATCGATGGCGGCATGGCCGACAATCCTCGCCCCGCGCTCTACCAGGCCCAGTACACCGCCTTCCTGGCCGACCGCCCCGATGCGGCCCCGGTGATGAAGGCCAGCGTGGTGGGCAAGTTCTGCGAGAGCGGCGACCGCCTGATCGAAGGCGTGGATCTGCCCGAGGTTCGCCGCGGCGACCTGCTGGTGATCCCGGTGGCAGGCGCGTACCAGCTTAGCATGGCCTCCAACTACAACCTGTCGGCGCGCCCGGCTGTGCTGTGGCTGGAGCCGGGCAGAGTAGAAGTGCTCCAGCCGCGAGAGGATATCACCAAAGGTTGGTGGTTTAGCTAGTTGATTAACGCATTGAGCGGCGGATGATGCAATCATCCGCCGCTCAATGCGTTAATCAACAAAGATGTAACTGCACAGCCCTGATAAGCCACCGCTGTTGAATCGCTCCCTTCGGGAGCCGAAAGAGGATTTTTTGCCGGTCTGAAAACGCTTTGCGTTTTCAGACCGGCAAAAAATCCTCTTTAATAGGCGGGCGAAGCCCGCGATTCAAGCGAAAGCCTCTGCGGCTGAGCAGTTACACAAAAACTACTGGTCAAGCCACCTGGCCGCGACTGCCGGCAGGTCGCGGATTGGGCCCTCATGCACTTTGCACTGCGGCAGCGATTCGAGGAAGGCCCGCCCATAGCGCTTGGTGATAATGCGCTTATCGAGGATCGCCACCACGCCGCGGTCCGATTGGGTGCGGATGAGACGGCCAAAACCCTGGCGGAAGCGCAGGATGGCCTCGGGCAGGTGATATTCGTTGAAGGGATCTTCGAAGGTATCCGAGCGGGCGGCAATGATCGGCTCGGTGGGTACGTCGAACGGCAGCTTGATGATCGCCAGCACCGAAAGCGCGTCGCCGGGGATGTCCACGCCTTCCCAGAACGAGCGCGTGCCCAGCAGAACGGCCTTATCCGCCTCGCGGAAGGTCTCGAGCAGTGTGTTGGGCGACGCGCCCTCGCCTTGCTCGTAGACGATAATGCCCATTTCCGCCAGCGCCGGGGTGATGACGGTGGAGGTGCGGCGAAGCTGCGCGTAAGAAGTGAACAGCGCCAGCATGCGCCCGTTGGTGGCTTTGCTCAGGCGGATCAGTGCCTGTTCTACCGCGCGCTGGTGCCCGTTTGCATCAGACGGCTCGGGGATATCATTGGCCAGGTACAGCAGGGCGGCGTTCTCATAATCAAACGGTGAGCCAAGCTGGATCTCATCCGCCTCGTTGGCCGAGAGGCGGCCGCGGATATAGTCAAAGCCTTCGTTGGTGGTCAGCGTAGCAGAGGTGAGGATCACCGAGGCTTTGCTGCTCCAGACGTGCTTCTGCATCAGCCTGCCGATGTGCAGCGGCGCCACGTTGAGCGAAATCTGGCTGTTGTTGCCCTGCATCTCCACCCAATAGACATAGTTGCCGTTGGGCGCGGCGACTAGCCCGTGCAGGTTGGCATCCGTCTCGGCCATGCGGCGGTAGCCATCCGAGAGGCTGTCGAGCGCATCGTCCATTTCTTCGGGGGTCTCGCGCCCGCGCGCTTTTTCGGCGGCGGTGCGGTAAATTTCATCCAGCAAGTGCAGCAGCAGACCGCAGGTCTCGTGCACCTCATCCCAGGCGATCTCCACATTAGTCCACACCGGCAGGGTGCGGGTCGGCTCCAGGATGCGCTCCTGCTGCCCGTAGCCGCTGAGGGCGCGGCCGTCACGCTGCTCGGCGCAGAAGTCCTCCACGGCGTGGAAGAAGTCGCGGAAGCTGTGCTCCATCCGGAAGAGCAGATCGGTGGCGCGGTGGATGGTCTGATGGATGGCCGCCAGTTCGGAGGGTTTCAGCACGTCTTCGAGCACGTTGAACAGATAACCCAGCGTGCCGCCGGTTGCCCCGCCCAGCTCGCGGATCAGCCGAATCACATCACCCTGCGTCACTTTAAAGCTGAGCGCGCTGGTGGTAGCCGCCTCCATGTGGTGGCCTTCGTCGATGATCAGGTAATCGTATTCGGGCAGCACGCGGTTGCCGGTCGCCACGTCCGAGAGCAGCAGGGCGTGGTTGACCACCAGCAGATGCGAAGCCTGCGCCACCTGCCGGGCACGGTAGAACGGGCAGCCGCCCGAGGAGCGTACCGCGCAGGATTCGGCCTTGCAGCCTTCGTCCTCCGCGGAGAGGCGCATCCACACTTCGCGTTCGGCGGGGCCGTTGAGGTTGATCTCGCCCCGGTCGCCGCTGTCTGATTCCTGCATCCACACCAAAATCTTCGCCAGCACGCGCATCTCATCCACGTTGTCGGGGCCGCGCTGGCGCAGTCCTTCCAGGCGGCGCGGACACAGGTAATTAGAGCGCCCCTTTAGCACCGCGAACTTCAAATCCAGCCCCAGCGCCTGGCACAGGTCGGGGATATCTTTCTTCACCAACTGGTCTTGCAGGTTGATTGTGTTGGTAGAAATCACAACGCGAGCGTTGTTCTGCACCGCCCACAGCGCGGCGGGAACAAGGTAGGCAAAGGACTTTCCCGTGCCGGTTCCGGCTTCTGCTAGCAGGTGCTTGCCCTTCGAAAAGGCCCGCGTGACAGACTTGAGCATCTGCACCTGCTGCGAACGGTGCTCGTACTGTGGGAAATAGCGCGAAAACGGCCCGCCATGCTGCAGCACGGAGGCTACTTCGTCCTCATCCAGCGGGATGAGCGGGTTGTTGGGGATCAGCGGTGGCAGGAAGGGATCTGCCATACGAGCCTTTGTGCCGTGCCCGGGCTTGGGGGCTGGGCGTATCGGGCGGATCTTTTGTTCCTGCTGCATGCGGTTGTGCAGCACCTGGCTGAACACCCAGCGCGCGCCCCAGGTAAAGATATCGCTCAGGCGCACGAATTCAGCAATCAGCCCGGTGGGGAGCTGCGCGCCGATGTCGTACAACTGTGCGTAGATGGCGTGCGTTACGCGGGCGTCATCCAATGCGCGGTGGGTGGCGGGCAGCAGCACGCCCATGCGCTGGCCCAGCGCACCCAGGTTGTAGCGGCTGGCGGTTGGCATCAGCACGGCAGCCAGCTCGTAGGTATCGAGCACCGGGTTGGTCATCAAGATCTGCTGCTTCTGTAAGAAGGAGAGATCGAAGCGCACGTTGTGACCGAGCACCGGGTCATCGCCCACAAATGCCGCCAGGTCATTGATAACGGCCTTGATCGGCGGGGCGTTGCGCACCATCTCGTTGCTGATGCCGGTGAGCTGCGTAATAAAGGGCGGGATTTGCCGTCCAGGGTTGATCAGCGAAGACCACTCGCTCTCGACGCGATTCCCTGAGAAACGCACCGCGCCGATCTCGATGATCGAGTCTTTGTGGGGATCCAGGCCGGTCGTTTCAATATCCAGGGCAACGATTGAGGGCATGGGGCGATTATACCAAGAAGAATTTGAATGTCACAGAGTAACTGCTTGGGGTCTTTGGGTTTTGC
Organism: Chloroflexota bacterium; assembly: GCA_023434145.1. GTDB lineage: Bacteria > Chloroflexota > Anaerolineae > Anaerolineales > Anaerolineaceae > DSYU01. Next base: position 3,925 of record JAEYTI010000155.1, on the reverse strand, counting down.
CGTGGTTGTAGGGAGAGGTTGCATCGCAACCTCTCCCTACAACCACGGCAGTTCCTAAAGAGCCACTGCTTGAGCTTTGGGTTTTTGTGAGGTTTGTGATAGAGATGCTGTAAACCCCTCACAAACCTCACAAAAACCCAGCCACGGTTTTCACAAAGTTGCTTCCCTTTTTTCGGGGTTTGGGGTATGGGTGGCCGCAACGCGTCCACCCATACCCCAAAAATCGCTCTTCTCCCCTTCCAGCTTGCGGAGCAAGCGCAGGAAGGGACCGGGGAATGGCCCTCTGGATGGGGCTTTCACAAAGCGCTCGACTTTGTGAAAGCTCTGAAAACCCAGCCTTAGAAGCTGCCTCACAGATTTGCTTCGCGGATATAATCACTATAGACCAATGATTTTGCAATAACCCGAATATGCCGGATGTCGTAAGATAGAGGCATCGCCGGCCTTCCAACGGTAACCGGCCAACACAGCGCTCGGTCTCTAGTTACAGGGGAGCAATCAATGACAGATGTACCCAATCCAAATTCGTGGCTCAACGAGGTCAACTTCGGAGTCGGCACGTGGGCGTGGGGTGACCGCCTTGTTTGGGGATATGGCAGCGGATATTCAGCGGATGACGTGCGGCAGGCCTTTGACGCTTCACTTGCCGCCGGGGTGACGCTGTTCGACACTGCCGAAGTGTACGGACAGGGTCGCTCCGAGCAGCTTCTCGGGCAGTTTATCAAGGAATCGTCCGGTGAAGCGTCGGGGGGGCCGCAGGTACTCGTAGCGACCAAGTTTATGCCCTTCCCCTGGCGCTTGCGCAAACAGGCGCTCCTGCGCGCCCTGAAGGGCAGCCTGCGCCGCCTGGGATTAGAGCAGGTGGATCTCTACCAGATCCACCAGGCCCTTCCGCCGGTGAACGTGGAGACCTGGATGGACGCGATGGCCGAGGCCGTGCAGGCCGGGCTGACCCGCGCCGTTGGTGTATCCAACTACAATCGCTCGTGGACGCAGCGCGCCTACGATGCGCTGGCACGTGAGGGCATTCCGCTGGCCTCCAACCAGGTGGAATACAGCCTGATCAACCGCAAGGTAGAGAAGAACGGCCTGCTCAAGCAGTGTCAGGAGACCGGCGTGCGCCTGATCGCCTACTCGCCGCTGGGCATGGGCCTGCTGACGGGAAAATATACGGTGGAAAACCCGCCTGCGGGTATCCGCGCGGGGCGCTACAACAAGAAATTCCTCGCTCGCATGACGCCTCTGCTGACGCTGATGAAGCGCATCGGGCAGGAGCACGACGGCAAGACCCCTGCCCAGGTAGCGCTGAATTGGACAATCTGTAAAGGCACACTGCCCATCCCCGGCGCGAAGACGGTGACGCAGGCCGAGCAGAACGCCGGCGCCCTCGGCTGGCGCCTGACGGATGACGAGGTCGCTGCGCTCGATGAGGCGAGTGATCCGCTGAACGTGGAGTGATGATAAAACTTTTCACGCTCGTACTCAGCTTGACGATCATGCTCTTGACAAGCTGTACAGGCACGCCAAAAAGCAGCCAGCCCGTGATCGTCATTCGATCTTTTCGAGGAGATTTTTCTTTGGGTGGGTTTTACGCAGTTCATCCCGATGGATCTCCCGCGAAAGGTTTTCCTAGAAGTTTGCTGGGGGATGAACCACAATGGTCCAAGGATGGAAAATGGGTTGTTTTCAGTACCTATAATCGTCTCTTTGCACTCAATACGTCTCAAATTATCTTTATGCGGTCATCTGGAAGAGATCGTATTGCTTTAACCGATAAGGAAGGCGATAGCCGTTCGCCTGCCTGGTCACCAGATGGGCGGTCGATTGCATACGAGGCCTGTGGAAAAATATATGTTGTTGATGTTTCCTGCTTCATCGAAGGGGGATCTATTCGGGAATGCCCAATTCTGCCCAGACAAATCGCAAGTGGGTACGATCCTGATTGGGAACCTACCGGGGAGAGAATTCTCTATAACACTTACGAATCTGGTTCATATAATTATTCAATACAGATGGTTGATTCAGACGGTTCTGGAACGGCGCATACTATAACCACTCCCGGCCTTGAAGGTTGTGGCGAACCCAAATGGTCGCCGGATGGGAGTGAAATAGTGTTTGGTTGCTGGGATGGAATAATGTACCGAATTTTGGAAGATGGGACCTTGCTTACTTCTTATGTGGATTTGGATATTTCGGGAAGGGATCCCAAATGGTCCCCGGATGGAAAACGGATTTTCTTTGTTTCTGTTATGGCGGATGACCTTGCGAAGCCAGTCAACATGGAGGGAAGCGTTGTTTCCAGTGCATTATTTTCGATGAAACCTGATGGTACCGATGTCGTGCGAATAACATCACGGAATGACGAGCATATTGATTGGTTTTCGATTCAGCCCAAGTAAAGAAGCACGGCTATATTTATTACAACACTCCGTAGACATGTTGAAAAAAACCAACCTGTCGTATAATCATGCGCTATGGAAGACAAACAGGTTCAATTCCTCCCCTTTAATGCCATCAATGAATTTATGCTGCCGGATTTCCGGCTGCAGGTGCTACAGGCTGTTTTCACCGGCCTGGACAAGCTGCCCAACGAGCGCAAATCGGCCATCAACAGCACCGTCAAGCGCCACGTGCAGGTTCAGGGCTTCCGCAACAGCCTGCTCGCCCCGGCGCGGGTGAAGGCGCGCAATTCCGTCACCATCTTCGAGCGCAATAAGGACTTTGCCGGGCACGTGCTGCAGGGTTGGTCCGAGCTGCACGCCGAGCTGGCGCAGAAGGTCTATGACTTTCTGAAGGCCCGCGAATGGGAGCTGCTTCCGCCCGACACCGACCGCACCAAGGTCCCCGGCTTTCTGGTCAAGTGGCCGGAAGGGCAGGATTATGACGTGCTGGGACAGGCCTACGCCGAGATGTACCCGGACGACAAGCCCGAGGACAACGATCTGCGCCTGATGATCGTCTGGCTGGCAGGCCGGCTGCCCTACGGCATGTACGATGACGAGGATGAGGAAGAATTGGACGACCAGGAAGTGTAGAGTTCATCGAATAAAAAAATCCACCGCCCGGTGGATTTTTTTATTCGATGAACTCTAGTTTGGTATCTTCTTCTGCGTCAAGATCGCCGGTAGCGCGCAGCTCGATTTCGCCGAACAGATCGGACTGGCTGGCCTCCACCATGCGCCGCTTGATAAGCTCCAGCATGGCCAGGAAGGTGACCACGATCTCCAGCCGGTCGCCGCGCCGCTTGAGAAAGCTGCGGAAGGTGGGTTTGTTGATGCTGCGCAAGGCATCCACAATGGTGCGGATCTTCTCGCGGATCGTCACGCGCGGGGCGGCGACCACACGGCTCAGCGCGGGTAGGTCGGGCTTGCTAAAAAAGATTTCACGCGCCGCCTGCACCAGATCTTTGGCTGTGATTCCGCTCAGATCCAGCCGGGCTTCCACTTTGATGGGGGGAGGGGCGACGCGCAGGTAGGTGTGCATACCGGCAGACTCGCGTTGGAGCAGCACCCCGGCCAGCTCTTTGAACCGCTTGTAAGCGATAAGCTGCTTCGCCAGCGCCTCGGCTGAGTCTTCTTCCTCGGGCACGTAGTCGATCGAGGGGCGGGGCAGCAGGGCCGCCGATTTAATCTGCACCAGCCGCGCCGCGATCACCAAAAAGCCCGAGACCTCCGCCGCGCTCTGCTCCTGGATCTGCCGCATGTGTGCCAGGTACGAGTCGGTCACCTGCGCCAGTGCCAGCGTGGTGATGTCCAGCTCAGCCCGCTCGATCAACTGCAAAAGCAGGTCCAATGGACCTTCGTATACGTCGGTGCTGACAGTGTATTTTTCAACCTGATGGGCGGCAACCTGGAGGCTCACAGATGGAATTATAACAGTTGTTTGTTGTTGTGCGGGCGCAGAGCGCCCGCACAACAACAAACAA
>JAEYTI010000067.1 GCA_023434145.1 Chloroflexota bacterium | reverse complement strand
TTTTTCCAAAAAACCCACGGCAACACCCAAAGAGCCTCCAGGCTTGTTCGTTCCTGCTATACTATGATTATCGACATTCTGCGCCTGATATCCGGTTCTTGGGACGCAGAATGCATAGCAGGAGGGGTAATGGAGTTTCTCAATATCGTTTGGATACTGTTCCTGATCGCCGCAATCATCCCGGTGATTCAACGCCGCATGGTGAATTCCGCGCGCTTCCGCATTTTCCGTGCCCTGGAAGACAAACGCAAATCGAGGGTGATCGCGCTGATTCACCGGCAGGAAAGTGTCTCCATCCTCGGCATTCCGCTGGCTCGCTACATCGATATTCAGGATTCGGAGCAGGTGCTGCGCGCCATCAAGCTGACCGAAGATCAGGTGCCGATCGACCTGATCTTACACACGCCGGGCGGGCTGGTGCTGGCCTCTGAGCAGATCGCCAACGCGCTCACGCGCCACCCCGGCAAGGTGACTGTTTTCGTGCCACACTACGCCATGTCGGGTGGCACGCTGATTGCCCTTGCCGCCGACGAAGTGGTGATGGATGAGAACGCTGTATTGGGGCCGGTGGATCCGCAGTTGGGGCAGTACCCGGCAGTTTCAATCCTCTCGGTGCTCAACCAGAAACCGCCCAGCGAGATCGACGACCAGACACTCATTCTGGCCGATATCTCGCGCAAGGCCATCCGGCAGGTGCAGGAAACAGTTCGGCGGCTGGCAGCGTTCACCTACACGCCTGAGCAGGCGAACCGGCTGGCAGAAGAGCTGGCCTCCGGACGCTGGACACACGACTATCCGATCGGCGTGGAAGAGGCGCGCGAGCTGGGTCTGAACATCTCCACCGGAATACCGCGTGAAATTTACGACTTGATGAATCTATATCCCCAGGCACAATCGCGCCGCCCCTCAGTGGAATATGTGCCGGTACCTTACCCTGTGCGCCCGCCCGAACCGCCGCGAACCCGTCCTTCAGATGATGGAAGGTAGATGCTCAGATGGTCCAGATTTTCGGTTGTATTGTGAGGGGGGTGTTGCACAACCCCCTCACAATACAACCAAAAAATCGCCGAGACAGAACCGTTATGATGGAAGATAAGTAGGAGTCAGAATGACCCAAACCAATCCAGATGCCAGGCGAGATGATCCTCGCCCCGATGATGAACCCATAACCACCGAGCCTACCCCGGTTTCTGAAGAACCAGTAGTCATTGAGGATGGCGTTGCGCGTGATCCTGATGTCGCCCCAGTTGTTGAAGAAACTCCTGCCGAGCGGCAGGAGTCGCGATTTGGGCGGTTCATGCGTTCCGCGCTGCGCACATTACTGCTGCTCGCCGTTGTTTTTGGCCTGGGGGCACTAACGGTCTACTATTTCCTCTATCGCCCGGTGATCGACCAGCTCAATGCCGCGCGAGCAGAAAGAGATACGGCTGTGCAGCAGCTTGAGACTGCCGAGCAGGGTCTCCAGCAGGCGCAGAGCGACCTGGAACTTGCCAACGGTAGGGCAGAGTCGGCCAGCGAGATGCTGGAGGTAGAGGTCGCACGCGTGGCAGTGCTGCGCGCGATGAACGATTTGACCCGCGCTCGCATGGCGCTTGCAGAGGAAGACCAGGAAGCCGCGCTGCAAGCGCTGACCGAATCTGAAGCACAGCTTCAAGAGGTGCTGCCTACGCTCCAGGAGCGCGACCCGGGCCAATTGGAGACGCTTCAGGCGTTGTATATGCTGGCAAAAAACGATATTCCCCGCGACCCAGAACTCGCCGCGCTAGATCTCGACCGCCTGCAAACCGAGCTGGACCTGGCCGAGAAAAACGTTCTGCAATAGGTCAATCATGTTGAGTGGGGCGAACACAGTTCGCCCCACTCAACAACCCATACAATGGATTTTTTGTTGAAAACAGCGAAAGGTAGGGTGATCAATCACCCCACCTTTCGCGTTAAAGTCTAGTAGCGGAGGATGGCGCCGATGCTGCCGGCTGCATCCATCGCCTCTTTCTGCGAGACGATCACCTCAACATCACCGCCGCCGCGCATCACCTGGTTGACGGCGAGGTCCACAACGTCATAGACTTTTTCAACGTCATCCTCGCCGCCGCACACCTCCTCGGGCTTGGTGGTCAGCGTGCCGGTGTTTTTGCAGCGGAAGGCATTTTTGCGGAAGCCGTCACTGATGATCAGTGTCTGCACGCGGCCCTGCGTGACGACCTGGAGCGTCTCTTCCAGCCCCACCACCGCGCCGGTGCCTTTCTTGGCCATGGTTACCATCCGGTCGATCATGCGTGTTTCACGTTCCGACTCAGCCTCGATTCCTAACTCGAGCGCGCGGCTGCGCACTTCATCTTTCGCGGCTGTCATGCTCATGTGGAAGGTACCCATCACCAGGCTCTGCCAGGCTTTGGGCAGCACGTGGCAGAACGCTTTTACATTTTCGTCCGTGCCGCCAATCAGCACGCGGCGGACGTGATTCTCTTCGAAGAACTGGACGGTGAAGTCGGCCGCATCTTTCATGTTGCGGTCCACCACTTCATCCACCGAGCGAGTTGTCAGATTGGATCCGCGCCGTCCGGGCACCGACGAGCCCCCCGTGCCGTGTTTGGCACGTTTGACTGACTCACCCAGCACGCCCTCCTGTTCGCGCAGATCGCCCATATGGAAGGAGAATAAACGAGCGCCTTGCTTATCGACAAGGACCACCCCATAACCGCCGTAGTTGTCGAGCAGGTTGGCGAGGGGCTTTACACTCGGTCGATCGCTAATGTGAACAAGGTTGCGTACAGGAACTGCAAGCGGGTAGGCGCGGAAATAGTTTTCGGGGCTGCACGAAAAGACGGCGACGCCCCGTCCAGACCAGTTATATTCGTGGCTGAAGAACTTTTCGATTGCCGTAACGTCATCGGTCAGGTTGATCTCCTTGATCATGCTGCGCAGTTGGCGTTTATGCGTGTCCGCGTTCCCAAGTGAAGGATCGGTATTCAGGTAAATGCTGATCACCGGTGCTGTGGAGTTGAAGTCCAGCAGTTCCCGCAGGTCATTCTCAGACAACATAGCAACCTCCTTATGTGGTTGTTAAGGTATTGGGCAGCCCGCCGAATACAGGTAAAACCTTCGCGTCCCGGATTAAAGCGAACTGCAAGAGGTAAACGACGGTACCTGCGCCTATGGTGGGGCGGCGGTTGGCGGTTTACCTCGTTCATCGAGCAGCGTGCTAGGGGCGTTTGCCTAGCGTTATCACCACCTCCTCTTGTTGATTATTGCGCAGAACGGTGACGACTAACTGGTCGCCCGGACTTTTGTTTTCCATCAAGTAGGTCAGCAGGTCGCCAAAGACCTGCACCGGTCGACCATCTACGGCGATGATCAGATCGCCGCCGGCTTGCAAACCAGGGATGTTGGTTGGGCGGCTTCCGCCGCGGATTCCGGCTTCAGCAGCCGGTCCGCCGGGCACCACATCGGTGACGTATGCTCCGGTCGCCTGTGGCAGCCCCAACGCTTCCTGTTCCATCAAAGAGATCTCAGGGCTGCTGCTCATCCCCAGGTAGGGATAGTCATACGCGCCCTGTTCGATCAGCACGGGCACAACGCGCCGGACAATGTTGGATGGAATGGCAAACCCAACGCCGCTGTTGGAAGGCGAGCCTTCTTCGGTGATGGAAGTGGTGCGAATGGCGCGGTTCACGCCGATCACGCGGCCTTTCAGATCCAGCAGGGGACCGCCCGAGTTACCGGGGTTGATCGCAGCGTCTGTTTGGATTGCGCCGCCGGCTGAGAAGGGCCGTCCATCGGCGGTTGAGCGCATCGAATCGAGCGTGCGTCCGCGCGCAGAGACGATGCCGGAGGTCATGGTACCAGACAGGCCAAATGGGTTGCCAATGGCGACTACCGTTTGCCCAACCTTCAATTCGTCTGAGTTGGCAATTTCCAGAGGGAAGAGGGCCTCGGGGGGCGCCTGCACGCGGATCACGGCAAGGTCAGAATCCAGGTCGGTGCCGATGACCTCGCCGCGCACCTTCAATCCGGATGGAAAGTCGACTTCCAGATCCTCCGCACCTTCCACTACGTGATAATTGGTGATGACGTGGCCTTCTTTGTCAAACACAAAGCCCGAGCCCAGGCTGCCACCCACCTGGTTAAGCACCTGTATGCTGACAATACCGGGGCTTACCCGCTCATAGAGCGTGGTCAGCAAGGTATCCTGATATTCCAGGTCTAAGGGTGCTGCTGGGATCGGGTTCTGAGAGGGTGGGGGGATTACGATGGTAGATACGGGCTGAGGTTGCTGGGGTTGGCGGTTCACTACTTCAGCCGGAGCTGAAAGACGGCAAGCGATCATGCTGAGCGCCAGTGTGGAACTAAGCAAAACCAGGGGAATGATGCGTTTCATGGCAGCCTTCCGATAACGTTAAAGGGTATAGAGTGGGTTGATTGCTCGGCTAGCGCGTCTTCGAGAGCTGCTCGAAGAGCTGGCGCTGCTCTGGAGTCAGGTTGCGCGGGATCGTGATTTTGATGCGCGCGTAAAGATCACCGCGATTAGCTGCGGCGCGCAGGTTTGGCATCCCGCGCCCGCCCAAACGAATGGTCTGCCCGGGTTGTGTGCCGGCAGGAATGGTGAGCAGAACCGTCCCCTCGGGTGTTGGAACGCGTGCATCACCACCCAGCACTGCCGTGTACAGATCAATTGAAACGTCGGTATATAAATCATCCCCCTGTCGTTCGAACCGCGGGTCCGGGGCCACCTGAATCACCAGATACAGGTCGGTTGGCTGACCATCGGCGCCGGCCGGGCCGGCGCCTGCCATGCGAATCTTGGTGCCAGAGCGCGCGCCTGCCGGGATCTTCATTTGCAGCCGGCGTCCATCCACCATCACTGTGCGTTCCGATCCGCGGTAGGCTTCATCCAGCGTAATCTGCACTTCCTGTTGGTAAGTTGGCTGCTGGAAGCGGGTGCCAGGGCGCCCTGCTTGCTGGGTCGCTGTCCGCCGGGCCTGCGCGCCCATCCCGCCGAAGATCGTTTGGAAGAAGTCGGAGAAGGGGCTGTCGCCAGCTCCTCTGGCTCCACCAAAGATTTCGTTCAAGTCTTCCACGTTGAAGCGAACATTACCTCCGCCTGGCGCACCTTGCGCCGAGGTCCATTCGCCCCAGTTGAAGCCACCCGGAGTGCCGCCTTGCTGCCAGCGCGAGTACGAGTCGCCGACCTGTTCGTAGCGGGCGCGTTTTTCAGCGTCGCTCAATACTTCATAGGCCTCGTTGATCTCTTTGAACTTCTCCTCGGCCTGTTTATTATTGGGATTTCGATCTGGGTGGTACTGGAGCGCGAGCTTTCGAAAGGCGCTTTTAATTTCCGCATCGGTTGCGCCGCGTTCAACCCCCAGGACCTTGTAATAATCCTTATACTCCATACCGTCCATTGTATTCCAGCGGGTCATGTAGAGTCAAGCCAGGGGATCAAGGTCTTATACGACTCTTATAGAGCCTTGACCTTCTTGGCAGAATGGGTGCCAGGCGGAAGGGCAGCGGCGATCAGTGCCAGGGGGATCGATCCGAGCAGAATTAATGGGGTGAAAACTACGGCGTAAAGGATTACATAGCCGATGCACAGGCCTGCATCATTGACTCCATCCCCGTTATTGGCGCCCACGCACAAAGGCGTCAGGTTGAGGATGGCCATCACTGGCAGTGCAGCCAGCCACCCAAAAAGCACAGCACCCGCGACTGCCAATGCCGCCCTGATCCGCGCGGCGCGCAGCCAGGAGATGCCTGACAATACGAACATGGCCAGCACTGCGAAGACGATGAAGACCGCGCCGCCCGCCATATACGTGGTGAAGAAATACTCGCCGCGATAATGCAAAACACCCAGCGCTGCCCATAGGCATCCTGGTGCGGCGACGAGCAGGCATAAGAGGAGTTTTTTTATCAAGACCATGGCGGCTCCCTGATGATGCATCTATCATAGCCCGCTTTTGGCAAAAAAACACGCACACGGGTGCTGTTTTCTATGTCGTTTGCCGCGATCCATGCTATCATTAAATCATGGCCAATCCGCGCGATACCGCTGTTGTTCGAGATCGAATTCTCATTGTCGAAAGTGACCCGGTGATCAGCGATTTGATCGGCAGGCAGGCGCTGAAGGCAGTGGGTTATCAGGTGCAAATTGCTACCGATGCTACTTCGGCGATTGCCCGAGCCTTGCAGTGGTCTCCAGACCTGATTCTGGCAGACCTGAACTTGCCCGGTCTCAGTGGCAAAGATTTAATGGTGGCGCTTGCCTCGCAAGGCATCCAGACGCCGCTGATTGTGATTGCACAGCGCGGCTCAGAAGCCGATATCATCCAGACCTTCCGGCTGGGCGCGGCAGATTATCTGTTGCTGCCCGCCCGCGAAGCGGAAGTGGTCAACGCGGTGAACCGCGTGCTGCGACAGGTGCACGAGCGGCGCGAGCGCGAGCGGCTCGCACAGCAGCTACAGGCCACCAACCAGGAGCTTCAGTCGCGCGTGCGCGAGCTGACGACGCTTTTTGCGCTGGGTAAGGCTATGAATTCGGTCACCGATCACGGCGACCTGCTGGAAAAGATTTTGGAAGGCGCCGCGCGAATCACACAGGCGGATCTTGGATGGTTTTTGCTGCGTGATGACGAACGGCCTTTTGTGGTTGCCGCGATGCACAATCTGCCCTCCTCGCTGGGCGTGCGCCTGCACCAGCCCTGGGATGATGGCATCAGTTCGTTGGTGGCAATGTCCGGCGAAACACTGACCATCCACGGCGAGCCGATTCGGCGCTTTAAAATCTCCAGCCTGGGCCAGTCGGCGTTAATTGTGCCGATCAAAGTGCAGAAAAAAGTGATTGGGCTGCTGGTGATGATGCGCCGCCAGCCCGCGCCTTTTGGCGCCAGCGAGCAGAACTTGCTTGGCGCGCTGGCCGATTACGCTTCTGTGTCCCTGGTGAACGCGCGCCTGTTCCGCACGACGGAAGATCGAGCCAGGGCGCTGCAGCAGGTCTCGGAAAATTCGCAGGTGGCCGAGCGGGTCAATAACGACCTGCTGCGGGTGGTGAAACGCGAGCTCGCCGGGCCGTCCGCGGCAGGATTGGCCGCCCTGGAACAGCTAGGCAGAGACGCAACCGCGCGCTGGCGACCCGATCAACGCCAGCTCATCAACGTGATCCAGGAGGGGTTGACCTCCGCGATGCAAATTTCTGAGGCGATCCCCTCCGGCGCGGCACAAAAAGTCACCCACGAACGCGTGCAGGCGAATCTGGTGGAGATGGCGAAGCAGAGCGTGCAGCGGCTTCAGCCCTATGCCCAGCGCTGTGGTGTGAACATCACCCCAGAACTGCCTTCTGGCAGCGTGTTGGTGTTGGTTGATGGCGATCTGATGGCGAAGGCGCTCGATGGCCTGCTGGGCGATGCCATCCGGCATACGCCGGCGGGCGGGAGCGTTTCGCTGCGCCTGGAGAAGACCACCGACAACCAGGCGCGCCTGAGCGTGCGCAGCGGGCGGGCACTGAACACCAAGGATGTGGAACGCGTCTTTGCGGATACGGACCCGCAGCCGGTGCCCGGCAGGTTTAGCGGATTGACCGTCCGGCTTGGCCTGGTGCGTGAAATTGCCATCCGCCACGGCGGTAAGATGGTCCTGGAGAGCCACTCCGCTCGCAGTACGGATGCGCATATTTTCTTGCCGCTGGCTCGTGCGTAAGGTTTTTGTAAGCAATTCCACAGCGGGGCAGGCCCATTTTGCAATAAAATTACGGTAGCCCTTTTGTGCTTTTCCGCTGGGTCAACCGTGCATCCAATCACAAAAGCTGATCGAACTTTATTGGGATCGATGGGCGTATGTGTATTCTATCCTTAAAAGACGGCTGGGTTTATGCTGAGCAATCAAGATCATATTCTGGTCGCGGCGAGCGACCCGCAAATTGCAAACCTGCTAGACCGCGTTCTGCGCAATGCCGATTATAACGTCACCCTCTATGAGGATTGGGCAACCACGCTGCGCCAGGCTTCGATGATTGGTGCTTCTCTGGTTATCCTGGCGGAAAAGCTGAACGATGGTTTGGGGTTGGAAGCTGCGCCGGAATTCGCCCGGCGGGTTCCCGCCATCCCGGTGATCTTGTTTGCCAGTAAGGAATCCATCGAGTTGGCGCGCAAGGCAATGCAGAACGGCGTGGCGGACATCATCGCTCCGCCCATGCGCACGGATGATATCCTGCGCACCGTACGCGGCACGCTCGACCTTACCAAGCGTCGCAAAGACGCGCTGCTGCTCGAAGCCCGCCGCTTTACCTCAACGCTCCAGCGCCAGATGGACGAGATGGAGACGCTGATGCGCCTCAGCCGTCAGGTGACAGGCTCGCTGGAGCTGGATAGTACCCTGTCTGCTGTGGTCGCCGCGGCGGTAGAGCTGACCGGTGCGGAAGAGGGCAGCCTGCTGCTGCTTGACGAGGCAACCGGCGAGCTGTACATCCGCGCATCGCGGAACTTCCAGGAAGAGTTGGTGCGCACGTTCCGCCTGCCGGTGACGGACAGCCTGGCAGGGCAGGTGGTGCGCACAGGCGAGCCGGTGTTGATGGACGAGAGCGCCCCGCAGAAGATCAAAACTTCGTACCTGGTGCAGAGCCTGCTGTACGTGCCGCTCTCACTGCATGGGCACGTGTTTGGCGTGCTGGGTGTGGATAACCGCCACAGCCACCTGCCGCTTACCCAGCGCCACGTCAAACTGCTGACGACTCTGGCAGGCTTCGCGGCGATTGCGATTGACAATGCCCGCCTGTACGCTAACACCACCACTGAGCGCAACCGGCTGGAGACGATCCTTTCTGGTATTCAGGATGGCGTGGTGGTTGTAGGGCAAGATCAACGGTTGGGAATGGTAAACAGGGCCGCCCGTGACGCCTTTGCTATCGAGCCGGCGCGCAATCTCGTTGGAGAGCTGTTCCATGAGATCTTCCCGCAGGCAGAGATGCAGGAACTCGCGGGTATCCATACCGGCAGTCTTTCCAATCGCACCGAGGTAAGCCCGGCGGAAGATCGCGTTTACAGCGTGATGGCAGCGCCGCTTTCAGGGGTGGGGCGCGTGTTCACCATGCACGATATCACCTATCTGAAGAAGCTCGACCGCATCAAGACCGACTTCGTATCCACCGTCTCGCACGATCTACGCTCGCCGCTTACTGCTATTCTTGGCTACGTGGAGCTGATCGAGCGCGCCGGCCCGGTGACCGACTTGCAGAAGGATTTCGTCCGCCGCATTCAGGTCAGCGTGCACAACATTACCAGCCTGATGGACAACCTGCTCAACCTGGGGCGGATCGAATCGGGCTTCGATGTGCGCAAAGAACACGTGCGCCTCAACCAGATCCTTCAATATGCCGCCGAAGGGATGAAAAAGCAGCTCGCCGAACGCTCGATCCAATTGGTGACGGATTTCCCGGAGGATCTTCCGCCGCTGCTGGCGAACCCGATCCAGATACGCCAGATGATGGATCACCTGCTTGGGAATGCCGTCAAATATTCGGGGAAGGGCGGTGTGGTAAGCGTGAAGGGCAAGGTGGAGCAAGATCAGGTAATCTTGCAGTTCACCGATCACGGGATTGGCATTCCGCCGCTGGATCTGCCATACATCTTTGACAAATTCTATCGTGCCACCAATGCCAGCATGGAGATGACCGGTACAGGTTTGGGCCTTGCGATCGTCAAGTCGATCATCGAAAACCATGGCGGGCGCATCTGGGTCGACTCGGAACTTGGCAAGGGCAGCGCCTTTACCGTCGTGCTGCCAATGCCGGTGCAGGGGTAGGGCGTGGAGATCCCGGACCGGCTGGTGACCCTGGCGGAGCTGCGGCGCGGTGACGGTGAACGCGGTGCGCCAAAGTTGATCGCCTATGAAGGCATTGTCTACGATGTGACCGACTGCCCGCGCTGGCGGCGCGATATGCACGAACAGCAGCACTTCCCCGGCCAGGATCTGACCTCCGAGCTGCCCGATGCCCCGCATAAGGCCGATGTGTTCACGCGCCCCTGTGTAAAGGTGGTCGGGCGGCTGGTTTCCGGTTGACTTTTCCCCTGCTTTCTCCTATAATACCATAGTGTTAGAAATACACTAATGCCGGCGGACACTCATTTTGCTGCCGGATTGATTTCAATCATGGTGGGAAATTGGAGCATAGGGATGAGCATCTTTAACAATCAGCGGTTAGACAACGAAACATTCAAGCTAGATATCGAGCGCATGCGCCGTGGCTGGTACAGCGATAAATACTTTACCAACATCGCCGTCATGCTTACGGAGCTTTCGCGCCGCGGGTATACGTATCAGGGCAGCCGCCCGAACCTTCCCCCAGGTTACGAACCGAGCAGCATTAAGACCGGCGACATCGAGGTGGAAATGCAGTGGTTCACCCGCCGCCCCGGCAAAACCATCGTAGTCGGCGTAGATAAAGCGCTCACCATGCTGCGCCACTGCACCGGGTATTTTGAGGGCGACCAGTTTGTTGATACCTCTGATCATCTCGAGGTGTGGGCCGTTCATGATGGCTGCGCAGTGCAGTCCGACGGCGATCCGATGAGCGTCCAACCGGTGATTCGCGTGCGCGGACGCTACCGTGATTTTGCCATCCTGGAGACCTCTACGCTGGGCATTCTTACGCGCGCCAGCCGCGTTGCGACCAACGTCTATGAGACGCTGCTGGCAGCCAAAGGCAAGCCGATGATGTTCTTCCCGGCTCGCTTTGACGCGCACGAAGTGCAGGCAGCAGATGGCTACGCTTATACCATCGCTGTGGAGCGCTTCAACATGGATTACGCAGGCACGCTGGGCACGTTTGTTTCCACAGATGCGCAGGGTGACTGGTGGGGCGGCTACGGTGGTGGAACGGTGGCGCATGCGGCGATTGCGTCTTTCCTGGGCGATACGGCCGAGGCCATGCTGGCCTTTGCGGAAGTGCTGCCAGTCTCCATTCCACGCATTGCCCTGGTCGACTTTAATAATGATTCCATTCAGGATTCGTTAATCGTCTGTGAGGCGATGTTCAACCGCTACCGCGCCCTGGTAGATGCAGGCAGCGTGGAAGAGGCAGAGCGTTACCGGCTCTATGGCGTGCGGCTGGATACCTCTGGCTCGCTGCGGGATAAGTCGGTAGCTCCTTTGGGCGATCCTACATTGGACCTGGGGGTAAATCCACGGCTGGTGTTTCTCGTACGGCAGGCGCTGGATGCTGCCTGGCAGGGCTGGGATATACCGGCGGGATGGGAAGAGCGGGCGCGTGCCTTCTGCCGATCTGTAAAGATCGTCGTATCCGGCGGGTTCCGCCCCGAGAAGATTCGCAAATTCGAGAAACTGGCTGTGCCTGTGGATATCTACGCGGTCGGGTCATCGTTATTTAGCAATGACGGTCCCACTGTCACCGACTACACCGCCGACGTGGTACGTGTGAAAGTGAACGGTCAGTGGGTGGACATGGCAAAGGTAGGCCGCCAACCGTTAGAAAATCCGCAGTTGGAACGAGTCTGGTAGAAAAGCAGACGCACGGGTGGGGGAGGTTTGCGTGAATGTAAACCTCCCCTTTTTTGATTTCCCTACTTGAAATTTAGAATTTCTGTTCTATAATCATATTGTGCGAATTTGCACAATGTTCTTGTATTGCGCAAGGAGAATGATCATGGAACCGGAAATGATTGAACGCGGCCCCATTCAGATTGTGGGTGTCCTAACCCGGGGAAAGCCCGAGGAATTGGATTATAGCGATATCTGGGCGAACCAATACATGCCCTTTGATGCGCAGGTAAAGCCGTTTAGCCCGGATGGCGGATATTACGGCGCATGGTTCAGTGAGGAAGGTGGCTCTGCCTACCTGGCAGGCATGGCGGTTGAAGCGATGCCAAACACCCCCGCCGGCCTGGTTGCCCGCACCCTACCCGCGGCGAAGTATGCGGTGTTCACCTGCACTATGAAGACCATGAGTGCATCCTATCCCTATATTTTTCAGCAGTGGTTGCCCGCCTCGGCCTATGCACTAGACAGTGACGCTGCAGACTTCGAATACTATCCTCCCACCAGCAATTCGGAAGACTCGCCGGTGCGCATCTATATCCCCATCAAGCAGAAAGAACCGGTAGGCTAATTCTGGGCGGTGTTGAAATAAAAAGAGGGCTCGCAGGATGAACTTCCTGCGAACCCTCTTTTCCTTTCGTGAGAAAGATTAGTTCTGTTCCAGAACGATCGCCACCCAGTCATTGATCTGCTTCTGCGCGGTGGGTCGCAGGCCATAGAGGTAGGCCGCGTCGACCACGCCGTTGGCCTGTTCTGCCAGGATGCCGGAGAGCACCATTTTGCCGCCGGGGGCGAGCAGATCGGCCAGGCCGTCGCCAAACAGCCGGATGATGACCGGTGCGAGGATATTTGCCAGCACCAGCGGCGCTTGTGTGAGCGAGAACTGCCCCTCTTTGACCTCGCGCACTGAACCGATGCCGGTTTCGATCTTCTCCAGCACGCCGTTGGCCAGGGCGTTCTCTTTAGTGGAAACAATGGCCGCATTGTCGATATCCACAGCCAGAGCTTTCGACGCTCCCAGCTTGACTGCGCCGATGGAGAGGATACCCGAGCCGCAGCCCACGTCGATCACTGCCTGGCCAGGCACGACCGTCTCTTCCAGCAGTTCCATGCAAAGTTGGGTAGTGGGATGCGTGCCCGTGCCAAAGGCCATGCTGGGATCGATTTTCACCGCGATCCGGTCACCTTCGGGCTCCGGAATCCAGGCGGGCAGGATGAGCAGTCGCTTGCCGATTTGGATCGGGCGGTAGTGCTGCTTCCAGGCTGCCATCCAGTCTTCGTCTTCGATGGGACGGTAGGTTGGCTCGGGCAGCGGCGAGCCCATATTCCGGGCGATCTGCCCCAGGTGCCACAGCGACTCTTCCAGCCGCTGGCGAGTCTCTTCAATGCGCTCGTCGATGGCGAGGTAGCCGTAGACCCGAGCCGGGCCAAAGGGCGTGCCTTCATCTTCGGCATCGTTGTACGTGACCCCGCTTTCAACCACTACGCCGTTGGATACAAAGCGGTTCAGCAGTTCTGAAACCGATTCGGCCAGTTCCGGCTCAATTGTCATCGATACTTCCAGCCAGCGTGCCTTTTCCCACCGTGGATCAGCCACCCAAAACCTCCTTCAGCTTATCGAGGATACTGCGCTCCTGCGGGCGCACTTCCGTGCCCATTGTCTGCGCCAACTGCTCAAACAACTGGCGCTGATCGGCTGTCAGGCGGGTGGGCACTTCTACGTTGATGATGATGACCTGATCGCCGCGCCCGCTGGTGCGCAGAAATGGCACGCCCTTGCCCTTCAGGTGGAAGATCTTGCCCGGCTGCGTACCGGCTGGTATGCTCAGTTTGGCCGCGCCTTCGAGGGTGGGTACTTCGATATCTGCGCCCAGCGCGGCCTGTGCGATATTGATATCCAGATTGAGCAGGATATCATTGCCCTTGCGCTGGAAGAACTTGTGTGGCCGCACCTGAATTTCAACGTACAGGCTGCCGTTCGGTCCGCCGTAAACACCCGGCTGGCCCTCACCCGAAAGACGGATTTGCGTGCCGTTATCTACGCCGCCGGGGATTGATACGACCTTCTTGATGGTCTTGCGTTCCAGCCCGCGCCCCCGGCACGTGACGCACGGTGTATTGATCACCTCGCCTTGCCCATTGCAGTTGGGGCAGGTGGTGGCCTGCACGATGCTGCCCAGGAAGGTTTGCCGAACCTGGCGAACCTCGCCGGTGCCATTGCAGTTGGTGCACTTGATCGGGCTGGTACCCGGTTCCGCGCCGGTCCCACGGCAGGTAGAGCAGATTTCATCGCGAGTAAATTCAATCTCACGCTCCACGCCAAAAACGGCCTCTTCAAAGGTGAGCGTGACGGTGAGGTTCAGATCGCTGCCGCGGCGGGGGGCATTGCGCGAACGTCCCCGCCCGCCCATACCGCCGAAACCAAACAACTCACCAAACAGGTCCGAGAGATCAACGGTGTTAAAGTCGCCGAAGCCGCCCGGCCCGCCCATACCGCTAACCCCGGCGTGCCCGTAGCGATCGTATGCCGCACGCTTTTCGGTATCCGAAAGCACGGCATAGGCCTCGTTGATCTCCTTAAACCGTTCTTCTGCATCAGCCGCTTTATTCACGTCAGGATGATACTTGCGGGCAAGCTGGCGGAACGCCGACTTAATCTCGTCCGCGGAAGCGCCGCGCTGAATGCCAAGGATATCGTAATAATCTCGCTGAGACTGGGTCATAAACTCCTACATCTACTTCTAATGTTGTTTCGTCTGGACATTCCCGTTGTCCACACGAAACAACACAAGGGAAAGCGCTATTAAAACACAAACAACCGTCTCTGGATAGTTTTTCGGGGCCGTCCAAACAAATTCGTTGGACGGCCCCTTGATCTTCATCGATCCATACTGCCCAATCGCGGGTCCGCGATTGGGCAGTATGATAAATTATGCGTTGCGGAACTCGCCGTCGACCACGTCCTCGCCGGTGTTCGGGCCGTTCTGCGGGCCCTGTTCGCCAGGCTGACCATCAGGGCCTGCGCCTGGGCCACCCTGCGGCGCGCCCTGACCGGGCTGCTGGCCGTACATGCTGGCGCCAATGGCCTGGATGTCGGTATTCAGCTTTTCCGTCGATTTGCGAATGGCATCGATGTTCTCACCGCTCATCGCCTGGCGCACTTCGCTGACGCTGTTCTCAATCTTGGTTTTCACGTCGGCAGGCACCTTGTCTCCGTGCTCGCGCAGCAGCTTCTCGGCGGTGTAGATCGAGTTGTCGGCCAGGTTGCGGGCTTCGATGGCATCCTTGCGCTTCTGATCGGCTTCGGCGTTGGCTTCGGCTTCCTGGCGCATCTTCTCGATCTCAGAATCATTGAGACCGGAGGAGGCGGTGATGGTGATGTGCTGGCTGCGGTTGGTGGCCTTATCGAGCGCGGTGACCTTGAGGATGCCGTTCGCGTCGATATCAAAGGTCACTTCGATCTGCGGCAGGCCGCGCGGGGCCGGCGGGATGCCATCGAGGATGAACTTGCCCAGCGATTTGTTATCGGCAGCCATGGGGCGCTCGCCCTGCACCACGTGGATTTCCACCTGGGTCTGGCTCTCGGAGGCAGTGGAGAAGACCTGGCTCTTGCG
>JAEYTI010000317.1 GCA_023434145.1 Chloroflexota bacterium | reverse complement strand
CTGGCGCCTGGTGGCTCAACTGGGTGGCTACCAGGGCCGGAAACGCGACGGCCCGGCTGGCTGTTTGTGCAGAACTTGCTGGATGGCATTCACTTGGCCTCCGATCTCAACCTCTGAACCAGGTTGCCTTGGCACGCTTTGCTTCTCATCTTCGTTAACCTGTTTTGGGTAAAAGACACGGTTGAAAACCCCAGGCGACAGGTGGATACAGCCACCTGGGTTATGCCATTTATTTGTAAATCTTAATTCCCGGGCGATCTTTGATCGGTTTCGGTTTTCCCCACCACCATCTCCGCCCAGCGGACGTAGCCCTCGTACGCCTTTGCGTACACCTCCACCCGCTCCGGATCGGGCGCCGCGCCGATCCCCGGCGCTCGCACGGCCTCGCGGATCGCCGCTTCCGCATCCGCGTACACACCCGTGCCGATCCCGGCCAGCAGCGCGGCTCCTCTTGCCGCATCCGAGGTGGAGAATACCTCGCTCTCCGCGCCCTGGTGAGGAACATAGATTGTGCGGTTGAAGATATCCGCTTGCAGTTGCAGCCACAGCGGGTGGCGCGTGCCGCCGCCGGTTGCGATTAACCGATCCACAGGCGTGCCAAGTGACTGCATGAGGTCGAGGCCCTGGCGCAGGGCGAAGACTACGCCTTCCATTGCCGCCCGCACCATGTGCGCCTGCCCGTGCCGCAGCGTCAGGCCCAAAAAGCCCGCCCGCAAGTTCGAATCCATCCACGGTGTCCGCTCACCAGCCAGGAAGGGCAGGAAGTACAGCCCATCCGCGGCGGCTTGCACCTGGGCGGCAGAGGCGGCCAGCGCGGCGTAGTTCTGACCCGGCCACATGCCGTCGCGCAGCCAGCGCAAGCACAGCCCGGCGGTGAGGATCGCGGCCTCGTGGTGCCACAGGTTTGGCAGTGCGTGGTTGAACAGGTGCAGTCGCAGCAGCGGATCGTGCACCGGCGCATTCACTGGGGCGAACAACTGCCCGCCCGTGCCAATAGTGCAGGAGACCGTCCCCGGCGTGATGATGCCCTGCCCCAGCGCCTGCGCGGAGACGTCGCTGGAGCCATAGATCACTGGCGTGCCGGGGAGCAGGCCGCACGCGGCGGCGATCTCCGGCAGCAGCCCGCCCGCCACGGCATGGGAGGGCACGATTGGCGGCAGCAGGGAGGCATCCAGCCCCACTCGCTCCAGCAGCGGCGCGGACCACTGCCCCCGGTGCGGGTCGAACAGCAGCGTGGCCGAAGCATCGGAGGGTTCCGCGCCCAGGCTGCCGGTCAGACGGTAGCACAGGTCGGTTTTCGGCGTCACCAGCCAGCGGGTACGGGCGAGGGTCTCCGGCTCGTGTTCCTTCATCCACTGCCACGAAGCCAGCATGAAGCCAGCCGCCAGCGGATTACCCGTCCATTCGCCTAGGTTAACTGCGCCAATCTGCTCCGACAGCCGCCGCGCCTTCGCTCCCGCGCGCTGATCCGCCCAGATGATCGCCGGGCGGACGGGTTCCATCCGTTCATCCAGGCACACCAGCGAGTGCATCTGCGCCGCCAACCCGATCCCCGCAACACGGCGCGGATCGACTCCCGCCTCTTTTGTGGCTACGCGCAAACAATGGGTAACTGCGTCGAGCCAGTCGCGCGGGTTCTGCTCGGCCCAGCCCGGCTGCGGCGTGTGGATGGGGTACTCGCGCCCGGCCCAGGCCAGCACTTTGCCGGACCGATCCATCACCACCGCCTTTGCGCCCGATGTGCCAGCATCGACTCCGATCAGCAGGGCACTCATTTGTTCGCTTTGATCCCCCGCTTGATCTCTTTTAGCGCCCAGACGTAGTGACTGGTCATGTTGGAGTTGAAGTAAGCGATGAGGGCGTTCTGATTCATCCATTTGTACAGCCCTGGCTTGAGCAGATCGGCTTCGTCAGTCGCAGTAACTACGTCGCGCACCTGCTGGTCGCTGCGCAGGAACGCCGCCTCGATCTCCTCCAGGGGACGGTCGCGGTGTTTCTCATAGATCATCTGGTTCAGCGCGGGGAGCTGGCCCCAGTTGTAGCCTTTGGCGGGTACAGCCGGGGTCTCACCGCGCTTGCCGGTTTCGATCCATTCGAGCACCATCTGATGCCACTCGATCAGATGGCCCAGGATATCTTTGACGGACCAATCCCCGGCGATGGGCTGGGTCTTTTGTTCGGAGGTCAGCGGGCGCAGGTAGGCGAGCAGTTTTTCGCGCTCCTGGGCGGCTTCGGAGAGTAGTTGGGCTTTGGTAGTAGGCTTGGGCATTGGGGTGTTCTCCGTGAGGTATGAGGGTGAATTAAGTATATGCCAGAACGGCGAATGAGCGGAAAGATCCTCACCCCCGCCCCTCTCCAGATGTGCTGTTGTGGTACTACGCTCCATACGATTGGCGCAATCCGCAAATCTGGAGAGGGGTGCCTTGCTGGCAAATCGTATTCGCGGAACAAGGCACCCCTCTTCGGTTTTGCGGGTTGCGCTTACGATATCTAACGAAGCATGACAAGAGCACAACCGGAGAGGGGCAGGGGTGAGGATCTTCATGAGCAGCAAATCCTGATGTGCGCAAAAACAGGGCGCTTGCTTGTGCAAGCGCCCTGTTTTTGATCAACTCTTACGGCTCGTTCTTCAAGGCCCGCAGCTGCCCGGTGACTACGACACCCGGCTCGGGGGCGGGGTTCTCGATCGAAGCGCGGATGCCGGGGATGTACATCTGCGTCATGTACTCTTTCAGCATGCGGCTGGTGGAGAACTGCGGCCCGAGGGTGCGGATGCACTCTTTGACCCGCGCGATCCACTCGCTCGGCAGGCCGTCGGCGGCGCGGTTCTGGTAGTACAGCGGGATGATCTCGTTCTCCAGCTTGTCGTACAGGTCGCGCGCGTCGGCTTCATCCTGGCGGTAGGGGTCACCCAGATCCTCTTCGGTGCCAATCGACCAGCCATTGCGGCCGTTATAGCCCTCGCGGAACCAGCCATCCAGCACCGAGAAGTTGAGCGTGCCGTTCAGCGCCGCTTTCATGCCCGATGTTCCGCTGGCTTCGTTGGGGCGCAGCGGGGTATTCAACCACACGTCCACGCCCTGCACCATCAGGCGGGCCAGGTTCATATCGTAGTCCTCCAGGAAGACCAGCCGCCCGCCCGCGCGGGCATCCTTCACCTGTCGGTAAACCTCCTGGATGATCAGCTTGCCCGGCTCGTCGGCGGGGTGGGCTTTTCCGGCGAAGATGATCTGCACCGGCATGGTCGCGTTGTTGACAATACGCAGCAGGCGATCCACATCGCGCATGATCAGGCTACCGCGCTTGTAGGTGGCAAAGCGCCGGGCAAAGCCGATGGTCAGCGAGTAAGGCTCGAGCAGCACGCCCGAAGCCACTACCTGCACGGGGTGGAATCCACCGCTGACCCACTGCCGCCGCGCCCGTTCGATGGCGTAGTGCACCAGTTTGTTCTTCAGGTGGCGGCGTACGGCCCACAGCTCGGCGTCGGGGATATTTTCTACCAGACCCCACAGGTCGGGGTCGTCGATGTGCTCGATCCAGTCGTTGCCCAGGTAGCGGTCGAACAGCATGCGCATGCGGCGGGCCAGCCACGTGCCGGTGTGCACACCGTTGGTGATGTGGCCGATCGGCACGTCATCCACGCGGCGTTTCGGCCACAGCCGGTGCCACATTTGCCGCGATACACGCCCGTGCAGTTCCGATACCCCGTTGGCATACTGCGACAGCCGCAGCGCCAGGATCGGCATGGAGAACGTCTCGCCCCACGACTGCTGATTGCGCGCGATATCCATAAACTGATCGCGCGTCATCTTCAGTTCGTCGAACACGTGATAGAAGTACTTGTCCATCATCCACAGCGGGAACTCGTCGTTGCCCGCCGGAACGGGGGTATGCGTGGTAAAGACGTTGGTCTGGCGCACCAGTTTAGCGGCTTCGTCAAACGTCATGCCAGCCGCCATAAATTCGCGCACGCGCTGGATGGTGAGGAAGGCCGAGTGGCCCTCGTTCATGTGGAAGACGGTGGGGTTGTAGCCCAGCAGGCGCAGGGCGCGCACGCCGCCAATCCCCAGCATCATCTCTTGGGCGATGCGCACTTCCTGATCGGAGGTGTACAGGCGAGCGGTAAGCTGCCGGTCGGGCGGGCTGTTGCACTCCATGTTGGTGTCGAGCAGGTAAAGCGGGATGCGCCCAACCTGCACCTGCACCATGCGCGCGCAAACCGTGCGCCCCGCCACCGTAACGGTGATCGAAAGCGGCTCGCCGTTTTCGTCCACCATGGGCACCACCGGCAGCTCTTCGTAGTTCAGCGCCAGGTTGCGCGTCTCTTGCCAGCCGTCTTCAGTGATCTTCTGCGAGAAATAGCCCTGGGTGTAATAGAACCCCAGGCCCACCAGCGGCAAACCCAGGTCCGAGGCTTCCTTCAGGTGATCGCCGGAGAGGATGCCCAGGCCCCCGGCATATACCGGCAGCGACTCGTGCAGGCCAAACTCAAACGAGAAGTAAGCGATCTGCTGCTCCGTCAGGTTGGGGTAGGTCTGGCGGAACCAGGTGTCGTCGCTGTTCATATAGGCGTCGAAATCGCGCATCACCCGGTCATAGAGATCGAGATAATAGCGATCATTGGTCGCGGCATTCAATGCTGACCGGTCTACCCGGCGCAGAAAGAGCACCGGGTTGTGATAAATCCGCTCCCACAAGGGGCGGTCAATCTGCGTAAACAGCCGCTGCGCGTCCGGGTTCCAGACCCACCACAAATTGTAGGCGAGCTCCCCCAGCCGCCCAATGCGACGCGGCAGGCTGAAATGGTTTGGTGTTTCTCGGAAATACTTTTTCATTCTCTTCTCTTCTTCTGGGATAGCGTCCCGCTGATGTTTCTGGCAAAACCAATCACACCCCCTGATGTTATCGTGAACTCCGTTGTGTTTGAGCCGGGGACGCTGAAAAAATCTTGCCGAATTATACCAGCCGGCGGTTATTTTTTGGCAAAACGACAACCAATTCGATAAAACCTTACAAAATCGGTAAACATTCTGCCCCTGGTCTTCATTCTAGCGATTAACAGGACAGTTTTCAATCAAAAAGAGGTAAAAATAAACCCGACAATTCCCCAGGAATTGATTTTTGGCGTTATGAAAACGCTTTGCGTTTTCATAACGCCAAAAAAGATTTTTCAGGCGGGCGAAGCCCGCAATTCAAGGCACAAGGACCCTGCAACTGCGCAGTTACGGATAAACTTCATCAGGGATCGCTGTAACAGAACGAGCGCCGGGCAGTTTCACTGCCCGGCGCTCGTTCTGTTACAGCGATCTTAATAAAGTTCCTGCGGTTCTTTCTTTGGGCTTGCCATGGTGGCGAACAGCAGCACCCAGAACATGGCAAAGAACAGCAGCGCCAGCCCGCGGATGTTATCGCCGCTGGGAAGGATGCCCACCCGCTCCATGCTGATCATCAGCCATACTTCCGACTGCCACACCGCCACCGCCACGAAGACGATGCCGAAGAACGGCACGCGGAAGCGGATGAGCGCGGGCAGCATGTACGCCGCGAAGGTGATCAGGCTGATGACGCCCAGCGAAAGGTAGTACAGCTTCGAGTCGCAGCCATCGGGGATGCACTTGTTCGACACCTGCCCGAGGAAGGTGCCGCTGAACAGCACCAGCGCGAAAGACACGCCCACCACCACGTACTGCAACTGGCGATACCCGGCAGACATGGCGTAGATGATGCCCATGGCGAACAAAAACACCACCCCCAACACCGCTCCTTCGAACAGCCCGCTTTCCATCGAGGTAAGCCGCTGGCTGACAAACACGTCATCCATCAGCAAATAGACCGATACAAAATCGGGCACGATCAAGAAAATGAGGGTGAAATAAATCACCGCGCCGCGAACCAACACGTCCTGCGGAAGTGCCAGGATGCGGTCAAGCTGATTGAGTAGTCTACCAACTGTTCCACGTTGCATAAGATTTCCAGGCCCCCTTTACTCCCCATCCGAAGTGATGTTTCTGGTAATTGTGATAACAATACTGCGGATATTCTATGATTTTACAGTATTTTTATGGTATAGCAATACGTCTTTGTACTTGTTTATTTAACGTAGGGAGCGCCATCCTTGTTCCCAACCCGTAGATCGGGCCAGCGCTCATAAATTGCCAGGACTGATTGCTCCTTATCCTTCACCTCCAGCATGACGTCGACTTGCATATCGCGTATCTGTGCAAGAAACGCGCCAAATGCCTCAACGTCGACGCTTTGCGAGTGCGAACCAGGCGGCTTGCCCGGCCAGGGGTCCGAGTAGTGCAGCTTGGGCGGGCCATCCTGTGCGCGCCAGGTTTCCGCCACCCTGTCGATGATCGCCCGCAGGGGCAGGCCATCCAATGCCGGGTTATAGCGATGGTGGAATACGTCAAACACCACCGGCGCGCCGATCCGCGCGGAGAGGGCCAGGGCATCCGCCGCGGTGTAGCTGCGCTCGTCATTCTCCAGCACCAGCCGCCGCTGGGCATCCTCCGAGAGGCGGCCAAAGTTGGCAGCGAAGCGGCCTATGGCTGCATCTTTCTCGCCGTACACGCCGCCCAGGTGCAGCACCAGCTTGGCGGTGTGATCCATCCCCAGCACGGAGAGAAAGCGGGCATGGTACTCCAGCTCTGCCAGCGAGGCCGTTACTACTTCGGGCCGAGGGGAGTTGAGCACCGTGTACTGCCCCGGGTGCATGGAGAGCCGGATGCCAAACCGCCGCGCCAGCGCCCCCGCCTGCTCCATCTCAGGCCGCAAGATCTCCTCCCACGGCACGGTAACCGCCGGGTGCGAGGCCAGCGGGATGATCTCGGACGAGATGCGGAACAGGCGGATGCCTTGCGCATCATTCCAGCGCAGAATCTCGGCCAGGGCAATGAGGTTCTGCCGCGCCAGCTCGATCACCCGGTCGGGGGTGGCGTTGGCGACCCGGCAGGTTTTGTTGGTGGAGGGAAGGGTGGTATTGATGCAGGCGTAGCCGAGACGGATCATGAAGACTCCTTAATCATTTAGGTTCTGGAAAACGCCTCACCGCCAAAGATCCTCACCCCCGTCCCCTCTCCAAATGTGCTTAGTAGGTTCTATGTTCATCCTGATGAGCGCAAACCGCAAATTTGAAGAGGGGTGCCTTGCATAACAACCAGAATTGCGGATCAAGTCACCCCTCTCCATTTTGCCGTACTTGCAAAATGGAGAGGGGACGGGGGTGAGGATCTTCGCCGGGGTGAGGCGTCACCCCCGCCTCGCATCGCTACGCAAATTCCTTCACCCGCTGCTGTGCTTCCATCTCGGCAAGCTCCGCCTTCACCCGCTCCAGGATCTCCGTCAGCGGTACGATCTCTTTCTCGGCGTGGTCGCGGCGCTTCATCTCTACGCCGCCCGCCTTGAGCGCGCGGTCTGAGACGGTGATGCGCACCGGCAGGCCGATCAGGTCGGCGTCGTTGAACTTGACCCCCGGCGAATCGTCGCGATCGTCGTACAGCGGCTCCAGCCCGGCCTGTGCCAGCTCGGCATAGAGCGCGTCGGCGAGCGTCTCTGTCTCACCGGTCCCACCTTTGCCCACCAGCCGGATCAGGTGCACCGGGTAGGGGGCCACGCTCACCGGCCACATCAGGCCGTGGTCGTCGTGGTACTGCTCGGCGATGCAGGCCAGCAGCCGCCCCACACCAATGCCGTACGAGCCCATCACCACCGGCTTTTCGGTGCCGTCGGCGGTGAGATAGGTCGCGCCCAGGGCATCCGAGTAGAAGGTGCCAAGCTGGAAGATGTTGCCCACTTCCACCCCGCGCACGGCCCGCAGGGCAGCGCCGCATTCCGGGCAGCCGTCACCTTCACGCGCCGCGACCAGGTCGGTGATCTTCGTGGCAGTGTAATCGCGCCCGTAGTTGACGTTGAGCAGGTGGTAGCCCGCCTCGTTCGCGCCGGAAACCAGGTTCTTCTCACGCACAACCAGATCGTCTGCGATGACGACCGCGCCGTTCGCGGTTAGTATCTCCTTTAGCCCCACCGGCGAGGCGTAGCCCGGCACCGCCCCCACCGCGCGGATCTCGTCCTCGGTGGCCGGGCGAAGCTCGCGCGCGCCGGCGGCGTTGGCCAACTTGGTCTCGTTGATCTCCATATCCCCGCGAATCACGGCGAACACAAAGCGGTCGACCATCTTGTTACCCTCGGCCATCTTCCCCACCATGAACACGGCCTTGGCCGTCTTGCGCTCGGGGATGTTGAGGAACTGGGCCAGATCGGCAATGGTCTTGCAGTCGGGCGTGGCGACCTTTTCTACCGCGAGTTCGGCCTCTTCTGCCACATCCGGCTTTTGGACTCTTGCCACCTGCCGGTTGGCCGCATAGCCGCAGGAATCGCACAACAGCAGCGTATCCTCGCCGATGGGCGTGAGGTACATATACTCGTGCGAGACCTTGCCGCCCATCATGCCCGTATCGGCGGCGACGGCGATTACCGGAAGCCCGCAGCGGTGATAGATGTTGAAGTACGCCTGGTAGTGCGCCGCGTACTGCTTCTCCAACCCTTCCCAATCGGCGTCGAGCGAGTAGGAGTCTTTCATGGTGAACTCGCGCACGCGCACCAGCCCGGCGCGGGGGCGCGGATCGTCGCGGAACTTGGTCTGGATCTGGTACACCAGGGCCGGAAGCTGGCGGTAGGAGTGGATCTCCTTGCGTACCAGGTCGCCGACCACTTCTTCATGGGTCATGCCCAATACCATATCGCGCCCGCCGCGGTCCTTCAAGCGTGCCATCTCCGCGTCGATCTTGTACCAGCGCCCGGTCTCCTGCCATAACTCGGCGGGCTGCACCACCGGCATGCTGATCTCCTGCCCGCCAATCGCGTCCATCTCCTGCCGGATGATCGACTCGATTCGGTCCATTGCCCTGCGTGCCAGCGGCAGATAGCTGAAGATGCCCGCGGCAAGCTGGCGGATTAACCCGGCTCGCAGCAGAAGCTGATGGCTGGCAACGTCCGCCTCCGACGGCACGTCACGCAGCGTATGCCCAAACATACGACTCATTCTCATAAAAGGCCTCCTGTGTGATTGTACTCGCTGTTTGCCAATAACTCCTCATTCGGTGGGTTTTGAGGTGTTTGGTGTGCGTTTGTGGTGCTCGGCACCAC
>JAEYTI010000288.1 GCA_023434145.1 Chloroflexota bacterium | reverse complement strand
GTGGAGGGATGTGCTGCGCACATCCCTCCACAACCTGACAACTTTTTCCCACACCCCTGTGTTCTCTGTGGTAAAGAATCTTCTCTAGACGGTGTACAATCAAGGAGATACCAATAGCGGGAGGGAGTAATCATGAAAACCATCGGCCTGATTGGCGGTATGAGTTGGGAATCGTCACTGGAATATTATCGTATCATCAACGAGGTAGTGCGTGAGCGGCTAGGCGGGCTGCACTCCGCGGAGATCATCATGAACTCGATCGACTTCGCGCCGCTGGCTGAGATGCAAGCCCAAAACCGCTGGGACGAGGCGGGCGAAATGATGGCAGATGCCGCGCGCTCGCTGGAGCGCGCCGGGGCAGGCTGCGTGCTGATCGGCGCGAACACGATGCACAAGGTGGCCGAAGCGGTAGAAGCCGCTGTACAGATCCCGCTGATCCACATCGCCAACGCCACCGCGCAGCGCGTGAAGGCGGCAGGGATTGGTTGTGTGGGTCTGCTAGGCACGCGATTTACCATGGAAGAACCATTTTACGCCAGCCGCTTGGTCGAGCAGTACGGGCTGGATGTGCTGATTCCACCCGCCGAGATGCGCGAGGTTGTTCACCGCGTGATCTACGACGAGTTGTGCCTGGGAATCACCAAAGAGGCATCGCGCGACGCTTATCGCGAGATTATGGCGGATTTGCAGGCGCAGGGCGCGCAGGGCATCATCCTCGGCTGCACCGAGATCGCCCTGCTGGTAAAGCCGGAAGACAGCCCGCTGCCAATGTTCGACACCACCCGCATTCACGCTGAAGCCGCCGTTGACTGGGCACTGGAGACCCCATGAACACCATTACCGCTCTCGAAGATTTCCTCTCCCGCGACTCTGCCGGGCTGGCCGATACCGTCTTAGATCCCTGCCCTTACTGCGGGCGCAAGCATCCCGTGCCGTTCCGTCACATTCAGGTTGGCAGCGGCTTGGTGGCGCAGATCCCGGCGCTGATCGAGAAACTGCTGGGGCGCAAACCCGCACGACCGGTGGTAATTTTCGACTCGGCCATTGAATCGATCATCTGCGCGGGCGTGGTCGAGCCGCTGCGCGCCGCCGGGCTGCCGGTGGAGAAGCACGCCATGCACGCCGAGCCGGGGCACCTGCTCGATTCGGCGCTGGAGAACGGCAACGAAGCTGCCGACGCCATCGGCCCGACCGCCGACTTCCTGATCGGGGCCGGGTCGGGGGTGATCAGCGACGCAACCAAGTGGATCGCCACGCGGCTGAACGTGCCCTTCCTCGTCCTCGGCACCGCGCCTTCGATGAACGGCTACACCTCGATCACCGCCACCATCACGCAGAATAAGATTAAGCTCAGCGAGTTCCTCAACCCCGCCGACGCGGTGCTGATGGAAGTGGACATTGTGAAAGACGCGCCCATGCCGATGATCCATGCCGGGATTGGCGACCTTGCCGCCCGCGCGATCTGCAACGCCGACTGGAAGCTCTCCGAACTGCTGCACGGAACCTACTTCTGCCCGCTGCCCTACCAGATGACGGCCGAGAACGAGCGCAAATATCTCGCCGCCGCCCCTGCCATCGCCCGGCGCGATCCTGAGGCCATGGCGGTGCTCTCGGAAGCGATCCTGCTCTCCGGCCTTTCGATGACCGTACTGGAAGGCGAAACCTCTCCCTCCTCTGGCGCGGAGCACGTGCTCTCGCACTTCTGGGACTTCCTTACCCATGTCCGCGGCGCGGAGAAGAACTTTCACGGCGCGCAAGTGGGTGTGGGCACGATCATCATGCTCAATGCCTACGCGCATTTAAAAGAGATCGACCCGCGCAAAATCGACCCGCAGGAAGTGCTCCGCCGCCGCCCCTCGCTGGAGCAGATCGAGGCGGAACACCGGGAACTGTATGGCGACAAGGCCGTGTCCTTCAACGCAGTGGCGCGTAAAAAACGCCTGCCGGATGCCGAGCTAGTGGGCTACCTGCACCGCGTGCTGGACGGCTGGGACAATATGCTGGCAGAATTGGAGCCGTACATTGCGCCGGTGGAAAAGATCCGCGTGCCGTTTGAGCAGGCAGGCGTGCCTTACTCGCTGGCGTCCATACACCGCACGCCCGAGCAGGCCCGCGAGGCGCTGGTGCGCGGCAGCTTCTACCGCCCGCGCTACACCCTGCTCGACCTGCTCTGGGAGCTGGGACTGTTCCCTGAGGCGGCGGATGAGATTTTGGAGCGGGCGGGGGTGATGGAATCATAGAAGTCTCGCAGGGGCGCAGCTATGTGCATCCGTTCCAACAAAATCCAGCATTCACTGCGCGCCAAGATCCTCACTCCCTCTGTTCCCCCTCTCCAGATGTGCTGTTGTGTCTCTACGTGGCATTTGAACAGCAGAACCCGCAAATCCGGAGAGGGGGATGCCTTTTCTAGATTAGTCGACGAATAAAAGATGCCAAATTTGCAATACAAGGCACCTCCTCTCCGTTTTTGCGGGTTCTGCGCTCGGGCTCGAACCCACACCCAAAACAGCAAAAATGGAGAGGGGGCGGGGGGTGAGGATCTTGGCGCGCTGTGAAGTATCGATTTAGCTGGAACAGATGCCGTATAGCTGCGCCCCTGCGGCGCTTGACATGGTAAATAGGCCCTTACTATCCTGAAATCAGAATGTTCATTTTCTATATGAGCGGAGAGCTTTTATGACAGGCACACCAAATTTCGTCATCGGCCTCGACTCCTCCACCACCGGTTGCAAGGCGATTGCGTGGGACTCTTACGGTAATGCCGTGGCCGAAGGCCGCGCATCCATCCCCATGCACAAACCGCGCCCAGGCTGGCACGAGCAGAACGCGGAAGACTGGTGGCGGGCGGCACGCGACTCGCTGCGGCATGTCACCGCGCAGATCGATACGGCGCGGCTGGCAGGTCTTTCAATCACCATGCAGCGCGAGACGTTTGTGGTGACGGACGCGGACGGCACGCCGCGCTTCCCCGCGATGGTATGGATGGATGAGCGGGCGGGCGATCTGCTGCCGGAGC
The DNA here is from genome assembly GCA_023434145.1 of Chloroflexota bacterium. Taxonomy (GTDB): domain Bacteria; phylum Chloroflexota; class Anaerolineae; order Anaerolineales; family Anaerolineaceae; genus DSYU01. The sequence goes on along the minus strand of JAEYTI010000288.1, from coordinate 15,310 downwards.
TTGATAAGAATTACGGGAAAGAGCGCATCCACCGCGAGTCGGGCAAGCCGCTGTCGGCTAACCTGTCGCTGAGCAAGCTGTTCTGGCTGCAAAAGCACCACCGAGAAGTCCTCGCCCTCGGCGCGCGGGTGATGGATGTACACGCCTTCCTCGCCCACCGGCTGACCGGGCGCTTTGCCACCGCCATGGGCTGCGCCGACCCCACCGGGCTGTTCGATATGCCCGCCGGGCAGTGGAACGCTCCGCTGATCGAGGCGATTGGGCTGGGAGCAAGCATGTTCCCCGAGGCGCTGCCGACCGGTGCGCAGATCGGCAGCATCACCGCCGAAGCGGAGCGCGACACCGGGCTGCCAGAGGGCCTGCCGCTGTTCGCCGGGATCGGCGACGGGCAGGCGGCGGCATTGGGAGTCAGCGCCACGCAGCCCGGCGATGCCTGCCTGATCCTCGGCACGGCCGTGGTATCGGCGGCCATCAGCATGAAGTATCACACCAGTATGGCCTTCCGCACCACCTATGGAGCGCTGCCCGGCTCGATCCTGTTGGAGACGGTTTTGCTCGGGGGCGCGTACACCATTTCGTGGTTCCTCGAAAACTTTGCCAACGGTGCAACGCTGGCCGAATTGGAGCAGTTCGCAGCCGCGCTGCCGCCCGGCGCGGATGGATTAATCCTCGTGCCCTACTGGAACACAGCGATGAACCCGTATTGGGACGCATCTGCTACCGGGATTGTAGCGGGGTGGCGGGGGATACACAACCCGGCGCATTTGTACCGTGCCATCCTCGAGGGCATTGCCTTCGAGCAGCGCTTCCACACCGAGGGCGTTGAGGAAGCAACCGGCGTGCGGGTAGAGCGCTATCTCTCTGTAGGTGGGGGCGCGCGCAGCCCGCTGTGGCGGCAGATCATCGCGGATGTCACTGGGCGGCCCGTGTTTTCCTCTGACAGCCCCGAGGCCAGCGCGCTGGGGGCCGGGATAATCGCGGCGGTGGGCAGCGGCCTGCACCCCAATCTATCAACTGCCGCGCAAGCCATGCGCCGCATCACCGGAGCGCCCGCCCTGCCTGATCCGCGCCGCCAGGAGATCTACGGTCGCCTCTACGGGGAAGTTTATCGGAACCTTTATCCGGCGCTGAGGTCATTGCTGGCAAGTCTTGATAAAATCGCGAGATCATCTTCCGTATAATGTATTCAGGTGCTCGAACATCGGACAAATCGGAACAAAACAGGTCAAGAGGGCATATATCGAAGAAATAGAAATCGGTTTAACCGGTTGGATTGGGGGAGAGGATGGGTTGGGCAGGCGCCGTATGGCGAAATAGAACGTCCCTGATGATTCTGGCGGCGCTGCTGCTGGGGCTTTCGGGGTGCGGTGATACGATTCCCGACACGGGGGGCACGCCGGGCACACCCGCTGATACATTACGCCTAGCCCCGTTCGAAAACCAAACCGGCGGCGCCGCCCAAATGCCCGCCACGAGCGAGATTTTCTGCCCCATTCTGCGCTACCCGCCCCTCAATGATCTGACGGTCTACCCTGACACCTCCCTATCCGAGCCCCCGCCGCGCGCGCCATTTTACGATGCTGTGTTTGGGTCGTGCCTGGCGCGGCTCACCGACCGCACCGGCGATCGCGCTCCGTTTGACAATTCCACTGGCATGCACGCGCCTGGCTCCGGGGTTCAGGCCTTCAACGCAGACTCCAGCAGCATTCTGATCCAATCTACGGGTGGATACTGGTATGTCTACAATGCCGAAACGCTCTTGCCAACGCTGCGGCTCCCAGTCGCGGCGGCACAAGAGGTCTTTTGGGATCCACGCAACCCGCAACTGCTGTACTTCCTCCGCGGAACGTCGCTGCTGCGGTATTCGCTGGTGAACGAACAGGAGCAATTACTCCACAACTTCGCGGTGGACTTTCCAAACCTTGCGCTGGAAAGCGTGAGCGCGCAGGGGGGCAGCGGCGTTTCCGTGGACGGACGAACGCTGGCGCTTGCCGGACTCGACGGCAACGGCAGCGCCCTCTTCCTGCTGGTGTACGACCTCGCGGCAGATCAGGTGTTGGCTCATCAGCACTTCCCTGCGCCAATGAGCCTCTCTGGGTTGCGAATCAGCCCGAGCGGAGTGTTTGTACTGGCAGGGTTCAATGCTGCCTGCCCCGAAATAGAGGCAAGCGGTGAATTGATGTTGTGTGGGCTGGTGTCCTTCAACCGTGACTTTTCCAGGGCGTGGCAGATCGCCGGAGCCGCCGGCAGCTTCGATACAGCACTCGATCCGCAGCGGCGAGAAGTGGTCGTTTACCACGACCAGGCGCAGCAGAGCATCTCGATGTACCACCTGCAAACCGGCGAGCAGCGCGCGCTGCTGCTGGTAGACACAGCCCCTGCGGCGATGAACATGGAAATTTCTGGGCGTGCGCTGGATAGGCCCGGTTGGGCCATCGCATCGGTTTACGGCGTTCCCGCACCCGGGCAAGGCTCCTGGCTCGACAGCACCATCATGGCATTCGAGCTAAAAAGTGATGGGCTGATCGCCCGCCTGGCGCAGAATCACTCGATCTACACCGATCCAAGCGAGACCGGCTGGGTGCATCCGAGTGCGTCGCCCAACCCCGATTTCACCCGTGTATTGTTCACCAGCAATTGGGGCAGCAGCACTGGCGAGGTAGAGGCATATATCATCGCGCTGCCTGCCGATTGGGTCACTCCGACGCAGTAGAGTTCTTTGGGGATTACCGTGGTTAGGAGGAGTTGCGCAGCAACTCCCCCCTAACCACGGTAATTCCTGGAAACGCCGCAGAGGGTGCGTTACCGTTTGTTGGATGCTCTCGTGGAGAAACTCCGTTTCTCCACGAGAGCATCCAACAAACGGTAACTGCCCAAGAAAGTGAAATGCACCCCGCAGGAGAATGCTTCTCTACAGCGGTGAAAGTGGTACAATTTCGGCGTGCAAAACACCACAACCACAACAACCGCATCCAACCGCAAATGGGCGGCCATGCTTGGAATCGGCATGGGCGTTTTTATGGCCACGCTCGACGCGAGCATCGTCAACATCTCTCTGCCTACCCTCATGAAAGCCCTGAACACCAACTTTGCCACGGTCTCATGGGTGGTGCTGGCCTACGTACTGGTCGTCACCTCGCTGATGCTGGGCGCTGCCCGGCTGGGCGACATGGTGGACAAGAAAAAGCTCTACATGCTCGGTCTGGTGATCTTCACCATCGCCTCGCTGCTGTGCGGGCTAGCGCCCACCGTCGGCTGGCTGATCGCCTTTCGCGCGCTGCAGGGTGTGGGCGCAGTTTTCACGCAGTCGCTGGGCGCTGCGATCATCACCGAAGTGTTCCCGCCCAGCGAACGCGGACGCGCGCTGGGGCTGGTAGGAACCACAGTCTCTACCGGCATCGCCATTGGTCCGCCCCTGGGTGGCCTATTGATTGGTTTGGCGGGGTGGCAGTCGATCTTTCTGGTCAATGTTCCGGTTGGCATCATTGCGCTGTTTGTGGTCAGCCGGTTTGTGCCGCCTTCTACGGTTCGCCCCGGGCAGCGCTTTGACGCCACGGGTGGCATCGTGCTGTTCCTCACTCTTGCCGCTTATGCGCTGGGGATGACGCTCGCCCAGGATCGCGGTTTTGGTTCGCCAATCGCCGTAGGCTTGCTGGCAGCCGCTGCGGCGGGGCTTGTGGTCTTCCTGATGGTACAGCGCCGGGTCAGGCAGCCGATGATCGATCTGAGCCTGTTCCGCAACGTGCTGTTCGGTCTTAGCCTGCTGATGGGCTTTCTGGTCTTCGTTGTCATGTCGGGCAACTACATTCTGCCGTTCTACTTGCAGCTCGTGAAGGGTTTTTCAACCCAGGAAATTGGGCTGATGCTAATGGCGACCCCCATCCTCATGGGTCTCACCGCTCCGCTGGCGGGCTCGCTCTCCGATAAATTTGGCTCGCGCGGCATCAGCCTGGTTGGGCTGCTGGTGATCGTCATCGGCTGCCTGAGCGTTTCCACGCTCGGGCCCGATACGACAGCAGCCGGTTTTATCCTGCGCATGCTGCCGTTTGGCCTGGGATTGGGGTTGTTCCAATCACCAAACAACAGCGCCATTATGGGCAGCGCCCCCCGCGACCGGCTGGGTGTGGCTTCCGGGCTGATGTCGCTCTCTCGCACGCTGGGGAGCACCACCGGCGTGCCACTGATGGGCGCGCTGTTCGCCTCGCTGGTGCTGGCGTTCGCCGGGCTGCCCCCCGGCACCGACGCCACCACGGCTCCGCCCGCTGCGCTGATCGCTGGGGTAAACGGTACGTACCGGTTGGCCGCGTTTGTCATTCTGGCGTCTGCAAGTGTCGCCTCGATCGCGCTATGGATCGATCGTAAAGCCAGAAAACAGGCCAGCCTATCTTAAAATATCCAAAAGGATAAGTCCCTCGGCCCAAAACGGGGAATCCCCTATACCCGTATTTTCTTCATCTGTCGTAAGATTGTTAGGATGAAGACATTTTTTGTTGTCGCAGTTGTCCTGCTGATCGTGATGGCGTGCTCGTCCACCACCATCTCCACGCGCGTATTTCCAAAGTCCGCCACGATCGAAACACCCCCGATTCCAGTCTCTGGGCCAGATGGCTTTGTGGGATGCGGGGGCACGATCGTTCCGTCGGTGAATAATGAATTTGAACAGGCGGTTGTCGAACAGACCAACGAGATCCGCATGAAATTTGGATTAGGGCCGCTAAAGCGTGTGAATGGGCTGAACAACTCCGCGCGCTACCATGCCGCCGATATGAGCGTGGACAACTACTTCAACCACAATACCATGAACGTCTCTTTTGGTGAAGAAGTGGAAGTGTGCGACACGTGGAACCGCATCGAGAGCTTTTACACCAACTGGCAAGCGCTGGCGGAAAACATCGCTGCCGGGCAGCGCGTGCCTGAGATGGCAATTGAAGGTTGGATGAATAGCCCCGATCACCGCCATAATATTCTTTCCGACAGCTATTGGGAAATCGGCGTGGGTTATTTTGAAGGCGCTGGCGAATACCGGCACTACTGGGTGCAAAACTTTGGGCGCACCACTGGGCGATATCCGCTCGTGATTAATGGCGAGAAAGCGCGCACCAGTAAGCCCGAAGTTTCTGTCTACGTGTATGGCTCGTGGCAGGCGATGCGGTTGCGGATAAACGATGGCACCTGGTCCGATTGGATGCCATTCGAGCGCGAATTTGCATATACGCTGCCGGGCACCACGGGCATATACACGGTCTCAGCCGAGCTGCGCGGGCTGACGGGCCAGACGATCACCGAGGACACGATTATATTAGAGCCGTAGCGGTTATCGGTTCAGCCGCTCCATTTCTTTGCTCATCAGTTCCACATATGCTACGCCCTTGCTCATGTGCTCGGTGGCAGAAACCAGGCGTTCGGCATCCAGGTTGTCCACACCATAGGTAAAATCATCCACCATCTGTTCCATCTCGCCCGACATCAACGCAACGTAGCCGTGGAGGGTGGAGAAACGAGGCGGTACGGGCGAGATATTACTCATACCAACGCAATACTGTTCGATGTTGAGCAGCGCCTTGTCCATATCCGTGCGCCAGGAATCCTCAAGCAGCATCCGGGTGTTACTACTGGCCCGTTGGGTTTGCTCAGCGATACCGTACAGCCCTTCCTGGCAGCCGGAAGACATGCTCGCGATCTCAATAAGATACGCCGCCTCAGAAATCTCTCCCACCGGCTCGCTGGTAATTGTCGCACCGGTAATCGCGATGATCCCTGGGCCGTCCGCCACAGTGGCGGTCACGGTTGGCGCCGGTGAGCGCGTTGGCGCTGGGGTTTCGGTGGGCGCCGCCGCGCGCGGAGGAGAAGCTGCGACGTTAGACAGCCCATCCCAAGCGGCAATTGTGGCGTTGACAAAAATCGCCACTTCGGTGGCTCGCAAGTCAGTCTGCGCCACTGCACCTGGGCGGCCAAAAAATACAATCGTCAGCAAGTTGTAGGTTACGAGCAGTATGACAACGCCAAGCCCGATTACCGCCGTAAGGAGTATCCAATTATTTTCGTTCTGCTGCATGGCGGTTCCCTCGAATGGGAGTGGAGTCGAGGTGCCGAAATCAAGATCAGAGGCACGGGGTTTCTACAAAGCGCGCAAGTACCCGCCGGCCCCGAGCAGTTACTCGACTTTTATTATAATTTAAGTATATGTTTATTGCCGGATTGTGCTAGACCTATTTCGATCCACTTTTGGTACCAGGTGGCAGGAACGACTGCACCCTGGATCTCTATCTTGATACTTTGTTGGCAACTGCTCAGCCGCAGCGGCTTTTTTTATGAATCGCGGGCTCCGCCCGCCTATTGAAGGTAAATGTGGGTATTTTGAAAACGCTTCGCGTTTTCAAAATACCCACATTTACCTTCTGCGCTCCCATAGGGAGCGCGTTTCAAGCTAGCAGCCCGGCAGGGCTGTTCGCAGCGCCTGTGGGGTTATTGCAAGCATTCGCGGCAGCGGCATAGCTGCTTGCCCTGCTCGTCGTAGAACGTGCTCCAGTAATCCGTGGTGATTTTGCCACACGTGGCGCACGGCAGCGCGGGGATCTCTCGCGGGGCGGCAGGTGGGGTCCAGCGTGGTGGCGCGGGTGGCGGGCGAAGCTCTGTTTGCTGGCGCTGATAGGTTTCGGCGCGGGCCTGGGCCTTCTGCTGCTTCTGGCGCAGTTTTGCCATTCGCTCCAGCTCGCCGGGGTAAACAAATGATCCATCCACCGGGCTGATACGCAAATCATCCAGCGGCGCGGCTTTTTTCAACCCACGGTACCAGTTTGGCTTATGATGAAGCCGCAAATCACGGTAGGTAATCAGCACCCCGGTTGGCGTGATGGCATCCAGATAATGCAGGGTTGCGCCCGGCTCGGTCATGCCTGCCAGTGCCGTATCATACGGGGTGGTGCGCAGAAAGGCCCGCTCGGTGGGCGTGAGCAGCAGGCTCTGGTACTCCTTGCGCTCTTCGTTGAGCATGGTGTGCAGGAATACGATGTGGATACTGCGGACAGTACCTTCCTCCGCCAGCTTCGCAAAACCTGCGCGGATCGCCTCACGCGGCTCCTGCTTGATCCCTGCCTCGATGATCCAGTAGCCGAAGCGCTGTCCGTCGAGATCGATCCAGCAGTCGAATGGGCGGGGGAATGTCGCTCCTTCGAGCATGTGCTCCACCGTCACCGCGCTGCCAAAGCGCGCCTGGAGCATATCGAACAAAACGGCACGAGCGTTGAGGATCTCCGGCGACTCGCTGCCCAGCGAGCAGGCTTGCAGGTGCTTGTGCGCAAAATGCGGGCGCTTCATCGGCCCGGCTTTCACGCGCACGGGCTGGTCGCAGCCAGGGCAGACGAGGGCATCAGCGCGATCCATCACGCGCAGATCTTCCAGCCGGCTCTTCCAGCCCGGTTGGAGGATGATGATATCTTCTCCGGTAGATTTGTTCAGCGCGCGGTACATAGATAAGCGTATTATAGCTGATCAGCTATAATACGCTTCTGAAAACTTCCGCCCGAAAGGACCTGCCCTATGGATACGACGCTCTTCGACCAGCGACTGAAGCAGCTTACCGATCGCCACAACGCGCTCATCACCCGCCCTAACCCGATGGAAACCGATTGGGATAACGGTTTATTCGAACGTTTTCAGCACCCGGTGCTCACCGCCGCGCACACGCCGCTGTTCTGGCGCTACGATCTGAACCCGGCAACCAACCCCTTCCTAATGGAGCGGCTGGGAATCAACGCGGCGTTCAACCCCGGCGCGATCGAATTCGACGGAAAAGTGTGCCTGATGGTGCGCGTGGAGGGCCTGGACCGCAAGTCCTTCTTCGCGGTCGCCGAGAGCGAGAACGGGGTCGATAACTTCCGTTTCTGGGATTATCCGGTGACCATGCCCGAGACGGAGGACCCCGATACCAACGTCTACGACATGCGGCTGGTACGGCATGAGGACGGCTGGATCTATGGCATTTTCTGCACCGAGCGCAAAGATCCGGACGCCGCGCCAGGCGATTTATCCTCGGCTGTGGCGCAGGCCGGCATCGCCCGCACCAAAGACTTGATCAATTGGGAGCGGCTGCCCGATCTCCAATCCAAATCGGCGCAGCAGCGCAACGTGGTGCTGCATCCCGAATTTGTGGATGGGCAGTATGCCTTCTACACGCGCCCGCAGGACGATTTTATTCAAGCCGGATCGGGCGGCGGCATCGGCTGGGCGCTCTCAAAGAACATGAACCCGGCGGTGGTCGGCGCCGAGCAGATCATCGACGAGCGCATCTATCACACGATCAAAGAGGTGAAGAATGGGCAGGGCCCCGCCCCGTTGAAGACCGAGCGCGGCTGGCTGCACGTGGCCCACGGCGTGCGCAATACCGCAGCGGGCCTGCGCTACGTGCTGTATGCCTTCCTCAGCGATCTCAACAATCCCTGGCGTGTGACCCACCGCCCTGGCGGGCACCTGCTGGCGCCCTTCGGCGAGGAACGCGTGGGCGACGTATCGAATGTTGCATTTTGCAATGGCATGGTCGCCCGCGAGAACGGCGAGCTTCTGATTTACTACGCGTCTTCCGACACGCGCTGCCACGTGGCCCGCACAACGGTTGATAAGATGCTGGACTATGTCACAAACACCCCGCCAGATCCATATTATTCTGCGGCGTGCGTGCAGCAGCGAAACGAGCTAATCCGCCGCAACCTGGAGTATATGAAGAAGGCCTAGAAAAAGCGGGGAGTTCTTTGATGGTGTGTTTGTATGTCGCATACTCCGTATGCGACATACAAACACACCATCAAAGAATCCATGTAGGAGGTCATATGCTGGTATCGGAATCGATTCTGAACACTGGGGCAGAGCGCTTCGGCGTCGATCCGGCCTCGCTGCGCCAGCTTGGCGGGCCGCCCGCGGGCGTGTTTACCTGCCGCAAAGGCAACCTGAGCTACGCCATCCGCTTTGTGCCCATTTCTGAAGCGAGCATCCCATTATTTGGGGAAAAGCTGCGCTACGCGCGCTATCTGGCGGATGGCGGCGCGCCAGTCGCCGGTCCGGTTGAGTCAGTGAGCGGCAGCCTGTACGAGACCCTGCCGGGTGATGATGGGCCTGTGCTGGTGTTCCTCGCGCCGCACAGCGCGGGCCAGCGGCCCTATGCGCGCAACCTGTACTACTGGAACGAGAAGCTGTTCGCCGCGTGGGGAAAAGCGATGGGGAAAATGCATGCCCTGGCTCGCCTGCATCCACAGTGGGAAAAGCTGCCCGGTTCGCCGCTCATGGATATGGAAGCGGAACTGGAATCTTTCAGAACAGCATGTGACGAGCCGAAAATCGCCGCGCAGTTTGCCCCGCTGGCGGCTGTGCTGCGCTCACTGCCTCGCGACCGCGCTTCCTACGGGCTGATCCACAATGATCTACACCCAGAAAGCTTCCTCTATATTCCCGATACCCATCCGCAGCAGCCTATTCTGATCACCAATTACGATTTGATCCTCCACGGATGGTTTGTCTCTGATATCGCCGTTGCGCTGTACAGCGCGATTACGCAAAGCGTTCGCGGCGGGCTAGTGCAGCGCGAAGCGTTTGCCCAAACCTTCATGAAGCCCTTTTACCAGGGCTACCGGACCGAAAATGAGCTGGATACCGAATGGTTCACCTACCTGCCGGTGTTCTTGCGCATTCGTGAATTGATTGCCTACCTTGCGTTGAGCGAGGAGTGGCCCGCCGGACACCGCATCTCCTGGCAGGCCAGAGTGCTGGCGGAGAAACGCGCCCGCCTCCAGCGCGGCGAACCGGTGATTGAAGAGATATAATCAAGGTAAGCTGTCCCGTACCTCGCGCAAAAGGCGGCTGGTAATTCAGCCGCCTTTTGCGCGGTAGCGTAAATCGACCCATTCAAGGAGGAAGCAATGGATCACCCTGTTCTTGCCGCGCAGTTGTTCACCGTCCGGCAGTATATCCAGACCCTCGATGGCTTGCGCGAAAGCATCGATAAGATCTGTCAGATTGGGTACAAAGCCGTGCAGGTCTCCGGTATTGGCGCGATGGCAAATGAGGACGTGAAACGCGTGATGGACGATCATGAGATGACCATCTGCATCACGCATATCTCTTATGATCAACTATGGAACCACACAGACGAGGTCATCGCGCAGCACAAGCTGTGGAACTGCAAGAATGTAGCCATAGGCTCCATGCCGCCCCAGTTCCGCGGCGCGGAAGAGAACTATCACCGCTTCGCAAAAGAGGCCAGTGAGATCGGCAAGAAGCTGGCAGATGCCGGGCTTACCTTCAGCTACCACAACCACAGCTTCGAGTTCACCCGCTTCGGCGACAAGACCGGTATGGATATCATCTACGGTGAGAGCGACCCGCGCTACCTGATGGCTGAGATCGATACCTATTGGGTGCAGCACGGCGGCGCAGACCCTGCGGCGTGGATCCGCAAGATGAAAAACCGCATGCCGGTCGTGCATCTCAAAGATATGACCGTTGTCCCCGAAGGTCACGGCGCGATGCAGATGATGGCCGAGGTCGGTGAGGGCAACCTGAACTGGCCTGCCATTTTAGCGGCGTGCAAAGAAGCCGGGGTTGAATGGTACGCGGTGGAACAAGATATTTGCCAGCGCGATCCGTTTGAAAGCTTGAATATTTCCTATAACAACTTGAGAGCAATGGGGCTGGAGTAAAACCTGATGACCGAACCACAGAAGATCCGTCATGCCATTATTGGGGTGGGCGCGCTGGTGTTCAACATGCACCGCCCGGCCATGTACCTGCCGACAACCGAGGTCGCTGCCGTCTGCGATATCCGAGAAGATGCCGGGCGCGAACGCGCCGAGGAGCTCGAAGCACCCTTTTACAGCGACTACCGCAAGATGCTGGCCGAGGTGAAACCCGAGATCACCGTAGTGATGACCCCGCACTACCTGCACCCGCAGATGGCGATCGATGCTATGGAAGCGGGCAGCCACGTGCTGGTGGAGAAGCCCATGGCAATCAACGCCGCCGACGCGGACCGCATGGTTGCCGCATCGAAAGCGACCGGAAAGCTGCTGGCGATCAATCTCCAGCAGCGGCTGCGCCCCGAAGTTCGGCTGGCAAAACAGATGATCCAGGAAGGCAAACTGGGCACAATCCAACGACTCGAATTCATCGTACCCTGGCCGCGCTCCGATAAATACTATTCGCTGGCCTCCTGGCGGGCGACGTGGTGGGGCGAAGGCGGCGGCGTGCTGCTCAACCAGGCGCCACACGACCTGGACCTGATCTGCCATCTGGCGGGGATGCCCAAGCGCGTCTTCTCGTGGAATCGCACCAACCTGCACCCGGTGGAGGTGGAAGATACCGTCACCGCGATGATGGAGTGGGAGAACGGCGCGTCGGGGTACTTCCGCGCCAGCACCGCCGAAAGCGGTCCAAAGGGCAATCTCACCATAGTGGGGACGGGCGGCACGCTCGAAATTGGCCACGGAAGCTTGAAATACAGCGTATTTGAAGCCGACGTGCACGAGTTCCTGCGCACTACCGAGGAGATTTATCGCGGCCCAATGACCGAAGAAGTGCCGGTAGAGGTGGAAGAGGGGCACGGCGATCATCCGGCGGTCTACGCAAACCTGCATGCCGCCATCCAGACCGGCTCGCCCGTATCGGCTGCCGGAACGGAGGGCATCATGTCGCTGGAACTCGCCAACGCGATGATTCTTTCCTCCCACACCCGCCGCGAGGTTCTGCTTCCGCTCGACCGCCAGGAATACTGCGATCTGCTGACCAGCTTGCAGGCGCGCTCCAAGAGCAAACCTCAGTAGGGTGGATTTTTTAAAGGCGATATCCCTGAACAACTGCGTTGTTCAGGGATATCGCCTTTAAAGTAACTGCTCAACCCTGGCGGGCGAAGCAGTAGCTCGCAATGCGAGCGTCCCATTCACAGAAAAAAAGCCTTTGCGGCTGAGCAGTAACTTTTATAAAGGCAAATTTGATGCAACGTTTACCTTTTAAGCCTATTCATTATGATGAAAATTATATACTGCCATGTTATATTGTTTGTTAAGAAACGATTCTATCGTCGGACCATAGTGCATATTGTGTGAGAAAGCTGGCACAACCAGGGGTTCGAGAGATTACGACTTTATTGGCTAAGAAACCCTAAAGGAAAGGAACGGAAATGCCCTTCTTCTTTAATCCCATGTACTTCGTCTTCGCCCTGCCCGCCCTGCTTTTGGGGCTGTGGGCGCAGTTTAAAGTTCAATCCTCATTCGCAAAATACTCCCGCGTCGGCTCAACGGTTGGCCTGACGGGCTCGGAAATCGCCCGCCGCATGCTCGATATGTCGGGCCTGTACAACGTGAAGGTAGAGATGACTCAGGGCATGCTGAGCGACCATTACGACCCAACCAGCCGCACGCTGCGCCTCAGCCCGGATGTATACCGCGGGCCAAGCCTTGCTGCCGCCGGGATCGCCGCTCACGAAGCCGGTCACGCGCTCCAGCATCAGGACAACTATGTGCCCATGTACATTCGCAGCGCCATCGTACCCACCGTGCAGATCGGCTCCTGGCTCGGTCCGATCCTGTTCATCGTTGGCCTGTTCATCTGGGAGCAGCTCGCGTGGATCGGCGTGATCCTGTTCGGCGCGACCGCCGTGTTCGCTATCGTCACCCTGCCGGTGGAGTTCAACGCCAGCCGCCGCGCCAAAGAGTGGCTGGTGAATTCGGGCGTACTGTACCAGAACGAGATGCGCGGGGTCAATGCCGTGCTCGACGCCGCCGCGCTCACCTACGTCGCGGCCGCGGTGCAGGCCATCTCGCAGGTGCTCTACTACGTGTTCCTGCTCTCTGGTCGCTCCAGAGATTAGCTTGATTTCTAGCACACACAACCGGCGTGATGCCGGTTGTGTGCGTTTAACAGATTCTTCCTGTGTTTAATTGCACAATTATCATCTTTGTGATACAGTAAGTTTCAAGCGCCAAACGCAGAGGAGAACAGGGATGGACAAAGGGATACCAGGAATCATCGTAGGGCGGTTGCCCATTTACCTGCAAGCACTGGAGCACATGCAAGCGCAGGGAATCCAGACGACGTCGTCGCAAGAGCTAGGCGAGCTAATTGGCATTTCTGCTGCGCAGATCCGCAAAGATCTCTCGCAGTTTGGTGAATTCGGAAAGCAGGGCAAGGGCTATCAGATCGCATATCTGGTAGAACAGCTCCGCTCCATCCTACATATCGACCAGGTGTGGGATATCGCCGTGATCGGCGCGGGCAACCTGGGGCGCGCGATCGCCCATTACCAGAGCTTTATCAACCACGGCTTCCGCGTGGCAATGATCTTCGATAATGACCCCGAGCGCGTGGGGATGAAGATTCAAGAGTTCACCGTGCAGGACATGGAAAACCTGGTATCGCTGATCCAAAAAGCAGGCATCAAGATCGCTATGCTGACCGTGCCCGCCTCGGCGGCGCAGTCGGTCACCGATCAACTGGTGAAGGCTGGGATCAAGTCTATTCTGAACTACGCGCCGATCACGCTGAACGTGCCAGAGGATGTGCATGTGCAGTATGTCGATCCGGTAATTTATCTGCAGCGGATGACCTATTACTTAAAGTGATAACAAAGAGGCCGGGCGAGTAATGCCCGGCCTCTTTGTTATCACACCGTATAGGCGAAATATTTACGTTGGCAGCAGACTGCGGCGCAGCACTTCGCGCATGGCAAGGGCGCGAGCAGCGCCCTCTGCCGTGCAGGTGACCGGGTTATCCACCAGGTAGGCGGGGATACCCAGCGCCTTGGTGAGATACTTATCCAGCCCGCGCAGCTGCGCGCCGCCGCCGCATAGGGCTACGCCGCGATCGATAATATCTGAAATCAACTCGGGCGGGGTTCGCTCAAGAACGCGCCGCGTGGTATTGACCACATCTGTAAGCGGCTCCTGCAATGCGTCGACGATATCGTCTGTGGTGAGGGTAACCGGCCGCGGCAGCCCGCTGACCTGATCCTGCCCCTGCACCTCCATCGACTGCTGCTGGTCTTGTGGCACAGCCGCGCCAATGCGCACCTTCAACTGCTCGGCGGTTGGCTGGCCAACAACCACGCCGAACTTCTTGCGGATGTAAGCGGAAATGGCATCATCCATCTTGAATCCGCCGGTGCGCGACGTTTCCGCGCGCACAATATCGTTCATCGCCAGCACCGCAGCCTGCACCGTTCCCCCGCCAAGCGAGAGGAGCATATTGCCCGAAGGCGTGCTAATGGGCAAATCGATCCCCAGCGCAGCGGCAAGGGGCTGCGAGATCATATACACCTGATTTGAAGCCCCAAGTCCCGCCTCATGCACCGCGCGGCTCTCCACGCTGGTCACGCCGTAAGGCACGGTGATCATAATCTTGGGCTTGAAAATCTGCATCGGCCCAGATACGTGCTTGACGTGCCGCTGGAGCAGCTTTTCGGTTACTTCGAAGCGGGCAATTACCCCATGCTGGAGCGGGCGAATCACTTCAATTGCATCGGACACGCGCCCGAGCATATCACGGGCGGCCTGGCCGGTCTCAACCATCTTTTGTTCGGAGACAACGACGGCTACGACGGTCGGTTCTTGCAAGAGAATCCGATTTCCCTCGGCGATGACCGTGTTCATCGTGCCGAGGTCAATGCCCAGCTCTCTGCTAAAGGTGAATAGAGGCATACCGTCCTTCTAAGGTGATGGGATCGCGCACAGGTTTTGCAGCTTATCCGCCTCTTCGCTGCCGGAAGCGGGTGACCGCGTCCAGGCGCAGATTTGAGCGGCGCAGCTTCATTTGGAGTTCTTGATACGTGTCTGTCTCTTTGCCGGCGCCCTCTTTAATTGCCTGTTCGGCCCTGGCGCGCGCGGCTTCAGCCCGCTGCACATCAATTTCCTGCACATTTTCTGCCGCGTCTGCCAAGACGGTTACGTGGTCCGGCTGCACTTCAGCCACACCACCTGCTACGGTGAAAAACAGGTCTTCACCCCCCGCGCGGACACGCACAATCCCGAACTGCAACGTGGTCAGTACGGGAGAATGGTGCGGCAAGATGCCCATTTCGCCCGCCGCGCCCGGGATCAGTACAGAATCCGCGTCGCCCTGGTAAACAATCCGGTCCTGCGATACGATTTCACAGCGAATCGGCATAACGGCTCCTTAATTATACCGCACTCTTGCGGGTTGGTATTTTTTCCACCTGGGAGACGATACTCCCAGGTGGAAAAAAGAAACGCTTTATGCCGCCTGGAGCTCTTTCGCGCGCTCCACGGCCTCTTCGATCCCACCGACCATATAGAAGGCCTGCTCAGGCAGA
>JAEYTI010000263.1 GCA_023434145.1 Chloroflexota bacterium | reverse complement strand
ACCCCACAAAAAAACACACAAAACCCTGACCCGGCTGAGTAATTCCAGTTGCGGAATATAAAAAGTGAAAGCGTAGCAATATTATACAGATTCCGGTGGAAAAGTACGGGCTTTTGCAAACGCCTGTTTTGCAAAACCCAAATACTTATGGTAAACTAAACCAGATAATAGATTCTTGTACTTTGTATGTTTCAAACCGCCTGGCCTGGCTGTGATGATCGGACCGCAACCCTGCCGGGCGTTTCATTTGAGGAAACTGTGGTACTTCGTGCCACAATGATCAGCATGAGGATTTTCTTTCTTCCGCGATTTCTGTTTCAAAAATCTGCCGGAATCCACCTGATGTGGGGAGGCGCCAGTCAAACGGCCCTCCCCTCTTCTTTATTTTCAGAGGAGAACTGAGATTTTATGGCTACCAAGTATATTTTCTTCACTGGTGGTGTAGTGAGCTCGGTTGGCAAGGGCGTCACCGCGGCTGCCATCGGCCGTTTGCTCAAAGATCGCGGCTATGCCGTGGCGGTGCAAAAACTGGACCCCTACATCAACGTCGATCCGGGCACAATGAGCCCCTATCAACACGGAGAGGTGTATGTGCTGGATGACGGCGCTGAGACAGACCTTGATCTGGGCCACTACGAGCGCTTCATCGACGTGCGCCTGAACCGTGTCTGCAACATTACCACCGGGCAGGTGTACGCAGAGGTAATCAGCAAAGAGCGCCGCGGTGACTACCTGGGCGGCACCATTCAAGTTATCCCGCACATCACCAATGAGATCAAGCGCCGCATTGCCCAGGTAGCGAAAACCACTGGGGCCGAGCTGGTGCTGGTGGAAGTGGGCGGAACGGTCGGCGACATCGAGTCACTGCCCTTCCTCGAAGCAATCCGCCAGCTTCGCAGCGATCTGGGGCGCGAAAATACCTTCTACGTGCACGTTACCTGGCTGCCCTATATCGGCGCAACCAGCGAGTTGAAGACCAAACCCACCCAGCATTCGGTCCGCGAGCTGCGCTCGATCGGTATCACGCCCGACATGATCGTGGCCCGCTCAGATCATGAAGTGGAGCCCGGGCTGGTAGAAAAGATTGCCCTGTTCTGCGACGTTGAGAAGCGCGCTGTGGTGCCCATGGTAACGACCGACGTGCTGTACGAGATCCCACTGCTGCTGGAAGAAGCCAAAGTAGCCGATTTTGTCCTCCATCGGTTGGGGCTCGAAGCACGCCTGACCCCCGAGTGGACGCACTGGGAGCGGTTGATTGAAGATATCCGGCGACCCAAACCCACAATAAAAGTTGCCCTGGTGGGCAAGTACGTGGAGCTGCACGACGCGTATATCAGCGTGCGCGAGGCGCTCAAACATGCTGCTTTGCAGGTAGGCGTGGAACTGGATCTCAATTGGGTGCATTCCGCCGAGCTGGAAAAAGGCCAGGGCTGGGAGGCCGTGCGTGAGGCTGACGGCGTAATTGTGCCGGGAGGGTTTGGCAGCCGCGGCATCGAAGGCAAGATCCAGGCAGCGCATTACGCGCGCACAGAAAACGTCCCGTACCTGGGCCTATGTCTGGGCATGCAGTTGATGGTAGCGGAATTTGGCCGCGAGATCTTCAAAAACGACAAAGCGAACTCCACCGAGTTCGACCAGTCCACCCCTTACCCTGTCATCGGGCTGATGCCCGACCAGGAAGATATCACCGACATGGGCGGAACAATGCGCCTGGGCCTCTACCCCTGCCACCTGATCCCCGGCACCATCGCCGCCGCCGCATACGACGAACCGGTTGTGCAAGAGCGCCACCGACACCGCTTCGAGTTCAACAACACCTACCGCCAGGAATTTGAAAAGCACGGTATGCGCTTCTCGGGACTTTCACCCGATGGGCGGCTGGTGGAAATCGCCGAACTGACAGACCATCCCTTCATGGTCGGCACGCAGTTCCACCCGGAATTCCTCTCACGACCGAATCGCCCGCACCCGCTGTTTGTTGGCTTTGTCCGCGCGGTATGCGAGCGTGCCGGAATACGCGACGCGAAAAACGAAGAAGTAGCCCAGTAGCGAGAAGAGGCTGTCCAAAAAACATGGGACAGCCTCTCCCAGCAACCACGGCAAAACCCAGAGATCCTGTCTTCTTTCTAGGACGAAATACGGAAACGGTATTATACTTACATGGATCCGCAGAGATTGTGATAATAATCTCGAATACCCGAAAATATCAGCGGGACCTCCGCTGATCCATCCTACCTGATGAGGAAACCAAATGGACACTGTCATTGAATCAATTACCGCCCAAGAAATTCTTGACTCCCGCGGCAACCCAACCGTGGAAGTGGAAGTCGTCCTGGCAGACGGCAGTTGGGGCCGCGCCGCGGTGCCATCCGGCGCCTCCACCGGCATCCACGAAGCGCTGGAAATGCGTGACGGCGACAAGTCGCGCTACCTGGGCAAGGGCACGCTGAAAGCGGTCGAGAACGTCAACAACGAGATCGCCGAAGCTCTGGTTGGCTGGGACGCCGTGGAACAGAAGGCAATTGATATGGCAATGCTCGAACTGGACGGCACGGCCAACAAGTCGAACCTGGGCGCCAATGCCGTTCTCGGCACCAGCCTGGCCGTGGCAAAAGCTGCCGCCAATGCCCTGGGCCTGCCCCTCTACCGCTACATCGGCGGCGTGTACGCCCACGTGCTGCCCGTCCCCATGATGAACATCCTCAATGGCGGCGCGCACACTGCCTGGCAGTCGACCGACGCGCAGGAATTCATGGTCATGCCGTTTGGCGCTTCCTCCTTCGCTGAGGGCCTGCGCTGGGGCACGGAAATCTACCATGCGCTCAAGAGCGTTCTCAAGAGCCGCGGATACGCCACCCTGGTCGGCGATGAGGGCGGTTACGCCCCCGCGCTGAAGGCCAACGCCGAAGCCGTAGAAGTGATCCTCGAAGCGATCCAGAAGGCCGGATACAAGGCCGGTGAGCAGGTAGCCATCGCGCTCGACCCCGCCGCCTCTGAGCTGTACGATGAGGAGACCAAGAAGTACGTGCTGCGCAAGGAAGGGAAAGAACTGACCGGCGAGCAGATGGTCGCCTTCTGGAAAAACTGGGTAGATCAGTACCCGATCGTATCCATCGAAGACGGCCTGGCCCAGGATGACTGGGAAAGCTGGAAGTTGATGGTTTCCGAACTCGGCGACCGCCTCCAGATCGTCGGTGACGACCTGCTGGTAACCAATCCCGAGCGCGTCCGCCGCGCCATCCGCGAAGGCGCCGCCAATGCCCTGCTTGTGAAGGTGAACCAGATTGGCTCACTGACTGAGACGATCGAAGCGGTTGAGACCTGTCACCGCGCTGGCTGGCGCGCCGTCACCTCGCACCGCTCCGGCGAGACCGAAGATGCCACCATCGCCGACCTGGCTGTGGCGCTCAACACCGGCCAGATCAAGACCGGCGCCCCTGCCCGCTCTGACCGCGTTGCCAAATACAACCAGCTCCTGCGGATCGAGACCGAGCTCGGCGAGACTGCCAAGTACGCCGGCTGGGATGCCCTGATCGCCCGCCCGAGCTACGCCAAGTAGTTCAATTTTCAACAACGTTTTCCAGGGGCTGTCCATTCGATCTTTTGGACAGCCCCTGGAACGTTAATATGGGTTATTGATGGCGTAAGCGCCAGCACACGTGTTGGCGCTTACGCCATCAATACCACCCTTTTAGACACTCGCTTGCTTTAACGTCATATTTCCGAAATTCCCCCCTATCTTTACAGTCGAAGTCTTTTTATAATAAACAGGTACCTACTCAGCCGGGTGCGGGTTTTTGTCTGTTTGGCGAGGAAGTTACTGCAACTTCCTCGCCAAACAGACAAGAACTCGCCGAGCCAGTTAGAGTTTGTGTGTTTTGTGTGGGAGTTGCTGCGCAACTCCCACACAAAACACACAAAACCACCAGGACTGAACCGTTGTAAGGGTACATGGGGGAGAAAGGATCGTTGTGCACAAAAATAAAGCAACCATCATCATCTATCTGCTGCTTGTATTGGTACTGGTGTTTCCCGCGATAAACGCAATCGGCGAACGCCAGGTATACGCGCGCGCGAAGGTGGAGCCCAATTTGCAGGCTTATCCGGGCAGTAATTCCGCGCCAGAAACGAGATCGCCAGCCGGTGAATCCGAGGGCGACGTCCCTGCCACCGGTGCCCAGAATCAGCCAACGGCAATAGTCTCGCTAACCGCCGCCACCACCGGCACTGATCGAGATCCGTCCACGGAAAGGCCGAAAACAACGCTCCGTGCCACCGAGGTTCCAGATGATCCGGCGGAGGTGGTGACAGCCACGCTCGATGATGCGACATCAACACCTTTACCGACCAGCACGCCGCCAGCAGCCAATGTATACACCGGGCCCCCATCTTCCGAATGGAAGAATTGGCCCGTGCTGCCAACTTCGCTTTCTAACGAGCTAAAAGAGCTGTACCGCCAGGGCATTGCAGAGGGCAACAACAGACACGCATTCTCTGTGCTGGGCGATTGCCAGAGTGTCCCCGACGTGTTCATGGGCATCTACGACCAGGACCCTGACTTCGTCGCCTCCCTCCCGGAAAATTTGCAAGAGACGATACGCCATTTTGGCGGCTCGTTTGAGCGCTATGCCCCCACCGTCAAAGATGGTACAACCGAGGGCGCTTTGCTGTGGTATGGGTGGAATGATAACCTGGGCGGCTTTTGCGAGCACGGCGAAACGCCACTGGACTGCGAACTGCGCGTCCACAAGCCGACGATTGTGTTTATCCACGTTGGCACGCATTGGGAAGCCCGCAATCGCGACTACCTGATCAGAATTATCACCAGGATCAAGGAGGCAAAGGCCATCCCGGTGCTGGTGACCAAAGCCGATAACCGCGAGTTGGACGAACGCGTCAACCAGACCTATGCCGATCTGGCAGCGGAGTACAACCTGCCGTTATGGAACTTCTGGGCCAGCGTGCAGCACCTGCCCGAGAACGGCATGGAACCGGGCAGCGATATGTATCTCAGCGAAGATGGGCTGGTAATTCACCGTGACGGCGCACTGGAAACGCTGGATGCAATCTGGCGAATGGTGGAAACGGAGTAGGGGAAGCGCGCCTCCCCTACTCGTCTACAATCAATCCCCGGTCTCGACCTCCTTCTCCAGTTCGTCAAACACTTCCAGCAGGCGCTCGTTGGTTGGGTAGTCGCGCATGTTGTCGCTGTAATGGGCAAACCGGATCATGCCCTCGCGGTCGACGATGAAGATGGCAGGCATCCGCCCCAGCTTCAATAGGTTAACCTCCTGAGCATACCGGTCGGCGACGCGCGAGCGAAGATCGGCCATTCCAGGGAAGGGCATATCGTTCTCTTGCCAGTAGCGGCGGAAAGAATTCGGCCCATCTGGGCCAATGATCAAGATCGCCGCGCCCCGAGCAGTAAACAAATCAATGTCCTGGCGCAACTGCGCCAGATGTGCACGGCAGTGCGGTCATATAAACCCGCGCGTGAATACGAGCAGCACGGGTTGCCCGCGGTAATCCGCAAGGCTTACCGGTTTGCTCTCGGTATCGTTAAGTGTAAAATCTGGCGCTTTGGCCAGCGATTCCAGTTTCTTTGCCATTATCTCCCACCTGTTTCATTCAATCCCTAAAAGAAAGGGTTCCACAGCCCGCAGAAAAGCCTCCGGGCACTCTTCCTGCGGCACGTGACCGCAGTTCTCAAACACCACCAGTTCCGCGCCGGGGATTTCAGCAGCCAGCCGTATACTCTCATCTGTCGGCACGATACGGTCATCGTCGCCGGTCACTACCAAAACCGGTAATTCCAGCTCCTCCAGCCGCCCGGCCAAATTGGATGCGCGTGAAGCTTTGGTCATCTGCCATAGCCCCACATCCCAGTTCTCGGCTTGCAGCGGCTTGCGGTAACCTTCGATCACCTGCGGGGTAATTCGCTCTGGCTCATGCCAAGCCGAAGTCAGCAGATCGATCCCGTCAGTTGAGATCGAGCGCACAAACAATGGACCGATACGGTCCATCTGCGGCGTTTGCAGCAGCGGGCGGATCCACGCAGGAGATCCGCCGGTGCCGTATACCGCCGCGTCGACCAGCACCAACCCGCGCACGCGACTGGGGTTGAACAGGGCAGCATTCAGCGCAACCGTCCCGCCCGCCGAATTGCCCACCAGCACGGCTTCTTGAATGCCGAGCGCGTCCATCAACCCAAACAACAGATCCACCTGCGCTTCCGGGCTGTACGGACTGCGCCCGGTCCAATCGCCCGGCAGCGGGCGCTCGGTGAGACCAAACGCAGGGCGGTCGAAGGCAACCACCGTGCCAAATTCACCCAGCGGCTGCATCACCTCGCGCCACGAGAAGGTGCTTGCTCCAAATCCGTGCAGCAAAATCAGCACCGGCTCGCCCTGCCCCGCCTGCTTGTAGTGCACGTTCATGTCGTTGATCTCGATGAATCGGCTGTCGGGGTCTGCCAACGATTCCACCGTCTGCGCGCCTTCCAAGGGAGAAATTGGGACGAGGAACGGCCCCACCAGCAGCAGAACGAGGAGTACCGCCAGAAAGATCAAAAGGCCATTGATGACTTTGCGCATGTGCCCCCGCTACGGTAGCCCCTGCATAAATTCGATAGTCGCCGAAGTGGCCTGCGCCATCTGTTCTTCGCGACCGATCCGCGCCGGGTTATCGCCGTTCTGCTCACCGTACCAGCCAAACTGCGCGTGGTTGCCGCCATCGATTTCCAGCAAGGTGGCAGCCGCGGGCAGCAGCGCGCGCGATGCCTGCAGCGTTGCCCGGTCTGCCAGCCCATCCTCGCTGCCAGAAATTGACAGCACCGGCAGGCTGGTATCCGCCAGGCTATCTGAATCCGCCGGGTATGAAGCGACCAGCAGAAGCCCATGCACGCGATCGGGGTTGGACCGCGCAAAGTTCGCCGCCATAGCCCCGCCTAGTGAATGCCCGCCAACCACCCAGCGCCGAATATCGGGATAGGCATCCATGACAGCGCCTGCTTCGGCAGGGTCGAAGACCGCCAGGTTGAACGGCATCCGCGGAATGACTACCAGGTAGCCCTGCTCAGCGACAGCGCGGGCAAAAGGCGCGTAGGCGCGGTAATCTACGCGCCCGCCGGGATAGTAGATCAACCCGGTATCGGGCTGCATTTCTGCGGGGCGGAACACCAGCCATGGCTCCTGCTCCACTGTTACCGCCGTGCTGCGCTCCAGCGCGACGAGCGCTTCTGACATTGGCTGGGCGGCGGTGTTCAACCAGAGCGCAATTGCTCCGCAAACGATCAGCAGGAGTACCCCCGCTGCCAGCGCGATCTTCTTTCCTATGCCATGACGAGTCCTCATGCATCCATTGTAGAATGCTGTTTATACAGCGGCAAGAGGAAAGTGGTACAAACTATGTACAAAGCCGGTTATCGTCCCAGCAGCTCGTTCGTCTTCTCCCAAATCGTGTCGAACATCTCCGGCGTCAGGCGGCCGGTCTGCGTATTCTGCTGGCTTGGGTGGTACGAGCCCAACAGCCACGGCAGGCCCGGCCCCATTTCGTACAGCGCGCCGTGACCGAACTTCATCCGTGGAACCTCATGCCCCATTTGGCGGTAGGCAGTCAGCACCGCATCAAACCCGATCCCGCCTAAAGCCACAATGCCTTTCAGGTTGCGCAGCAAGCGGATCTCGTTGAGCAAGTACGGGCGGCACGTGTCCATCTCCTCGCGGGTAGGCTTGTTGTCCGGCGGGGCGCAACGGCAGGCGGCTGCAATGTAGATATCGTTCACCTTCAGCCCATCTTCGCGGTGTTCCGAGGTCGGCTGGTTGGCGTACCCGGCCCGGTACAGGCTGGCAAACAAAAAACTGGCCGACATATCCCCGGTGAAAACGCGCCCGGTGCGGTTGCCGCCATGGGCCGCCGGGGCAAGGCCCACGATCAGCAGTCGGGCATTTGCGTCACCCATGCCGGGGATGGGGCGGCCCCAGTATTCCCAGTCGCGGTACATGCGGCGGCGGGTGCGGGCAGTCTCTTCGCGCCACGCCACCAGCCTCGGGCAGCGGCGGCAGTTGATGAGGATTTCATTCAGTGCATCCAGGCTGTTCTGCTGCTCCAATACCTGCGGTAATGGATCGTTCTGGTCGTTCATATTTCTCCCAGCGTGTTGTTTTTATGTCGTTGGGGCAGCATTGCTGCCC
>JAEYTI010000228.1 GCA_023434145.1 Chloroflexota bacterium | reverse complement strand
GGGTCACGGAGTGACCCTGCCCTGACACTCCAACGAACTGGAAAACCCCCTCCGAGCGGCGGTGGTTGTTCGCAGCGTCCTCCTCCATGTATAATAGAGGTATCCGAGGAGGATATAATGCGACTTCGACCCCTACTTTGGGTAATGCTGGTGATCGCACTGGCGGCAGGGTTCCTGCCCGGCAAAACAGTCTATTCGGCGGCTTTTCAGGATGGCGATCCGGTCGTCCGCCTGACACTGGATGGCGCGCTGCACCCGGCGATGCTCGAATATTTGAAGCGGGCGCAGCAAGAAGCCATGCGCAGCGGCGCGCAGGCGATTATCTTACAATTGAACACGCCCGGCGGTGAAATTGGCCTGATGAACCGCATCATCGAGCAAATGCGCGGCAGTGACGTTCCCATCATCGTCTACGTTGCGCCACGCGGCGCAATGGCTGGCTCGGCGGGAGCGATCCTAACGATGGCCGGGCACGTGGCAGCCATGGCCCCCGAAACCATTATCGGCGCAGCGAGCCCGGTCGGCGGCGAGGGAGAGGACATCGGCGAAACGATGTCTTCCAAGATCCGCGAGGCGATGAAGGCAAATGTTCGCACGCTGATGGTCTCACGCCCGCCTGACGCCATCGAACTGGCCGAGCAGATGATCGACAACGCGCGCGCCGTATCGGTTGAAGAGGCCTTAGAGGTCGGCTTGATTGATATCCGGGCTGGTAGTGTTGGTGATCTGTTAAACCAACTGGATGGGCGCGAGGTGCAGGTGCAGGATCAGACTGTCACACTTCGCACCGCCGGAGCAACTGTGATCGAGGTAGAAAAGACTTTCCTCGAAGATCTACTCATGGTTCTGGCAAATCCGAACATCGCCTTTATCTTGCTGGCAATCGGCGTACAAGCTATCCTGATCGAATTTTCCTCGCCAGGCGGCTGGATAGCAGGCTTTATTGGCGTGGTGTGCCTGCTGCTGGCAACATACGGCATGGGTCTGCTGCCAGTCAACTGGTTTGGTATCCTGTTCCTGGTGGTCGCCTTTGTGCTGTTCGTGCTGGATATCCAGGCGCCCACCCACGGCGCGCTCACGGCGGCAGGTGTTGGATCGTTCATCGTAGGCGCGCTGGTGCTGTTCAACTCGCCGAATGTGCCGGAATTCCAGCGCGTATCGGTGCCGCTGGTAGTGGGGACGGGGCTCGCGCTTGGCCTGATGTTCTTCTCTATCCTTGGGTTTGCACTACGCTCGCAGAAATCGCCCGTGCGCATGGGCCGCGAGTCGATCATCGGGCAGGTAGGCGTGGTGAATACGGCGCTGCATCCAGTTGGCACGGTGCAAGTCGGTTCGGAGTTGTGGACGGCGGTGCTGGAAGAAGGTGACAGCGCAAAACCCGGCGATCAGGTGCAGGTGACCGCAATCGACAACTTGCGCGTTCGCGTGCGCAAAGTAGAAGGATAGCGCAATTTGCTGTAAAATCCGTTGCGTGGGAAACGCGGTTTCCCACGCAACGGATTTTATTATCAGGATAAGGAGCCGTATGACCGACCTCAACCAGCAAGCGCGCAGCCGGGTAACCCGCCAGGACCGCGCCATCTACGACGAAGAATGGATCACTGCCCTGCTGGACCGGGCCGGAATGGGTACGCTGGCAACCGTCAAAGATGGGCAGCCATTTTTGGTAACGCTGTTGTTCGTGTATGATCACGCCCGCCGCGCCATCTACATCCACAAGGCCAAACGCGGGCGCGCCGGCGAGAACCTGAAGGAAGACTCGCGCGTGTGCTTCACTGTCGCCGAGATGGGCCGCCTGCTGCCCGCCGCGAACGCGATCAATTTTAGCGTTGAATACCAGAGTGTAGTAGTTTTTGGCAACGCCGTGCCGGTGGATGATCCACAGGAAGCGGAGCAGTCGCTCCAGGCGCTGCTGGATAAGTACTTTCCGCACCTCAATCCCGGCGCGGATTACCGCCCTATCACCCCCACCGAGCTAGATGCCACCGCCGTCTACCGCATCGACGTGGAAGAATGGTCCGGCAAGCGCAAGAAGGTAGATGAGGATTTCCCCGGCGCGTTCCTGTGGGGTGAGTGAGCTTTTTACCACAACCCTTGCATGGTGTTGTGATAAAAAGACAAACTCTATCCGGATTTCTTGATTGCCGATTGAAATGCGGTAGAATAGGAGGGCTGGGCGAGCCATTCGATTTGCCCGCCACAAAGGAGACCGCATGGAACCTACCCGCGACCGGGTAAACCCTGAAAAAGTCGATACTACCCCCATCCGCCGGCCTTCGTGGATCCGCGTCCGCGCGCCATCCGGCGAGACCTACGAACGACTGCAGCAGCTCATGCGCGCTAAGTCGCTGCATACCGTTTGCGAAGAGGCGGGCTGCCCCAATATGGGCGAGTGCTGGGGCTCTGGCACGGCCACCTTCTTAATGATGGGCGACGTCTGCACCCGCACCTGTGGTTTCTGCGACATCAAACGCGGCCGCCCCGCTGCGCTCGACTTCATGGAGCCCGACCGCGTGGCGCAGGCAGTGAAGGCGATGAACCTTAAGCACGCGGTGATCACTTCGGTGAACCGCGACGACCGCAAAGATGGCGGCGCGCCGATCTTCGCCATGCTCATCAGCCGCATTCGCGAAATTCACCCCGGCTGCTCGATCGAAGTGCTGATTCCCGATTTCAAAGGCTCGGCGGAAGCGCTGCGTATCGTGGTCAACGCCCGGCCCGAGATCCTCAATCACAATGTAGAGACGGTTCCGCGATTGTTCAAGCTCGTGCAGCCGCAAGATCGCTACGATTGGACCCGCGCCACCCTCTCCAACGCCAAGAAGATCGATCCCGACGTGCTGACCAAGTCTGGCCTGATGGTGGGCCTGGGTGAGACGATCGAAGAGGTGAAGGATGTGATGCGCGATCTGCGCTCGTGGGGTGTGGATATCCTCACCATTGGGCAGTATCTCCAGCCCTCGCGCCAGCATCTGCCCATCGCCCGTTACTACACCATGGAAGAGTTCGCCGAGCTGAAGGAATTTGGCCTGGGAATCGGCTTCCGCTGGGTCGAATCGGGACCACTGGTGCGCTCTTCGTACCACGCCGCCGAGCAAGTACGGGCACTCTCTATCGTTCACAAAAAGCTGTACGGAGAAAAGTAAAACGAAAGTGGGTTTTGAAAACGCTTCGCGTTTTCAAAACCCACTTTCTAAAGCTTTTGCAACAGTGAGATGGGGCGGCGCGATGATCGCGCCGCCCCATCTCACTGTTTTCTTTCCCTTACAGTCCTGAAAGGTGAGTTAAAAGAAACATAAGGCGCTTTCCCC
Organism: Chloroflexota bacterium; assembly: GCA_023434145.1. Classification (GTDB taxonomy): domain Bacteria; phylum Chloroflexota; class Anaerolineae; order Anaerolineales; family Anaerolineaceae; genus DSYU01. The sequence goes on along the minus strand of JAEYTI010000228.1, from coordinate 2,742 downwards.
TGAAAACTTCTTACAATAGGAGACAGAACCCAACGCGAAAACCATCACCCAGGGGGATCGAATATTCGTGACGACCGACCACAACATTACCGTTAGCATCGACTGCCTTACCCGGCTTTTTCATCCCCCCACGGAGATCTGCAAATGCCTTCGATGAACGCTGCCTCGAATCTCCCCACGCCGCCGCTGCATCGCCTGCATATCTCCCTTTTTGAGGACTGTGATCTTGCCTGCCGTGGATGTATGGCCCAGGCCATGCAAGCCAAATCAACGGACGGGCCTATGCTCAGTGCAGATCTGGCGATGCACGCCGTGCAAGAGGCGCGGTCGCTCGGTCTAACTTCTGTTCACCTGATCGGCAGCGACACCCTGATGCACCCAGAACTGCACAAGCTGCTGGATGGCATTTCACGCGAAAACGTTGGTCTGGTGATTGAAACCTCAGGCACCGGCGTGACCACCGAGTTAGCCCTCCGCATCGCCCGCCTGCCGCGCTGTACCGTTGCCATCGGGCTGGATGGCGCGCTGCCCGATACGCACGACGCAATCCACAACCAGCCTGGTTCCTTTCAAACGGCTGCCGAAGCCGCGAGCCTGCTAGCAGGGAACGGCGTAACGCTGCACCTGGTGTACACCGTACTCCGCGCGAATGCCTCCCAGGTTCCGCCGTTTATCCAGCTTGCAGAGGGGCTAGGCGCGGAAGCCGTCCGCTTTGGCATGGCGATGCCTGGCCCGCGTTTCTTCAGGCAAAATACAGGCAAACCCGTCACCTCTGGGCTGGCGCGATGGCAGCGTCACCTGCACGTCGAAGAGCTCATTGCCTTGGGGCGGCGCGTTGAGCGCCAGATGGCTCCCTACACCCGGCTTCAGTTGATCTATGATCAGCCGCCGGCCTTCCGAGGGTTGCATCCGCAGTCACGCTATGAAGAAGGAGGGCGCTGCGGTGCGCTCAACGTGCTGGGCGTGCTGGCAACCGGCCAATATGCGTTGTGCGGAGCCGGGCAGCATATGCAAGAGCTGGTTCTTGGTGAGATTGGCCGCGACGCTCTGGCAGACGTTTGGGCATGCCACCCCGCGCTGCACCGCCTGCGCGAGGGCTTGCCCGGCCGCCTGGAAGGCGTGTGCGGCCACTGCGTGATGCGCAATTCGTGCATGGGCAACTGTGTCGCTGAGAATTACATCCGCACGGGCAGCTTCTTTGGCCCGTACTGGTTCTGTGAAGCCGCCGAGCGCGCGGGGTTATTCCCCGCAGGGCGTCTCGAAGAAAATGTCTTTTAGTGGTAGCGTATATTTTTTACCGGCTGTATAGAAAAACTTAACGGTTATCAGAAAACATTACTGGTTCTTCACAACAAAACCCCGCCTTTCAGCGGGGTTTCGTTGTTCAATCGATCTATGCTTTGCTACGGAGCTACTTCCGCGTTGACGGGCACCACAGGCCGCAGGCTTTCGCCAAAGATCAACTGTGGGAAGGTGCCTTCGGGGACGAAGATCAGCTTGTCCGATTCCTTGATGGCCGAAGCATTCGCAAGCGCCATCTGATACTGGAAGTAGGGCGCATTGGTAGTGTAAAGTTCTGCCAGGGCAATTTCGCGCGCCAGATCTGCCTTTGCCTTTTCAATCGCGGCGGCAGCCATGGCGGTATTGATCTCCAGATCGCGCTGGGCCGAGAGCAAGTCGTTGTTCTTCTGCGCTTCGATCACCTCGCGCTCGGCTTCCAGACGCTCCTTGGTCAGTTCAGCCAGCAGAGTCTTCTGCTTGGCCTCTTCCTGAATGCGGGACTGCTCAACGCGGATGACGGCTTCCTGTTCGGCCTGCATTGCCTCACCCTGGGCAAGCGCCTTCAGGCGGTCCTGGTCGGCCTTTTCAGTCTCCAGGCGGCTCTTGGTGATCGAGTCGAGCAAGGCTTGCACTTCCTGCGAGAGCGCCACATTCGGCACAGTGACGTTGCTCACGTCCAGCCCGTAGGGTTCGGCCAGTTTGCTCAGTTCCGTATCCACGCAGTTACGCAGATCGTCGCGCCCGGCGCCAATGATACTCTCCCGGAAGGGGCGGTTGCCCACGCACACTTTCATTGCCTGGGCGGCCAGATCATTCGCCACAGCCTGGAGCCGCTCATCTATGGTGTAGATTTGCGAATACTTCGTCCAGAGCTGCGGGATCAGGTCGGCCTTGGCGAAATCGGGGCGGAAGAAGCTGCCCGACACGGTGATGCCAATACGCTGGTTATCCGACGTGATGAGCTCCTGGTCGGCGACGCTGAACTGGTACGCCTGTGTTGAGTAGGTCACCAGTTCGGCAAACAGTGCCACATCCGAATACAGGCCAGGCGGCACGATGTTAATGATCTGCCCACCGCGCTTCTGCACGCCAATCTGATTGGTATCTACCTTTTTGAAGAGATAGAAGTGCTGCTGGGCAAAAGCCACCAAAAGGATAATGCCCACCACGCCAATAAAGAGCGTGATTAACACGCGCGTGGTTTGATTCGATACAGATCCGCTACGCATATTGTCCTCACATGGAACGATAGGATCAGCGATGCTGGGGCGGTCACCCCGGGCACGCAAGGAGCACCGCCCAGGTTGGGAAGGTGCAAACCGTTATAGAAACAGGGTGGTCACAGTATATCAGAAACTGCGGTGAACGCTATTTCCAAACGCTTTACAGTGCAACTCTATTTACGCGATTATGTCGCGAAAGTTGTAAGGATTTTCGGTGAAGGGTATGGTGTTTCGTTGT
>JAEYTI010000225.1 GCA_023434145.1 Chloroflexota bacterium | reverse complement strand
ATGGTGCCTGTGCTCCTGGTCACCACGCGCTGGTTCTCGAAGATGGCCCGCGAAGCCTTCCGCAAGACGCGCACCACCATCGGCGACGTTTCCGCCGGGTTAGAAGAAGACCTGGGCGGCGTAAAGGTTGCCCAGGCGCTCAACCGCACGGACGAAAATATAAAACGGTTTGCCCAGCGCAACGCTGCCAACCGCGACGCAAACGTGAATGCCAATGCCGTCACCTCGGCTTTTGGCCCGGCGATGGAGATGCTCTCCACGCTCGACACGGCCATTGTGGCGGCCCTGGGCGGCGCGATGGCAATCAGCGGCGCGATCAGCGTGGGTGTTGTGGTGGCCTTCTTGCAGTACGTGCAGAACTTCTTCCGTCCGATTCAGACGGTGGCGCAAATGTGGACCATGGCGCAGTCAGCCTTTGCCGCCGCCGAGCGCGTGTTTGATCTGATCGACCGCGAACCTGCGGTGAAAGATGCCCCGGGCGCGAAGAAGGTGGAAAAGATCGAAGGCCGCGTGACGCTCGAAAACGTCTCCTTTGCCTACGACAGCGGCCCGGCTGTGCTCTCGAACGTAACGCTCGACGCGCAGCCCGGGCAGACCATTGCCCTGGTGGGGCCTACCGGGGCGGGCAAGACCACGCTGGTCGGCCTGATCCCGCGCTTCTACGATGTGGGCGGCGCGGGTACCCAGGGATTTCAAGCCGGGCGCGTGCTGATCGACGGGCAGGACGTGCGCGATCTCGACCAGCGCAGCCTGCGCGCGCAGATGGGCCTGGTGACTCAAGACCCCTTCCTGTTCTCGGGCACCATCATGGAAAACATCCGCTATGGGCGGCTGACTGCCACGGACGAGGAAGTGATGGATGCGGCCCGCTCCGCCAGCGCGGATGACTTTATCCGCCGCTTGCCAGATGGCTACAGCACCCAGGTGGGCGAGCGCGGCAAACTGCTCAGCCAGGGCCAGCGCCAGCTCATCTCCATTGCCCGCGCCATCCTGGCCGATCCGCGCATCTTGATTATGGATGAGGCCACCGCCAGCGTCGATACCCGCACAGAAGCGACGATCCAGAAGGCGCTAAAAACGCTGCTGCAAGGGCGCACCAGCTTTGTGATCGCCCACCGTCTCTCCACCGTCCGCAATGCCGATCAGGTGATCGTGATCGACAAGGCGCAGATCGCCGAGCGCGGCACGCACGCCGAGTTGATCGAGAAGGGCGGCCTGTACGCGGAGCTATACAACCGCCAGTTCTACACGCCTGAAGAAGAAACCGCTTCAGCGGTGCTTCCCTGATCGTTTTTTTGAAACGAAAAAGGGACTGGCCAAGCCAGTCCCTTTTTCGTTTCAAAAAAACTTCTCTCTTACCAACCCTGCTGGCGAACAAAGTTCGTGATCACGGGGATCTCGAAGGTCTCGCCCTGGTAGGCCTTGACGCCGAAGTAGATATTGACAATGAGGAAAACGATACCAACGACGCAGCCCAGGACGCCAAAGCTGACAATGCTGAGGATGATATTGATCAACCATTCGGCAACACCGAGCACCAGCGCCTGCCCGTTGTGGGCACGGAGGAAGGGGCGGCTCTTCTTATCCTGCATCAGCAGGATGATAACAGGGACCAGGGGTGTTAAGATGTAGGCTAGCAGCGCCCACAGTTTATCATCACTGGTTACATCGGACGAGAATTGCTGATTCATAATGCCTCCATAGGGTCAGAAAGGGGTATCAATTTGTGATGCCTCACAGCAGGGGTGCATGTTCCTTACCCCATTAAAGCCGATCACAAATTTCTTTCACTATTGTACTGATATTCACCAAAAGCACAACATAGAAAGGGCATTAAAAATTTCCGTTATGTTACAATTCTGCCTCATGAGCGTCCGAATCGTGTTCATGGGATCTCCCGAGTTTGCCGTTCCAACGCTGCGCCGCCTGGCCGAGCACTATCCGGTCGTTGGCGTAATCACCCAGCCCGACCGCCCAGCCGGGCGCGGGCGCCAGCCGACCCCACCGCCGGTGAAAGTGCTGGCGCAAGCATTGGGCATCGAAGTGATCCAGCCGGAGCGGCTGAAAGAACCTGCCGCGCAGGAAAAGCTGCGCGAATGGGCCCCTGATCTGATCGTGGTGACCGCTTTTGGGCAAATTTTGCGTAAGAGCGTGCTGGAACTGCCCCGCTATGGCTGCGTGAACGTCCACGCCTCGCTGCTGCCGCGCTGGCGCGGAGCCGCGCCGATCCAGGCGGCCATTTTGCACGGCGACCCGGAAAGCGGCGCGACGATCATGGTGATGGACCCCGGTATCGACACTGGGCCGATCCTTTCGCAGCGGCGAATGGCGATTCTACCGGATGACACCGCCCTCAGCCTGGGCAGCCGTCTCTCGGAAGACGGCGCGGACCTGCTGATCGAGACGCTGCCACAGTACCTCAGCGGCGCGATCACCCCGCAGCCGCAGGATGACGAGGGCTCCACTTACGCGCCTATGCTAGCCAAAGAGGATGGGCGGCTCGACTTCACCCAGCCCGCCAAAGCCTTAGAGCGCCGTGTGCGGGCCTTTAACCCCTGGCCCGGCACGTTCCTGGACTGGCAGGGGCAGCCGCTCAAGGTCCATAAGGCAAGCGTGGTAGCGGGCTCCGCGCAGCCTTCTGGCGCGCGCATGGTCGTCGATGGCTTGCCCGCAGTCAAAACTTCCGATGGCTGCCTGGTGTTAACAGAAGTGCAGCCGGCGGGCAAGAAGCCCATGCAGGGCCGCGATTTTCTGCGCGGCGTGCGCGGCTGGACGGAGGGTTAGCAGATGCGGTTCTTATGCTTTGGCGTCGGTGCGATTGGAACGTACATCGGCGGTAGTTTGGCATTAGCCGGTCACCGGGTGGTGTTTGTCGAGCGTCCCGGCGTTGCGGAAGATGTGCGGGCGCGCGGCCTTTTCATAACCCGCACCGATGGAAAACACACAATCGACCATCCCGAGGTAGTAGAAAGTGTGGAAGCCGCGCTGGCCCTCAGCACCTTTGATGCCGCCCTGCTGGCGGTGAAGTCGTTTGATACGCAGTCGGTGATCGACAGCCTGCTGTCACACAAAGTTGACCTGCCGCCCATTGTCTCCTTCCAGAACGGGGTGGAGAACGAGCCGCTGCTGGCCTCCGCGCTAGGTGATGACAAGGTGATCCCCGGCACGGTGACGACCGCCGTGGGGCGAAACGGGCCGGGGGATATCAGTGTGGAGCGGCTGCGCGGCATTGGCATTGCCACCAACCACATGCTCGGCGCGGCGCTGGTGCCGGTAATGGATTCCGCCGGGCTGCGCGCGCGCGGATATGCCAACCCCGCCGCGATGAAGTGGTCGAAGATGCTGACCAACCTGCTCACCAACGCCACCTCTGCCATCCTCAACATGACCCCCGCCCAGGTATTTGCCAGCCCGGATCTGTTCTGCATCGAAGCCCGGCAGCTCCGTGAAGCGCTGCGGGTGATGGATTCCATGTACATTCCCGTGGTCGACCTGCCCTCTACCCCGGTGCGCGCGCTGGCCTGGGCCATCCGCACGCTGCCGTTGAAGATCAGCCGCCCGCTGCTGGCACGGTTTGTCGGCAAAGGCCGCGGCAACAAGATGCCCTCCTTCCACATCGATCTGCACGCCGGGCGCGGCAAGAGCGAGGTCGATTACCTGAACGGCGCGGTGGCCCGCTACGGCAAGAAGCAGCACGTTGCTACGCCGGTAAATGCAACCCTCACCCGCATCCTGCTGGACCTGACGGAGGGAACGATTGCTAAAGACGCCTACGCGCAGAAGCCGGAGAGGCTGCTCGCGGAGATACCAGCGGAGTGATAGTCGCAGGTCGGGGCGGTCGCCCCGCAAGGGTTTATTGTTTACGAAACAACGGCATGCCGTTGTTTCGTAAACAATAAAACGAGGAGAAAACCATGTCCGTCCCATCGTGGATTTACGACGCTGTCTTCTACCAGATCTTTCCCGACCGCTTTGCTAACGGCGACCCCGGCAACGACCCTGCCAACGTGCAGCCGTGGGGCACGCTGCCCAACCGCCGCGGATTCCAGGGCGGCGATTTGCGGGGCATCATACAGAAGATGGATTATCTGACCGATTTGGGGATTAATGCCATCTACCTGAACCCCATCTTCATGGCCCCATCCACCCACCGCTACGATACCTACGACTACTTGCGCATCGACCCCAAGCTGGGCGATCTGAGCGACTTCCACGCGCTGATCGAAGCCGCGCACAGCCGTAATATGCGTGTGATCCTCGATGGCGTGTTCAACCACTGCTCACGCGGGTTCTTTGCCTTCCACGATATCCTCGAAAATGAAGAGGAGTCGCCCTACCTGGATTGGTTTCACGTCAAGAAGTTCCCCCTCCGTGCCTATGAGCACGGGCACGCGCGCAACTACCAGGCGTGGTGGGGCATCAAAAGCCTGCCCAAATTCAACACTAGCAATCCCGAGGCGCGCCGCTATCTGCTGAACGTTGCCCGCTATTGGATCGAACAGGGGGCGGACGGCTGGCGACTGGACGTGCCCAACGAGATCGACGACGACAGCTTCTGGGCCGAATTCCGCGAGGTGGTGTATGCCAGCAATCCTCAGTCCTACACGCTTGGGGAGATCTGGGAATCCGTGCCGCGCTGGGTAGGCCCGAACCACTTCGACGGACTGATGAACTACCCCGTTCTTGCTGCGCAGCTCCACTATCTAAAAGGCGAATGGACCACCACGCAGTTCGCGCAGCAGGTTGAATCGCTGCTGCAAGCCTATCCGCAGGAGAATATCCCCGCCATGTACAATTTGCTCGGCAGCCACGACACCGAGCGCATCCACACTCGCCTGGACGGCAGCGCGGAGAAGGTAAAGCTGGCCGCGCTGTTCCAGTTCGCCTACCCCGGCGCGCCAGCCATCTACTACGGCGACGAAGTCGGCATGGAGGGTGGCAAAGATCCTGACTGCCGCCGCGCCTTCATCTGGGATGAGGCACAGTGGGATAGCGGTTTGCGAGACTGGTTCCAAAAGCTGATCGCCGCGCGCAAAGCCCGCCCGGCACTGACTCGCGGCGCATATATCCCGCTGCTGGCGATCGAAAAGCCCGCCGCTTATGCCTTCGCCCGCGCGACCGATGATGACCGCGTGATTGTAGCGATCAACCCCGGCCTATCACCGGCTGAGGTGCGTATCCCCGTAGAGTCGCTCGGGCTGGCGGATGGCGTAGTGCTGCACGGCCTGTTGCGCAGCGAGGAAGCGGTGGTGCAGGGAGGCGAGGTGCACATCACCCTGCCGCCGGTGGGTGGGGTGTATCTGGGATAGTGATTCCATGTAGCTTCCCTCCCCGCCGGGGAGGGATTGAGGGAGGGGCGCGATATATTGGCACAGGCGTTGGATTGCAAATCGCGCCCCTCACCTAACCTCTCCCCGATGGGGAGAGGAAATAAAATTGAAATATTATTCTTCCAGCGCCATCAGCACCGCCTGGTACGCATCCACAATACCGTAGCCGACGGCGTTATTGGGCGTGTTGGGAGCGCCGCACTGCGGGAAAAATGCGCCCTCGTATGGTTGGGCGGTCTCATTGAGGATTTGTTCGGTGCGGTCGATCTCACCGATCAGGTCGGGGTTGGCCGACCACATCAGCGCGACCACACCCACCACGTGCGGGCCGGCCATAGAGGTGCCTGAGTTAGAGGCATACGTGCCGCCGGGCATCGAGGAAGGCACGGCCACCCCCGGCGCGGCGATATCGGGCTTGATCCGCCCGCTGCCGTCCACTTCCACCGGGCCGATGCTGCTGAACGAAGCCAGCTCACCTGAGGAATCAACCGCGCCGACCGAGTAGGCTGCATCGTACAGGGCAATGGGATCTTCCACACTGCCGCAGTCGCTGCCTGAGTTGCCCGCCGAAGCCACCACAAAGACCCCCGCCGTACGCAGCGCTTCCACGGCTGCTTGCAATGCGTTGGGGTCGCAGCCTTCCACCTCAGGGCAGCCCCACGAGTTGTTGAGAACGTTCGCGCCGCGTTCCGGCTGCCCATCGCGCAGCGGATCGCCGTTCTGCGGGAAAGGCGCGAAGTTGAACTGCATGCAGTCCAGGTACAGGGCCGGGTTGCCCAGGTTGCGGCCCAGGTTCACGCAGCCAATCCACTCAGCATCTGGGGCCACGCCGGTATTGTTGCCTACGATCGTGCCCAGTGTGTGCGTACCGTGCCCGCCGAGATCTACGGGAGATTCCGAGCCGTACCAGGGGTCGAACCAGTTGTAATCATTCTCACCATCGCGCCCGCGGTAGCTGTCGGCCAGCTCGGGGTGCGTACCTTCCGCGCCGCTGTCAGACTGCCCCACGATAATCCCCTCGCCGCGAACACCCAGTTCCGTCCACACCCGATCTGCCCCGATCATCTGTAAATTCCACGCCAGTCCAACCGGGGCTTCCTCAGTGCCCTCAGAGATGGAGAGCGGGGCGGGCAGCGGGCGCAGCACCGGGCTGTTGAGCACGCGGTCGACCTCTGGCTGGCGCTCCAGCCACAGACGCACGAGCGGGCCGCCCTGCACCTCGATGGCATTTTGCAGATAGTAAGGTTGGTACGCGATACGCAGCCCATCCAGCGTGGAGCGGATCTCCGCCTGAGATGTATTCGCGTGATCGACCAACGTATTGTAGACGTACGTACGGCGCTCCACCGGGTCAGCGATCTGCGCCGCGCCGGATATATCGGCCTGCTGGCTGAGGATCACAAACAGGCGCTCGCCGTGCATGCCCGGCTGCCCCACCAGGAAGTAGAGTGCCAGCGCCGCCAGCCAGGCCAGCCCCGCGGCACCGAGCAGCACGCCCGTGCGACCCGAACGCGCCAAAGCGGGCCGCAGCAGCAGCGCCAGCCCCGCGACCGCGCCAATTAACAGTGCCACAAACGCCGCCAAGTTTGACCACTGTATCAGCCCATCAAAGCCCAGGAGAATGATTGCCGACAGCTCATCGGCATCGAAGAAGGCCAGCACCCAGAACGCAGCCAGCCCAACCAGCAGCGCCAGAACGGGGCGGTTGGAGTAGTTTCCCTCACCATCTGTGGACTGAATGTACATGGCAGCAAGCGCCCAGCCCAGCACCGGAACAGTTAACGCCAGAAGCCCCTGGTTGCCATTGGCTCCAAACCCGGTCACCATCACCAGCAGCGCCAGCGCCGCCATTAGGCCTTCTACCAGCAGCGTGCCTACCCCGCGCTCGCCGCGAAAAGGCGGTGGTAGGTAAAAGATCGTTTCTAAAACCCTTCCGGCGGCAAACCCAAACAGCAGCGCGCCGGCAAGATTGAGCAGCAGATCCATTACCGATCCAATCGCGCCCCACACCACCCACGGAATACCGATCACCGCTGCGAGCAGCAGTGCCAGCCCCAGTCCTTGCCATGTGGGCCGTGTGCGATATGCTGGGTCGCTACGCCGGAGCAGCACCCAGGCGATTATCAGAAATACCAGCGTAAGGCCAATCTGCAAGGCGGCGGTACCTTCGCCGTTGGTCAGCCCGGCGAGGCGAGCAGGCCCCAGCAGCGCGGCAAATAAGCCTGCCAGCGCCAGCGCGGCAAAATAGCGCCGCAGTGGCAAGGTACGGCCCCAGGCCCAAATTACAACAGCCGGGATCAGCACCGCCGCGCCGTATCCAATGACGATGAACCAGCGGACATCGGAAATATCAAACGACCCCTCGAAAAGCGCCTGTTCGAGCGTCAGAACACCCCCCAGCGCGATCAGTGAAAGGAAGATCACCCAACCCGCTATCAGCATAATGAGCCCGGTTTGTGTACAGCCGCCGGCCTGTGTCGTATTCGGTGCTCCTGGAGTGGGAGCCTGAGGATGATCAATCAAGGTGTCGTCCATGAAGCAGTTCTCCTTTTAAGTTCAACCGGCTTGCGTTCAAAATGCCGTGGGGTTACACTTAAGATTATACCGTCATTCCACCGGGCAATCTGAAGGGGTGTTGCGTCGGGTACTTCACAGTTTGCTGGTGGGTTGGGGCTGAGGAGGGAGGTTCCTCAGCCCCAACCCACCAGCAAACTGAAACATACCGTTCCGTTTGGTTTGTATTGGATATGCGCCCTAATTCAATCGAGGAGCAGTGATGCGCGAGAATGAATTTACATTTAAGAACGCAAGTGGGTTAGATCTACATGCCAAGGCATGGCAACCGGATGAAGAAACGCGCGGATCGGTGGCGCTGGTGCACGGGCTGGGCGAGCACATTGGGCGCTACCAGCACGTGGCGGAAGTGTTGACCGGGGCGGGTTACGCCCTAATCGGGATGGACTTGCCCGGGCACGGGCGCTCGGGCGGTACGCGCGGGCACGCTGCCTTTGAAGAGATCACGGGCGATATCGATCAGTTGCTGGAAGAAGCGTCGAAACGGTGGCCCAGCAAGCCGCGCTTTCTGTACGGGCACAGCATGGGCGGGGCCATCACCGTGTTCTACACGCTCACCTGCCGGCCCGAGGTACAGGGCGTCATCGTCACCAGCCCCGGGCTAGCTGCGGGCCAGCCCGTCCCAAGCTGGAAAAAACTGATGGCAAAAGTAATGGGACGACTTGCGCCATCCATGACCCTTGACAATGGCCTGGACATGGACAATCTGTCGAATGATCCGGCAGTAATTGCCGCCTACAAGGCCGACCCACTGGTACATCCAAAAATCTCGACGCGGCTGGGGCTAGATTTGCTGACGCGCGGAGCCTGGGTGACGGAACAAGCGGAGAATTGGCCCGTTCCGCTGCTGCTGGTACAGGGCACCGGCGATCACATCGTCTCGCCCGCCGCTACCGAGGCATTTGCCCGCCGCATCCCTGCCCACCTGCTCACCTATAAAGTGTGGGAAGGCCTGTACCACGAGACGCACAACGAGCCGGATAAGGAGCAAGTACTGCGCTACATGCTCGACTGGATCGAAAAAATCGCCGCGCAAAGTCAAAATAAGATATGACGTTTGGATTTCTAATGCGGGAAGGTTGAGACTTGACCCCAAAAAGCGAGCCGACTACAATGGATAGTGAATAGTTCTCGCTTAGACAGATGTCTGACAACAGGTCAAATGCTGGTGATGTGTTTCAATTCTCCAAAAAGGGCCGCCCGCTGTGGGTTGGCCCTTTACTATCTCCATCAAGGAGTTTCTTTCCATGGCTGATTTTCTCTTTCGAGGCTCTTTACAGGATCTCGATCCGGCCGTATACGAGCTGACCCAGCTCGAATCGGAACGACAGTTCCGAAAGCTGATCCTCATCCCCAGTGAGAGCAGCGCTCCGCTGGCCGTCCGCGAAGCACTGGCGTCCGCGTTCCAGAACCTCTACGCAGAAGGCTATCCCGACGATGAAACCCGCCGAATGCGTGAAGAGGAAATCCTGGATTACGATGCCCGGTTAGCGCACTATCGCCGCTACGCCGACCCGCGCTACTACAAGGGCGTCGAATATGCCGATGCGATCGAAGCGCTGGCTCGCCGCCGCTGCGCCGAGGTCTTCGCCACCCCGGCCTTCCCCGCCGACCGGCTGTTCGTCAACGTACAGCCGCTCTCGGGCGCGCCGGCGAACAATGCCGTGTACACTGCGCTGGTCAACCCCGGCGACACCATTATGGGCATGAACCTGCTGCACGGCGGGCACCTCTCACACGGCTCGTCAGTCAACCGCTCGGGCAAGCTGTTCAAAGTGGTGCATTATACCGTTGACCCGCAGACGGAGCAGATCGATTACGACGTGGTGCAGGCGATGGCCACCGAGCACAAGCCCAAGATCCTCATTGCCGGCTATTCGTCTTACTCGTGGGCGCCCGATTGGCAGCGCTTCCGCGCCATTGCCGACTCCGTCGGCGCCACCCTGCTGGCCGATATCTCGCACATCGCCGGCCTGGTAGCGGCGGGTGTTGTCCCCAGTCCCATCGGTATCGCGCACGTCACCACCTTCGCCACCCACAAGACCCTCACCGGCCCGCGCGGCGCGTGCATCATCACCACCGATGCCGCCCTCTCGCGCAAGCTCGACCGGGCTGTGTTCCCAGGCGAGCAAGGCGGCCCGCACGTGCACGCCTTTGCCGCCCTGGCGACCTCTTTCAAGCTGGCGAAGACCGACGAGTTCAAAACCCTCCAGCAGCAGATCGTCAAGAACTGCAAAGTCCTCAACGACCGGCTGGCCGAGCGCGGCTTCCACATGGTGTTTGGCGGAACCGGTACGCACCTGACCAACCTCGACTGCAAATCCATCAAAGGCCCGGATGGCACCCCGCTCTCCGGTGATATGGCCGCCCGCATCCTCGACATCGCGGGTATCGTGTGCAACCGCAACACCATCCCCGGTGACAAGACGGCCTTTCAGGCCAGCGGCGTCCGCCTGGGCACGCCCTGGATGACCCAGCGTGGCCTGAAAGAAGCTGAAATGGTCCAGGTAGCCGATATCATCGCAGACGTGCTCTTTGCCTGCCAACCCTACACCGTGGAAACGCGCCAGGGTCCGGCCCTGCGCGCCAAGGTCGACTTTGCCGTGCTGGAAACGGCCAAGATGCGCGTTCGCAGCCTGACCGAAGCCGCCGGAATCGATTACGAGGCGACGAAACATGGCTACCCGCACTTCTTCTACCTGGACGAGAAATACACTGGTGAACAGGCGGCCTTTATGCTCACCGGCCCTACCGTCCGCTCCTTTGCCAACTACGCCTTCACTTCAGACGTGGAAGCGCTAAAGCCCGGTCAGGCTCAGAAGACCTGCCTGAATACCCCGCAGGGCGCGGTGGAAGGCACGCTGGAATGCCTCGATCTGATCACCTTCCGCCTGACCGTCCCCGCTGCGCAGGGCGGGCTGGCTGCCGCGTGGCTGCGTGACCTCTCCGATGGCTACGTCAAGTTCGACGAAGACCTGGTCCGCCGAATGCCCGGCCCGGTCTCAGTCGCTGAAACGCAGGCTGGCGCCAACGGCAAGGCCGACGGGAACCCCGTCGCCGAATACAAGCCGTTCTTCATCGGCTTGGGCAATAGTGGCTCGGGTGAAGCCCTACCCGCTTTCGTGTGGGAAGAGAAGGATGCTGGCCTGCGCCGCACCTCGCTGTATGAGACCCATAAGCAGGCTGGGGCGCGCATGGTGCCCTTCGCCGGGTGGGAAATGCCGGTGCAGTACACTTCTATTGTGGACGAACACATGGCCACCCGCAAGGCCGCCGGTTTGTTCGACGTTTCGCATATGGGTGTGTATCAGGCCGAAGGCCCCGACGCCGCCACCTTCCTCGACAGCGTGTGCGGCAACGACATCGCCGCGCTGGGTGTCGGCGAATCGCTCTATACGCACTTCCTCGACCCGCAAGCCAACGTGATTGACGATCTGCTGGTGTACCGCCGCGGGCCGGAGAAATATCTGGTGGTGGTCAACGCCTCCAATGATGACAAAGATTGGGCCTGGCTCAACGCCGTTCGCGAAGGCAAAGTAATGGTCGACTCCGCCCGCCCGTGGGCGAAAGCCTTTGGCCGTGGCGTGATCCTACGCAATCTGCGCGACCCGAAAGAAGGTGCGGATATGCGCGTGGACATCGCCCTGCAGGGGCCGAAATCACGCGATATTCTGCTGGGTCTGGGCGTAGATGCCCCCACCCGCAAGCGCATCATGGCGCTCAAGCGCACTGAGTTATGCGAAGCCACCGTTGGCGGGTTTGACATGGTTGTTTCGCGCACAGGTTACACCGGCGAGAAGATGGCCTTCGAGTTGTTCGTCCACCCCGATCAGGCCCCTGCCCTGTGGCAGAAGCTGACGGAAGTAGGCGCGCCGCTGGGGCTCAAGCCGTGCGGTTTGGGCGCGCGCGACTCGCTGCGCACCGAGGCCGGGCTGCCGCTCTACGGTCACGAAATGGCCGGCGATATGGGCCTGGGCGTGGCAGAAGCCGGGTTTGGCACCTACGTGAAGGTGTACAAACCCTGGTTCATTGGCCGTGACGCCTACATGGCTCGCGAAGCCAAACGTAAGACGGTCGTCACCCGCTTCCGCTTCACCGAGAAGGGCGTGCGCGTGGCGCACCCCGGCGACCCGGTAGTGGATGCGAAGGGCCGCGTGGTGGGTGTGGTCACCTCCTGCGCGATCGACTCGGAAGGTCTCCTCACCGGGCAGGTTTCCATCGAAGAGAAACTGGCCGTGGAAGGCACGCCGGTTGCCGTGTACCAGAGCGCGCCTAAGAATGCGGGCAAAGCGCCCGCCGAGCTGCGCAGCGGTGATCGTATCACCCTACCGACCCCGGCGGCGATCGTGAGCCGCTTCCCGAAACTAGGATAGGAAATGTGCGAAGTGCAGGTCATGGTTATGACCTGCACTTCGCACAAAAACCATCGCTCAATCTGGGTTTTAAGACGTTTTTGGTAGATTGGGGGTACCCCCAATCTACCAAAAACGCCACCCGAAAAAAGTCAAAACATTTTCAGAACAAGGAGAAACACATGCAGACCCTCTGGGACTACCGGTACGCGCAGCGCACGCAGCGTATGAAAAGCTCGGCCATTCGCGAACTGCTGAAATTGACCGATCAACCGGATATCATCTCCTTTGCAGGCGGGCTACCCGCGCCGGACGTTTTCCCGGTGGAGGAGTTTCAGGAAGCATGCAACCGGGTACTGCAAAAGCAAGGCAAGCAGGCGCTCCAGTACGGCGCAACAGAAGGCTATATGCCGCTGCGCGAAATGATTGCGCGGCACACAATGCGCTATGGCATCGAGGTAACGGCAGACAACATCCTCATCACTTCCGGCTCGCAGCAAGCACTGGACTTGATTGGCAAAATATTCATCAACCACGGCGATAAGATCATCGTCGAAGCACCCACCTACCTGGGCGCGATGCAAGCCTGGAATATCTACGGCGCGGAGTACGTCACCGTCCGCTCCGATGAGAACGGCCTGGTAACAGACGAACTGGAAGCCGCCTTACGCGCCGGGCCGAAGTTCATCTACTGCCTGCCAAATTTCCAGAATCCCACCGGCGTTACGATGCCGCTGGACCGCCGCCTGAAGCTGGTCGAACTCGCCGACCGCTACGGCGTGCCGATCATCGAGGACGACCCCTACGGGCAGCTCCGCTTTGAGGGCACGCACATCCCCTCGATTGTGGTGCTGGACGAAAAACTGCACCCGCAGAACGGCCACTACACCGGCAACGTCATCTACCTGAGCACCTTCTCTAAGACACTGGCCCCCGGCCTGCGCCTGGCGTGGGTGATCGCTCCGCCGGAGGTAATCCGCAAGCTGGTCACTGCCAAGCAGGGCGCGGACCTGCACACCTCCACCTTCAACCAGGTGGTGGCCTATGAGGTGGGCCGCGGTGGGTTTATCGATAACCACGTACAGCACATCCGCAAGGTATACAGCGAGCGGCGCGACGTGATGCTCGACGCGCTGGAAGAGCATATGCCCACCGGCGTGCATTGGACGCATCCGCAGGGCGGCCTGTTCCTGTGGATCACTGTTCCGGAGCAGCTCAGCTCGGTGGATATCTTCAAAGACGCGGTGGAACAGAGAGTGGCCTTCGTACCAGGAGAGTCGTTCTATCCATGCGGCGGCGGGCACAACACCATGCGCCTCAACTTCTCCTACTGCACGCCCGAGATGATCAACGAAGGTATCTCGCGGTTGGCCGTGGTCATCCGCAAGCACCTGGCGGCGCACCAGTAAAAAGATTTTGTAACTGCTCAGCCGCGGGCCTTTGCCCGCCTGAAAAAGATTTAAGTTTGTATCAAAAAAAACGGAGTGCTTTTGCCTCCGTTTTTTTGATGAACAAGAAAAAATCTACTTCGCCTCAGTGGAATTGGCGTTCACAACATCCATAAACTGGCCGAGGACTTCGCGCAGCATACCCTCGGGCATAGCCCCCACCTGGCGGTGAACCAGCTTACCGTTAGCAATAAACAGCATGGTCGGGATGCCCTGCACGCCAAAGCGCGTCGCCCATTCCGGGTTCTCGTCCGTATTCACCTTCGCGACGATAAGCTTACCGGCCTGTTCTTTCGCGATTTTATCTAAAATAGGGGCCACCATACGGCATGGACCGCACCAGGGCGCCCAAAAATCGACAATGACCGGCAGAGGGGACTTGAGAACGTCCTGCTCAAAAGCCGTATCTGTCACGTGAATGGGTTCGTTCGTCATGGATTCTCCTTTTTGGATCTGCCCTTCCACAAACCATTACCAGATGACGCGGTAAGAGCATTCCGTATTCTATAAAACAAGTGCAGTGGTCTAAAAGGCCTGTTCCCCGCTGCGTACTGAAAACGGTCCGTGAATTTTACGGACCGTAAACAACGGTAGGACAATTTATATCAATAATTTCGCGAAAAGTCCAGTAGAAAACCCGCAACGGGTGTATTTCAGTTTTGTGGTAGCAGTCTGGTGATGCTCAGCATCACCAGACT
>JAEYTI010000224.1 GCA_023434145.1 Chloroflexota bacterium | reverse complement strand
TCATTCCCCTGCCTCAACCCACCAACAAACTGGGAAGTACCCAAGAAACTGAAACGCACCCCTGATCGATAGGCGATATATTTGGAGCAGAAATGGCGTGTATAATGAAAATCATTAATCCGAAATCCCATTGGCAACCGTATCCTGATAGAAAAACATGAAAAAACTGGCTCGCCTCCTTTTCCTGCTGCCGTTCATAGCCGGTTGTGCTCAGTCTGCACCCAGTACTCCGACGCCACAGCCGCCATCACAAACCGCACCTGCCGATACAGCACCGACTCCTGAGACAGTGCAAACGCCAACCAGCGCGCCGAATGCTTTTGCCTTCGAGCAGAACCACCGGTTGGGCCGCGGCGTGAACCTGGGCAATGCCCTGGAGGCTCCGAAAGAAGGGGAGTGGGGTGTGGTGCTGGAAGAAGAATTTTTTGCGCGTATCAAAGAAGGTGGCTTTCAGTCCATCCGCGTGCCGATTCGTTGGAACGCGCACGCCCTCGACATGCCGCCCTATACCATCGAGCCCGCGTTTTTCGAGCGGGTCGACTGGGTGCTGGCGCAGGCACACGAGCAGGGCCTGAATGTAATCCTTAACATCCATCATTACAATGAGCTGATCGAAGATCCGGACGGGCATAAAGACCGCTTCCTGGCGATCTGGCGGCAGATTGCCGAGCGCTACCAGAATGAGCCCAACAGCGTGTACTTTGAGCTGCTCAACGAGCCTCACGGTCATTTTTCCGACTCTGGCGGATGGAATCGCCTGCTTGCCGAAGCAATTCCAGTAGTGCGGCAGAGCAACCCCAGCCGGATCATCATCATCGGGCCTGGAAATTGGAACGCATTCGATCAGCTACCCAGACTGGTGCTGCCCGAAGATGACCGCAACATCATCGTTACCTTCCACTATTACCAGCCGTTCCATTTCACCCACCAGGGCGCAGAGTGGGCAGACGGCTCGGAGGCGTGGATGGGCACTACCTGGACCGGTTCAGCGCGGGAAAAAGAAGAGCTTATCCGCCATCTGGATGCGGCGGCGGCCTGGGCAGAGAAGAACAACCGCCCCCTGTTCCTGGGGGAGTTTGGCGCATACTCGAAGGCGGACATGGAGTCGCGTGCCCGCTGGACGGCCTTCCTCGCACGCCAGGCGGAGGAGCGCGGGATCAGTTGGGCGTATTGGGAGTTCTGTGCCGGGTTTGGGGTGTACGATCGTCAGACTCAGGATTGGGTGGCGCCGATCTATCAAGCGCTGATCCCAGACGTATAGATCATTTTCACCGTTCTGTTTTCCTCTGAGGAGCAATTCATGGCACAAACTGTTACCATTCGCGACGTGCAGGTGTTCCCGATTCAGACCGCCGGAGCGGGCACCCGAGTTATCATCGTAAAGGTGCTGACCTCCGAGCCGGGCTTGTACGGGCTGGGGTGCGCCACCTTCACCCAGCGATTTCGCGCCGTACACGCGGCAATTGAACATCACGTAAAGCCGTTTGTGATCGGTAAAGATGTCTCTCGCATAGAAGAGTTGTTCCAGATGCAGTTAGTACAGGGCTACTGGCGCAACGGGCCGGTGCTGAACAATGCTATCTCGGGCATCGACCAGGCGCTATGGGATATCAAAGGCAAAATGGCCAATATGCCCGTTTACGATCTGCTGGGCGGGCGGTGCCGCCAGGCCGCAGCCGTATACGTTCACGCCGATGGGCGCGATCCGCAAGAAGTGCTGGAGAATGTGCGCAAGTTTCAGGAGCAGGGCTACCGCTATATCCGTGTTCAAATGGGTGGGTACGGTGGCAAGGGCGCAGCCATGCACAAACCGGATGGCGCTCCCGTTGGCGCGTACTTCGATCCGCGCGCCTATACGCGCAACATGCTCAAAATGATTGAGTACGTGCGCTCGTGCGTGGGTGAGGATGTTGAACTGCTGCACGATGTGCACGAGCGCCTCTCGCCCATCGATACCGTCCAATTTGCCAAAGACGTGGAACGGTTCAAGCTGTTTTTCCTCGAAGACTCGCTCGCTCCTGAGGATATCGAATGGTTCCGTCATATTCGCCAGGTGTGCGCCACACCGATCGCCATGGGCGAGTTGTTCAACAACCCGCGCGAATGGCGGCTGCTGGTGGAAGAGCGCCTGATCGATTTTCTGCGCATGCACGTCAGCCAGATGGGCGGCATTACCCCCGCGCGAAACGCCGCGATCCACGCGCAGATCTACGGCATCCGCACGGCGTGGCACGGGCCGGGGGATACCTCTCCGGTGGGGCATGCGGCGAATCTGCACCTGGATCTATGGGCGCCCAACTTTGGCATTCAGGAATGGTGCCGCTTCGACAACCTGGTGTACGATATGTTCCCTGGCATGCCAGAAGTACGCGGCGGCTACATGTATCCGAGTGACAAGCCCGGCCTGGGCATCGATTTTGACGAGTCCCTTGCTGAGAAGTACCCCTGCGTTGACTCGGTAGATCTGTGGACGCAGACCCGCCTGCCAGACGGCAGCCCGACGCGCCCTTAAGGAAAGTGTCGGATAGGTGTCTAAGCGTAGGTTCATTGAGTGGTTATACCACCCAATGAACCTACGCTTAGACACCTATCCGGAACGAAAAACCCCTCTCCAGGGGAGGAGAGGGGTTCGGAGCCAAAGGGGTAGGCCCCCTGGAAATTGTCTTCGGTGGTTTAGCTCGCGGAGACTGTCACGCCTTTGCGGGCTGCGGCGAGGGATTCGGCCGCGCTCAAAAGCACGTATTCGATATCCTCGTCCTTCATGGTGGGATAGAGCGGCAGCGTCACCTCGCGGGCGGCGATCGATTCCGTCACCGGCAGTGATACGCCCGGGTACTTCTGCTGGTAGAAGGAGAAGGTGTGGATAGGCGGGTAATGGATGCTGGTCTGTACACCCTTCGCCCGCATTTGCTCCATGAACACCTGGCGTGAGGCATCCTGCGGCAGCAGAATGGGCATGATGTGGAACGAGGACTGCCCTTCCGTCTCGGTGAACGGTACTTCCACGCCAGCGAAGCGCTCGGCGCGGAAGGCTTCGCGGTAGCGCTCAGTGATTGCCTGGCGGCGCTGGTTGTTGTTTGCCAATTTCTTCAGCTGCGCCACACCTAAGGCGGCGCGCACCTCGTCGATGCGGTAATTGTGCCCAAGGTCTACCACGTCATAGGTGAAGGCGTGCCCGCGGTGGCGATCCCAGGTGAGAGTGGTCATGCCGTGCGAGCGTAGCACCTTGAGCCGGTCTGCCAGTTCGTCGCTGTTGGTGGTCAGCATGCCGCCTTCGCCGGTCGCGAGGTTTTTGTTGGAGAAGAAGCTGAAGCAGCCGATATCGCCCCAACCGCCTAGCCCGCGCCCGTCTAACGAGGCTCCTGGAGCGTGCGCTACGTCCTCGATCACGGCCAGGTTGTGCCGTTTTGCGATGTCTAAAATCTCGCGCATGCGGCAGGGATACCCGGCATAGTGCACCACGGTGATAGCCTTCGTCCGCGGCGTGATTTGCTGCTCAATCGACTGGGGGGAGATGTTGAGATCTTCCGTGCCGATGATCTCGGCGAAACGCACGTCCGCGCCAGTGTAGAGCACGGCGTTCGACGTGGCAACAAACGTCAGCGAAGGCACGATGACCTCATCGCCAGGACCAACACCCAGCGCCTTGTTTGCAAGGTGCAGCGCCTCGGTGGCGTTGGAAACGGCCAGCGCGTGCTTTACACCCTGCATTTTCGCGAACGACTGCTCAAATTCCTGTGTCACCGCGCCCATGGTCAGCCAGCGGCGGCGGAGAACATCTAATACAGCATTCTCTTCTTCTTCGCCATAATCGAGATCGGAAAGTGGTACGCGCAATTCCATAGGCTCCTCGTTTTCTTTATGCGGTTCGTTCTTCTGAATGCTGTGGCCGAAGAAGTCGGCCACAGCAAGTGTTTTATATGGTGATGTCGAAAATCGCCGCGAGATCCACCGGCGGGTCATTTTCGACCGGCTCATCACCGAACAGCTGGGGTTTAATGCTATCAAAGTCTTGAATAGCCTGCTCGTAGTCGCTAACGCGCCCCAGGTCCATCCAATAGCCGGTGAATGGGTAGGTATTTACCTGCTCGCCGGCGTCGATCAGCTTCAGCACAAGGTTTGGCAGATCGAGATATTCGTTCTTGGGGATATAGTTCAGCACGCGAGGCTCAAACACGTAGACACCCATGCTGACCAGGAAGTTGTAGGTTGGTTTTTCAATGTAGCCGGTGATCGTATTATCCTGCCCGGCTTGCAGCACACCAAAGTCGATCTTTACGGTGCGTGTATGGGCCGCGATGGTGGCGATTCCACCCTTTTCGTGGTGATACTGCACCAGGTCGGGGAAGCTCAAGGTGGTGAGCACATCGCCATTCGTCACCAGGAAGGTGTCATCCAGCCCTTCCACGTTGGCTATTGGCGCGGCCGTCCCGAGCGGGTGGTCCTCGTACACGTAGCTGATTTTGATCCCCAGGCGGCTTCCATCCTGGAAGAAAGTCGCCAGAAGGCTTGCCAAGTGACCTACTGTAAGCACCACTTCATTCACGCAGCAGCGCTTCATCTGCCGGAGCATAATCTCCAGAATTGGCATATCGCCAATTGGCATAAGCGGTTTGGGGAGAATTTTGGTGTATGGAGCGAGGCGTGCCCCCTTGCCCCCAGCAAGGACAACAGCTTTCATTGTACCCTCCTATGACTGATCAACAACCTCTGCGCGCTCCCGTGCAGCGCTGTTGTATAGGACATTGACAACAATACTTGTAAAGGATACTGGTAAATCACCGCTTCTCAGGTTAACATCCCATCAAGAACTAAACCGTGTAGCGGGTTGGGTTGAACCGGCTGAGGTTGCCGGAAACCCATTCGATCGTTTTGGCGAGACCATCTTGCAAGCTCACCTGAGGCGTCCATCCGAGCCGCTCGCGTGCCAGGCTGTTATCAGAGAGCAGCCGCTGCACTTCGCTTTTCTCGGGGCGCAGGCGACTGGAATCTACGCGGATTTCCACCGGGCGGTTTACCTGCCGGACAATCTCTTCTGCTAGCTCTCCAACGGTGATCTCGCTGCCCACGCCCAGGTTGAACGTACCGCCCTCAATGCCGGGCGTGCTCGCCGCGCACAAAAATCCGTTCACGGTGTCTGATACGTAAGTGAAGTCGCGCCGTGCATCCACGTTGCCCAGTTCAATGTAATCGCGGGTGAGCGCCTGCGTGATAATGGTGGGGATGACGGCGCGCGCAGACTGTCGCGGACCGTAGGTGTTGAACGGTCGCAGCGTGACAACCGGCAGATCGTAAGAGCGGTAAAAGCTTTCGGCCAGCTTGTCTGCGCCGATCTTGCTGGCAGAGTAAGGTGATTGACCCTGGAGCGGATGCTCCTCGTCGATCGGCACGCGCAGCGCGGTGCCATATACCTCGCTGGTGCTGGTGTGCACAACACGCGCCGCCTTGTTCTCTCGCGCTGCCAGCAGAATGTTCATCGTTCCGATCACATTGGTTTCTACCACTTCTGCCGGGTGCTGGTAGGAGTAGGGGATCGCAATCAGCGCGCCCAGGTGCAGGATGGTCTCCATGCCCCGCGACGCCGCTATCATGGCGGGCAGATCGCGCAGATCACCGGCGACGATATCAATCTTCTCGCTGACCTCTTTCGGAAGCCCAGAAAGGTAGCCCGCATCACCCCGCGAAGTATACCGAACGAATGCGCGCACGCACGCGCCTTCGCTCACCAATCGTTCTACCAGGTGGCTGCCAATGAAGCCGCCCGCCCCCGTTACCAATACGTTGTGATTTCGCCAGAAATCAGACATTAAACCCTCTTCTCTGTTTCGTTGCTTCTGCGGATTTTCTGGATCCACTGTTTTGCAGTGTCGATGTCGCCGGCCTCAAGCGCCCGGTCTACTTCGTTAATCATCGCGGAAACTTTCATCGGTGCATAGCTTGCCAGGCAGTGCGTGCACGGGCAGGCGTTCTCCGTTCCGGTAGCAGGCACGAGCATGCTGGCGGTCGATTTTTCGATGACATTCACCGGCAGGCGGTTGTACTTCACCAGGCTGTTCAACGTGTAGAGCACGTCTGGGATCACCAGCAGCCGGGCGGTGTAACTCGCCAGCATCTCCTGGATAGCGCTATACTCATTCGCATAAACCTGATGGTCTGCCAGGATCACTACGCCAACGTCGAACTTATCCATCAGGCGCGGGATGTCTTTGATGTTGCCCAGGACGTGCGCGCCATAGATGCGCATGCCCTGGTAGAACAGATCATTGTGGATGAAGCCCACCAGCCAGTAGCGGTTGGTGTTGGTTGGGTGGCGCAGCAGCGAGGCGATGTGATGTGCGGTTGGTCCGGCGCCAATAATCAGCACGCGCTCGCGAGAGGCGCTGAGCGTTGCGCGGGTGCGGCGAACCTTGCTCATGAGCATGCGCATCAGGCGGGAACGGTAGCGCATCGAAATAAAGCCGCCCAGCGCCAGTGCCGAGGCAAACAAGATCATGCTGACCGGGAAGATACGGTAGTACCAGTTAATACCAGTAGCCAACCCGGCAGCCAGCAGCCAGGCAGGGAACAGGTCGATGGCATCAGCAAAGGTGGCCTTGCGCCAGCTAATGCGGTTGACGCCCATGAGGAACCCCACCGTGCTAAACAGGATGGAGAATCCAAAGCCTAGCGCGATGGCCTTGGGCCAGCCGATGTTCAACGGTGCGGTGAACCGCCAGATGACGCCCGCGGTTGCGAGAGCGGCAAAGGTGGTTAGCGTATCCACTGTGAACCAGTTGAAGAAGCGGCGGAAAATGCGCGAGATCGGCCCCAGGAAGAGCATATCTTCCGGCACTTCCTGCGAGCCCACCATGGGCAGCAGGATCAGTGCCGTCCACAAGATAACGTCCATATCCAGCCAGAAGGAGCGGTAGCGGACGTAAAGCTGGTCCAGGCGCAGTTTATCAGGCCCGACCTCTTTCATATACTTCTGGAGTACATTATCCGAAGAGAGCAAGGCTTCTTCGTTGTGGTATTGCACCGAAGCCGGGCTGGTGATGCCAGGGCGCACCGAAAGAATTTCGTTGTAGGCCTCGCGCGGCCAGCTTGCTACAATGTCTGGGTCTTCAGGGCGCGGACCAACCATGCTCATATCGCCCTTCAGAACGTTCCAGAACTGTGGGAATTCGTTGATCTTTGTGTCGCGCAGCCAGCGGCCCAGTGCGGTGATCCGATCATCATCGTGCGCGGTTACTTTCGGCCCAGCATAGCTTTTGGGATCCTCGTACATGGTGCGGAACTTGAGGATGCTGAATTCTTTTCCACCCAGCCCAATGCGCCTGCCACGGTAAAAAACCGGACCGGGTGAGTCGCGCTTGATTGCCAGCGCAAACAGTAAGAAGAACGGCGCGAGAAGGATCAGCACGGTGAGCGAAACGGCGATATCAAACGCGCGTTTTGCCCAGTTGCTGAGCGTCGTCCTGCCCGGAAAAATTCCGATTCTTGCGTTAACAGCTTTTGGAACCATAGCACTTTCCCCCTTCTTGATAGTGGCGCTGCCCGTGGATAGTGAAAATAGGGCAGGCTGCGAAAAATCAAATCAATCGATGGATACTGTTTTCTACGCCCTTATGATCTAACCAACATTCACGCCAAAAATACAGGGATGAGCAGGTAACTGTGATCTAATGCCTCGATTCTGCGTTTTCCCAGTACGTTGGACCATCTTTCATGCGGCCTTTTGATAAGGTGTATTCTAGCCTCCCCCAAAGCCATTCATCAGATGCGTTTGTTCCGGTCAAGCAGATGATCGTGCTGCGAAATCCCAGGCAGCTTAAATCACCCCTGAGTTCGTTTATCTGATTGTTAATACCGGGAACACAACACATCATGATTCCCCCTTTAAGTATTATACAAGGTTTTTTGATTTTTTATACACGTATACTGAATTATTAAGATTTCGGTAATTACTCAGCCGGGTATGGGTTTTTGTGTGTTTTGTGAGGAAGTAGCGCAGCTACTTCCTCACAAAACACACAAAAACCCGCCCAGCCCGAGCAGTACAGATTTCTTTACCGTAGCGTTCGCGCACGCCGGAACTTGCTGACTGCTAAGGACGTGGCTCCAATAAACTAATGTTTATTACACTTATCTTACAGCGAACTGTGAACGGATAGCACCTCACTTATCAGTGAAAGGGATATCGGGAGTTTATGCCGCACTTCGTGCGGCATAAACTCCCGGTTTACTTTTAAGGCGGGCGCAGGCGTGAATCAAAAAGGGCTGCCCTACTGGGCAGCCCAGAATCAGAGATGGGATGGTCTATTTTACAATGCGGGGGAAAAACCACACCCCTTTGCCGCTGTTTGGGTCACCGGCAGTGGTGACGGTGAAGATGAAGGAGACAGCCTGGTTCCCGACCATGTCCAGGTCCCTGATCACCTGCGTTACGCCGCCCTCGTAGCCTTCGTTCCACTCTCCGAGAAGCTGCTCCGGGCCATCGCCCACTTTGTAGGTGACCTTAAAGCGCACGTAGCAGTTTGTGGCGCCGTTGGCGCAGCTAATTGTGGCGCGGAAGTCGGAATTCGGTGGCACCAGAACAGGCTCGTACTGCCCGGTGATATACCCGCCCGCTACCGGCTGCGCGGCGGCGAGGATGCCGGGACCTTCCTCCTGCTGGTTGTTTTCCAGGGTGGGGTTTTCCAGCGGCAGGGCGTACCCTTTGCTGTCGCCCGCGGTGCCGGGGCAGGGCAGATCACCCGCGCCGCTGCTCCATTTAGCCGAGCAGATGTGCTGGGCGAAGGAGTACTCTTCCGCGACACGGATCTCGACGTAGAACGGGGCAGTGCCATTTGTTCCGGTGCCAAAGGTTTTGCCATCTCCAGACCGGAGCTGCCAGTAGCCGCTGTAGGTGCCAAATTCACCGGGCGCGCGCAAGGGCACGGAGATCAACGCCGTTTCACCGGGTTTTACTTCCGCAGAAAGCGGGTTCGATGCAGGGCCGCTCATCGAGCTGCCCCGCCCAGCGAATACCACTGCGTAGCTGGTTGACCAGGTGCAGGAGCCGGTGTTCTTCAGCTCCCACGTTTTGGTAAAGTTGGCGTTCGGTAGGATGGTCGATCCATCGGGGATGGTCGCGTCATCAACGAAAGAAGCCTGATTGCAGGGGGCATTTGTACCTGCCACTGTGGTGCCATCCGCTGCCGTGATCTGCGCCCCAGGCGTGTTGGTGGAAGCAGTCGCCGCGGATGTGCTGCTTGCTTGCGGAACAGATGTCTCTGTGCTGGTACCAGGGGCGGCGGTCGCCGTCCGGGTAGGCACGCCCACCGTCACCTGGTGCCCCGCGGCTAGCTCGGTTGCCAGTGCAGCGATGGTGCGAGCCGCCGCAGTATTTACCCGGTCTTCCTCGCTCAAAGCACTGGGGTCTACCTGCCGGTTGGGCAGGTTACAGGCCGCGGCGATCAACGCCAACAGCACCAGCAGAACAACAGCGGTGTGTTTTGGCTTCACTATTCCTTCTCGTAGGGTATGCCTTCAGCGGCAGGCGCCTGACCGCGGCCAATCACCCCGGCCAGAATGATCATGGTCGCAACGTAGGGAGCCATGAGCAAGAACTCGGAGGGGATGGGCAAGCCCAAGATCGCCAGGCGCGAGGCAAGCGAGTCGGCGAAGCCAAACAGCAAGCCTGCGCCAAACGAACCAAACGGCATCCAGTTTCCGAAGATCATCGCTGCCAGGCCGATGAAACCGCGCCCGGCGGTCATCACCTCGTCAAAGCGGCCAACCGAGCCAAGGGTAAAGTATGCTCCGCCCAGCCCGGCCATCATCCCGCTCAACGTGGTGGCTAGATAGCGCATTCTGAATACATTGATGCCCAGCGTATCGGCGGCGCGGGGATGCTCTCCAACTGCGCGCATTCGCAAGCCCCAGCGGCTGTAGAACAGCACCACGTGCAGCAGGGCCAGCAGGATGAACATGGCGTAGACAAAGATGTTATTGTTGAACAGAATCGGCCCAATAAAGGGGATTTGCGAAAGACCGGGTATGGCAACCTGACCGAACGTTCCCGGCGAATTCAACTGCTGGTATGACTGAAGAAACTTGGCCGAGAGATACGAGGTCAGGCCGGTGGCGAAAATGTTAATCACCGTGCCGGAGATGACCTGGTTGACTTTGTATTTGATCGACAGCCATGCGTGGAGTAGCGCCATCAGGCCACCCATAAGGAGGGCAGCAATAACGCCCAACCACAGACTGTCGGTTACTGAGGCAACCAGGGTGCTGGTGAACGCGCCGGAGAGCATCATGCCTTCAATGGCAATGTTGACGATGCCTGCCCGTTCCGCCAGGATGCCCGAAAGCGCGCCTAGCGTGATGGGTACGGATTTCACCAGCGTTGTTGCCAGAAGCTCGGCGAAGTTGAGCGACTTTCCGGCAGCCGCCCACACAAGGAAGGCGAACACACCGAGAAGCACTACCAGGGCCAGAACCCAGTTTGTGGCGCCGCGGAAACCCCGCGCAAGCTGATAACCGGCAGCAACTGCGCATGCAATGGCAATGACGTTCAAAACGAGCTGGGTTGGCATCAGCAAGGGGTCAAGCTGCCCCGCCATGCCGCTGGCGTTCATCCCAAAGTTGGTGATGACTTCGCCCGAAACACTGCGTGAAAAGAATCCCCAAATGATGAGCGCGATGAGCAGGAAAACAACGCCCATGACAATACGCCGGGTGGGCGAAGTTGTGGTTAGATGGCGGTGAAATACTTGTTCTGCCATGGCTTATTTCCCTCCCCATCCAGAGATATTCACCTGGCCCGCCTGGGTTATGGTGCGAAGGCGGTAGATAGCGCGAATAATCGCCGGTGCTGCGATCAGCGCCAGAATGACAGCTTGCAATATCGAGATAATATCGATTGGGATGGAGGAAACCACCTGCATGCGCGTTGCGCCATTGCGCAGCGTACCAAACAGCAGCGCGGAAAGCACCACGCCCAGGGGCTGGTTATTCCCGAGCAGCGCCAGCGCGATTGCGTCGAAGCCGTATCCCGAGGAGAATGCCATCGCCAAATTGTAGTTGACGCCCAGCACTTCGTTCGCGCCTGCCAGCCCGCACAGCGCTCCAGAGAGTGTCATCGCTAGCATGATGTTTTTGGAAACCCGCATACCAGCATAGCGTCCGCCGTTGGGGTTCGCGCCAACGGTGCGCAGCTCAAAGCCCCAGGTGGTTTTGAACAGGAACCAATATACCAGGTAGGCAACGCCCAGGGCCACGAAGAACCCGAGGTGGAAGCGGATGGGGGCGGCGAAGAAGCGCGGCAGTTGGGCGCTCTCCGCGATGTTCGGCGATACGGGGTTGAACGAGTCAGGCCGCATCATTGGACCGGTGAGCAGCCAATCGCTGAGTCGGAAGGCGATGTAGTTCATCATGATCGAATTGATCACCTCGTGCCCGCCTGTTTTCGCCTTGAGCCAGCCGGGAATAAAACCCCACAGCCCTCCACCGACCGCGCCTGCCAGCAGCGCGAGCGGAATGTGGATAATGGCCGGTAGACCCTGAATGGAATAACCGACAAAGGCCGAAAGAGCTGCTCCCATAAAAATTTGCCCCTCGGCGCCAATGTTGAACACGCCCGAGCGGAAACCCAAGGCAACGCCCAGCCCCGCGAAGATATATGGAGTGGAAGCAACGAGACTTTCCAGGAAGGGGTTAAATGCCCGGCGGATCTCGAGCCCGTCACCGCTAAAGAGGGCATTCACCATACGTACGGGGCTGCCGATCGAGCCTGTGAATAGAGCCGCGTACGACTGTCCGACCACGCGCAGCGCCTCGCCGAGCCCTACGAAGACCCCGCGCCCAAAAGCGGCGTAAACCGACTCGGTGGTGGCGGCAATGAAGATGCCGCCGATGATCAGGCCGGTCAGTACGGCCAGCAACGGAACGGAAATTGTGCGCCAGATACCTGAGCGGACCTTGTCCTGCTTGGCGGGCTCGGGGGGTGTTTCAAAAACCACCGCTCCAGCATCTTTTGGCGTATCGGTGACAGACCCGGAGGCCGGCACATTCATGGCATCTGCCCGGGCGGAATCCGGCTGGTTTGCCGTGGGGGTGTGGCTTTCTTCGCCGGGGGTATCCGGCTGGGGTTGCTTGGGATCGCTCATAATCCACCTCCGAGCGGGCGATGATCAGTAGTACTGGCGCTGGCCGATTGGGACCGAGCCTGTTCGAGCGGCACGCCAGCCATTAGCAGGCCGATAAATTCTTTGGTCGCCTCTTCGGAAGGAACCGTGGCAACGATTTGCCCGCGGAACATTACGGCAATACGGTCAGAGAGCTGCAAAATTTCATCTAGCTCGGTGGATACCAGCAGAACCGCCACGCCTGCATCGCGGCGTTTGAGGATCTGGGTATGGATATATTCAATGGAGCCAACATCCAGGCCGCGCGTTGGCTGTGAGGCCACCAGGAATTTGATCGGGCGCGAAAGCTCGCGCGCTACGATTACCTTCTGCTGGTTGCCTCCCGAAAGCGACCCGACGGGGGTCAGCGGGCCAGGGGTACGCACATCAAAGGCCTTGATCTCTTTCACCGCGTTTTTCAGGATCAGGTTTTCATCCATCACCACGCCTTTGGAGAAGGGCCGCTGGTAGTACATATTGAGCACAAGATTGTCTGACACCGAGAAGGGCAAAATTAACCCATCGCGCTGGCGATCTTCAGGAATATGCCCGGCGCCCAGTTCGGTCACTTCACGGGGAGAGGAACGGGTAACGTCGTGGCCCAGCAGGGTTATTTTCCCGCTTTCAGGCAGCCGCAGCCCAGTGATCGCTTCTACCAGTTCGGTCTGCCCATTGCCCTGCACCCCGGCGACGCCAAGCACCTCTCCCGCGCGAACGTCAAATGAGACGCCATCCACGGTTACCTGTTTGGTATCATCGGCAACGATCAGATTTTCCACTGCCAAAACGGGCGCTCCGGGTTTGGCTGGCTCGCGATCCAGCTCCAAATTCACAGCGCGGCCAACCATCAATGCGGCCAGCGTATTCTGGTTGGCTTCTTCGGGCAGGACCGATCCGACTACCTTGCCGCGGCGAATGACGGTGATGCGGTTGGATACATCCAGCACTTCGCGCAGCTTGTGCGTGATGAAAATAATCGACTTTCCCTGGCTGGCCAGCGAGCGCATGATGTTAAACAGTTCATCCGCTTCCTGCGGAGTAAGTACGGCTGTGGGCTCGTCGAAGATCAGGATATCGGCGTTGCGGTAGAGCAGCTTGATGATCTCTACGCGCTGCTGAACGCCCACCGGCAGATCGCGCACGTAGCTGTCGGGGTTCACTTCCAACCCATACTGCTTCGAGATCTGCCGGATGCGGTCCGCGGCGACTTTGCGATCGAGCAGCCCGCCTGCGCGTACCGATTCCTCGCCCAGCATCACGTTTTCGGTTACGGTGAAAACAGGGATAAGCATAAAATGCTGGTGGACCATGCCAATGCCGCTGGCGATGGCATCGCTGGGAGAATACACCTGAATTGGCTTGCCGCGCACCAGGATTTCTCCCTCGTCAGGCTGATACAGCCCGTACAAAATGTTCATCAATGTGGTTTTACCGGCGCCGTTTTCCCCCAGCAGGGCATGGATTTCGCCCTCTTGCAGCGTGAGATCGATGTGGTCGTTTGCCAGCACCCCAGGGAAACGTTTGGTAATCCCTCGAAGCTCGAGAACTGGAGTCATCTGAATTGCTCCATACGGGAAAGGTAGATTTCCATAAATTCTACCATAGATGACGCTTCCCCAACTTCACTTCGCACCTGTTCTGCGGTCGCAGCCTGCCTTAAAAAAGCTATTCGTACTTCGTATCAATAGAAATCAGGGGTATTGTCGCACGAAGTGTGACAATACCCCTGATTTCTTGTTTGGACGCGACTATAGGGCGCGAGTCATGAAAAAAACAGCCGCGGATTGTCCGCGGCTGTTTTTCGTTCACAAAACAGTGAGTTTAGGGAGCGGTCTTGATTTCGCCCGCGATGATCCCGGCCTTGATCTCATCCAGCTTGGTCTTGAGATCCTGGGGGACGGAGGCGGCGATGGTGGCGAGACCAACACCATCGTTCTCGAGGGTACCGGTGTAGATACCACCCTGGAAGGAGTCACCCTGCGCAGCCTTCGCGGCTTCGAATACGGCGACGTCCATCTTCTTGGCAACGGAGGTCAGGACAATGTCCTTGTACGCTTCGGCGGAAACGGTCCAGTCGGTGTCGACGCCAACGATCCAGGCGTTACCGGCGGCCTTTACGGCTTCGGCTGTGCCCAGGCCAACGGGGCCGGCAACGGGCATGATCACGTCAGCGCCTTCACCGAGCAGGGTCTGGCCCAAGGTGCGGCCATCATCGGTGCTCTCGAAGTTGCCGGTGAACAGGCCGGTCTGGGTGGCGGGGTCCCAACCGAGGACTTCCACGTTGGTGCCGTTCTGCTCGTTGTAGTACTGCACGCCCATCGCAAAGCCATCCATGAAGATGGTGACGGTGGGGATCTGCAGACCACCAAAGGTGCCGACCTTACCAGTCTGGCTGACGCCAGCGGCGAGGTAGCCGGCCAGGAAGCCGGCCTGGTCGGTGGCGAAGGTCAGGCCCAGGACGTTTTCGATGGTCGGGTCATAGGCGAAGTCGACGATAGCGAACTTCTGGTCGGGGTTGGCCTGCGCGGAGGCAGCGGTGGCATCGCCCAGCAGGAAACCGACGGTTACGACGAGGGTGCAGCCTTCTTCAATGAAGGCATTGATGTTCTTCTCGTAGTCGGTCTGCTGCTGCGATTCCAGGTACTTGGCTTCCATGCCAAGCTCAGACTGGGCACGCTGAGCACCAGCCCAGGCGGTGGCATTGAACGACTTGTCATCGATGCCGCCGGTATCAGTCACCTGGCAAACTTTGCCTTTGCTCTCACCGGTCTGCCCGCCGGGCTCGGCGCCGGGCTGGCATGCGGTCAGAAGCAGGGAAGCAATCATAACGATTGCCAGGAGCAGGGAAAGCTTCTTGGACATTTGGATCCTCTCCTCAAACATTGAACAAAAGGGGTGAGTATTTACCCGTACCGTCCTCCCGGTACGGGTCTGCATTTAAGTATAATCCTCTTTTGATAGGGGTGCAAGGAAATACGCAGGTCTAGAGAAGCAGCGTAACTTTTTTCGGACAAATCACAAGAACTTATCAAGAAAATTATGAACTTCTCAGTCGTAGCGACTGTTACCCGAGAATGCCGGCAGGTTGGTGCGGGGGCTGAAAATGCTTTGCGTTTTCAGCCCCCGCACTTACCATTTCGGGCGTAACTGCCCGGCTTGGGCCTTGCCAGTTATCGAAAGCCTATTACTTGGATAAAATTACGACAATTTCCTATTTGTAAAACCCGTGAACGCCGTTGTATAATGATTTATCTTCGATATGTAGGTTTTTCGGGGGTTCTGGGCTTGCTATGACAAAATCTCGTCACGGCAAGCCCAGAATCCCCGAAAGAAAGCGTTGATATCGTAGGTGGAAATGGGGCCGATCGCTTTGCATTCATCGGGCATGTGCAGAGGCATACAATGACAGACTGCGCGGAACTGGAACTTGGGTTACACCGCATCGCGGCGGGGCGGTACGCGCTCCGGGCACGGTTTTGGCTGCCAGGCGCCGCCGCGGAATCGGGGCTGAGCACGGGCGCGCCCATTGAGGCGGCGATCGATCGCGAAGCGCTTGACCTGGAATTGATGAACCCGGCAAAATACGGTCGCTGCCTGGCCGACAGCCTGTTTGCCAGCCCGGCGGCGTATGCTATCTTTGCCGAGGCGCGAGCGGCGGCATCCGCGCGGAACGTTCCGCTGCGCCTGCGCCTGTTCTTCGACCCCTCCGCGCCTGAGCTGCACGCTGTGCGATGGGAGACTCTGCTCGACCCGGCCCGTCAGACGCCGTTATTCACGGACGAGAATTTGCTCTGCTCGCGCTTTATCAGCAGCAGCGGCATGCAAGACTTCACCCCGCAAGAGCGCTCACGCCTGCGAGCACTGGTGATGATCGCCAACCCCAGCGGTCTTGCCGATTCCCTTGCCCCAATCGATGTGCCGGGCGAGCTGGCGCGCGCGCAGGCAGGGCTGGAGGGCATGGACCTGCTCCTGCTGGACAGCGGCGGCAAGGCGACCCTGGAAAACTTGCTCGACCTCTTGCGCGATGGCATTGATATTCTGTACCTGGTGGCGCATGGTGGATACAGCGGGCAGGGGCAGCCGTTTGTGCTGTTGGAAAAGCCAGATGGAACGATGCGCCGCGTGAACGTGGATGAGATGGTTACCCGGCTGCGCGAGTTGAGCCTGGGCAAGTTACCGCTGCTAACCGTGCTGGTCTCCTGCACGTCGGCAGGGGAGGGTGATGGGCGCAGCGAGCCGCTGGTAGCGCTGGGGCCGAGCCTGGCCGTGGCGGGCATTCCGGCGGTGATCGCCATGCAGGGCCTGGTTCGCTTTGATACCATGCAGGAGTTCTTGCCAGCGTTTTTCCGTGAGCTTCAGCGTGACGGGGT
Organism: Chloroflexota bacterium; assembly: GCA_023434145.1. Classification (GTDB taxonomy): domain Bacteria; phylum Chloroflexota; class Anaerolineae; order Anaerolineales; family Anaerolineaceae; genus DSYU01. The sequence continues at coordinate 5,997 of JAEYTI010000224.1, read as the reverse complement.
GATCGACCGGGCGCTGGCAGTGGCGCGCGGGAGGGTGCGGGCGCAGCCCGATTGGTGGATGCCGGTGCTGTTTAGCCGCCTGCGCGATAACCGGCTGCTCCGGCCCAGCCCGGCGGCGCAGCCGCTCAAGCTTCAACATTTTGAGCCGGAGACGATATACATCCCCGGCGGGCCATTTGTAATGGGTCGTGATACCGGTGACGGTGTTCCGGCACATGAAACACCCCAGCACACCGTCGATCTCTCCGCGTTCCGCATTGGAAAGAACCCGGTCACTAACCGGCAGTTTGCCGAATTTATTCGCCAGACCAACCAGCAGGTGAACCCTGAGGCGGGCTGGCTGGGGCAGTCTCCGCCGCCCGACCGGCTGGATCACCCGGTTTCCGCGGTGACGTGGTACCAGGCGGCTGCCTACTGCGCCTGGCTGAGCGAGAAAACCGGGCGGCGTTACACCCTTCCGACCGAGGCACAGTGGGAAAAGGCTGCTCGCGGCACAAAAGGCTGGCTGTACCCCTGGGACGAAGTGTGGGAAGAGGGGCGGTGTAACCCCAATAGCGCTGCCAGCACGCCGGTGAACCAGTACCCGCCGCAAAATGCCTATGGCGTTTGCGACATGGTTGGCAACGTGCGCGAATGGACGCTGACACTGTGGGGCGAGCGCCGTTCAGAACCTGACACGCGCTATGCCTACCCTTACCAGGATGATGCTCGCAACGATCCCAATGCCAACGAGATGGTGCGGCGCGTTTTCCGAGGCGGTGCTGGCAAAAGCAGCGCGGAGATGACCTGCACGGCGCGCGGTGGATTTGCGCCGAACCAAACCGGACCGATCGGCAACCGGCATGGATTCCGGGTGGTGCTGCTGCCCGACGAATAGGGCAAGGGAGAGGAGTTTGACCGTGGTAGCTCAAAAACGAGGCGCTGCAGTCGCCAATATGCTTACCAGCCGGTCGCGCACGCAGACGCGGCAGGGTGACTCGGATTGGTCGGAGATTAACCGCCGCATCAAAGATGGGCGGGTCATCCCCATCATCAGCAATTCGCTCCGCTACGACAGCATCTTCGCCTCGCTTGTTGAGCACAACGTTGAAGCACAACAGGCGGAAGATTATTTTGGCCCGGCAATTCGCATGAGCGCCGAAAATCTGCTTTCGCAGGTCTGGGCGGAGAAGGTTGGTTATCCGCTGCCAGATACGCACGAGCTTGCTCGCGTGGCAACGTTCAACCGCTCGCAGTGCCGCGACGATGAGCAGTCCAAGGTCGATTATCTCGACTTCCTCAAAAACTCGCTTCTGGGCTTCGCCGAGAATATGGACGAGGATCCAGACTTGATCAATGAGCTGTACTCGCGCATAAACGAATGCACCTTCGCCGACATTGTCACCGAGCTGGAGTATCCCAAGTTTGAGGCCGGGCAGACCGATCCGCTGCGCACTCTGGCGCGGCTGCCCCTGCCCATTTACGTGACCACCTGCTACCACAACTTTATGGAGCAGGCGCTGCTCTCTGAGAACCGCCAGCCGGTGACTCAGGTGTGCTTTTGGAACGGCAGCGAGCCGGTGGATGGCACAGTCGATCCGGATTACATTCCTTCGCCGGAACGACCGCTTGTGTACCACCTGTATGGACTGGAAAATCACCCAACTACCATGGTGTTGAGCGAAGACGACTACATGGATTTCCTGGTTAAGGTGACCCAGGCGGTAGACGTAAACCGCCCAGTGATCCCGGTGCGCCTGCGCAGCGCTCTGGCTACCTCCTCATTGATTCTGCTGGGTTACCGCCTGCAGGATTGGGACTTCCGCGTACTGTTCCGTGGCATTATCAACGCGGGACAGAACAGCTCGCGCGGGTTCAGCCTGCTCATCCAGCTCACACCCGACCAGCAGTACCAGATCGAGAACGTCGACGAAGCGCGCAAGTATCTGGAAACATACTTCCGCCCGCGGCAGTTCAACGTGGAGTGGGGCGATACGCAGCGCTTCTTGAACCAGTTATGGGAGCAGTGGAATAAATGGAGGCAGGGACAATGAGCGAAGCGACGAGCACAGGCAACGAGAATCCCTACGTTGGGCCTCGCCCCTTTACGCAGCGCGAACGCAACCTGTTCTTTGGCCGCGACCGTGAAGCAAATGACCTCATCCCGCTGGTGATCTCTGAGCGGCTGGTGCTGTTTTACGCGCAGTCGGGGGCAGGCAAAAGCTCGCTCATCAATGCCCGGCTCATCCCTATGCTGTTGGAGCGCGATTTCATCGTTCTACCGGTAGCGCGGGTCAGCGGGCAGGAAATGGAAGGCGAGCACGTAGAGAACATCTTTGTTTACAACCTGCTTGCCAGCCTGGAAAAAGGCGAAGACAAGAACGGCACGGGCCAGCTTGCCAAAATGACCATCCAGCACTACCTCTCTGAGATGGAGATTGTAGAGCCAGAACCTGTGGCGCGGTTGGGCGATTCTACTGTGCCGGTGGATGCGCCGCAGGTGATCGAAGGCGTGCGCCCCATGGCGCTGATCATCGACCAATTTGAAGAGATCTTCACAACACATCCCGAGGCATGGAATCAACGCGGGCCTTTTTTTGAGCAGCTCTGTGATGCAATGGAAGCCGACCCCTACCTGTGGGTTGTGCTGTCCATCCGCGAGGATTATGTTGCCGCGCTGGACCCCTATGCCTATTTGCTGCCAGGGCGGCTGCAAGCGCGCTTCTATATGCAGCGCATGGGCTACCAGGCCGCGTTGGAGGCGGTGACCAAGCCGGTGGGGCAAGTGCGCCCATTCGCGCCAGGCGTCGCCGAGAGGCTGGTGAAGAACCTCTCTCAGATTGTGATCAGTCGGGCAGGGGATACGCCGATCTTTGCCGAAGGGCAGAATATCGAGCCTGTGCAGCTTCAGGTGGTGTGCTACCAATTGTGGGAGAACCTGAAGAACCAGCCGGGCGACCAGATCACCGAGGAAGATTTGAACCTGCTGACCGGCGGCAGCGACCTGGCAGAATTTATCAGCCGGGCGCTGGGCGAGTTTTATGAGCTTGCCATCACGTCGGTGGTGAACGATCCATCCGTTCACATTACCGAGCGGCAGATCCGTAGCTGGTTCTCGGAAGAGCTGATCACCGAGGCCGGCACGCGCAGCGCCGTGCGGCAGGGCCGCGAGCGCACAGGCAGCCTGCCAAACAACGTGGTACGGTTGCTGCAAGAGAAGTTCATCATCCGCTCGGAGACGCGCGGCGGAAATGCCTGGTTTGAACTATCGCACGACCGCTTCGTGTCACCTATCCAGGCGGCGAACCGTGCCTGGAACGAGCGCAACCCCCGCCCGATCCGCAGCGACGCGGAAGCGTGGGAAAAATCGGGTCGCGACCCATCTAAATTATATGAAGGCCGCCAGCTTACTGCTGCGGCACAGCTAGTGGACGCGCAGCCGGATGAGTGGAGCGATCTGGAACGCGATTTTATCCGCGCCGGGCAGGCAGCAGCCATTCAACAACGCGCGGTACGGCAGCGGATCGTCATGGGGGTGGGCCTGGCGGCGTTGCTGGTGATGGCCTTCTTGATGATCAACGCGATTTGGAACGCTCGGGAGGCCAATGCGCAGCGGGAAGTGGCGGTGACGGCAGAAATTGCCCAGCGGGAACAGCGCGACCGGGCGGTGACGGCAGAGGCGTATGCGCTGAACCAGCGCGCGGCGGCCGTCTCTACGGGTGTCGCGGCAAATTGGGATCGCGCAACGGCTGTTGCCGCCCAGCAAACTGCCGTGCAGGACCGGGCAGTGGCGGTGGCGGCAGTAGAAACAGCCCAGGTGGATCGGGCAGCGGCAGTGGAGGCGCGCGACCAGGCGGAGATACAGCGAGCGACTGCCGTTGCCGCCCAAAACGAGGCGCAGGCCGGGCAGCTTGCGTCCCTTTCTGATTACTTTCGCGATACCCAGTTGGATCTCAGCCAGCTCCTTTCTGTTGCGGCGGTGAAGCTGTCTAACTCGTGGGAGACGCGCCGCGCCTTGCTGGATGGGGTGCAGGTGGGGCTAGATTCGGATCTGCGGCAGGTGGGAAATCCACGCTTTGACAACGCCGATGCCTTATCGGTGGCATACAGCCCTGCCGGGAATGTGTACGCGGCGGGGATGACCAACGGTGATGTGCTGGTGATTAATGTGGAGGGGGGCGCGCGCGAATTTGACGTGCCCGCGGCTTTCCGCTCCACGGGTCAGATCAATGCGGTTGCATTCGACGCGGAAGGGACGTTACTGGCGCGGGCGAGTAATGATGCCAGGGTGCCGTTGCTGGATATGAACACAGGACAGATCGTGCGCACCATCCGTCCATTTGGAGCCACTTATTCTTCCATCGTATCCCTGGCATTCCGGCCCGAAGGTGATCTGCTTGCGATTGGCACCGAACGCGAGGGGAGCACCAATAATGGCATGATCTTCATTTACAACTATAAGACCAACCAGGAGTATTTCACCTGGGACTGCGGCCCGTATACGTGCCTCACCCTGGCATGGTCACCGGATGGACGGTACCTGGCGATTGGCAATACGCTGGGGAATATCCAGGTTCTGGATGTGCGCTCTCGCCGTGAGATAATGAACGTGCCACGCGCGCACAGCGATGACGTGACCGGGCTGGCCTGGTATCAAGAGGGGCAGCGGCTTGCATCGGGTGGGTTAGACCAGCGAATCAAGCAGTGGCAGGTGCCGGAAGGCACCAAACTGGACGAATCTTCCCGGCAGGTTACCCCGGTGATTACCAGTATGGCGATGAGCCCGGATGGGCGCTATCTGCTGGTGGGGCGGACCAATACCTTCGGCGCAGCAGGTTTGCCACAGCCAGGCAGTGTAGATGCCCTGCCTTATACGTCGGTGTGGAACGCGGAGACATTGGAAATGCTGCCGGCCCTGACTCAAAAGCTGGCAGATGGGCACGACCAGAACGTACAGCACATCGCATTTAATGCTCTTGGTGACCGCTTCATTACCGCCGGACGCGACAACTACATCATCCAGTGGCAGTTCCTTCCGATTGAACCGCTGAGCCAGCCGGTTGCTGCACTGAAGACCGGGCGCGCGGATGTGGCCGTGGATGAAGCCGGAAGCCTGATCTACGCGCAGAACGCGGTCGGCGGGCAGGCAGCGGTGACCGCGGAGGATGGCACGGCATTGCCGCCGGTTACCATTCCCAACGGCCGGATGATCCTGGAACAATTGGATGGGAGACCGGTTCTGCTGGTGGGCGATTTCAATGGACAGGTGACCTTCGTTGATCCAAAAACGGGAGAGGCTGTGCGCGAGCCGGTGAAGTTTGCCAACGGCACGATCCATTCGCTCGCTATGACGAAAAATGGTCAGCTTCTGGCGCTAACAACCTGCTCCAACCCGCAAAAGTGTGATGTCGTATCGGTTTACGAAGTGAACACGGGAGCAAAGCTGCACGAGGTCAGCGGATTGGTGACAGGTTCGGTGGATGCGCTGGCGTTCAGCGAGAGCGGACGACTGCTGGCAATGGGCGGCTCTGAAGGTGAGATTGTGCTATTCGATCTGGAAACCCAGACAGCCGAAGAACTGGTGACGGAGGGGCTTTCACTGCGCGACATCAAGCTGGCGGTGACAGCACTGGTATTCTCTCCAGATGCGGGTGGGATGCTGGCGGCTGGTCTGTTTGGCGGCCGGGTAGCACTGTGGGAAGTGCGCTCGCGCGGGCCTATCGGTGATTTTGCCGAGCGCACCAACGGCACGATCACCGGCATGGCCTTTCGCGAAGATGCGAACGGCTTTTGGACGCTGGTCACAACGACCGATCGCGGGGAAGGGCGCTTGTGGGAGGTGGACAGCCAGGCGTGGATCGCGCGAGCGTGCAAATCTGCCAACCGCGACCTGACCCCTGTAGAGCGCAACAAATTCCTGAAGGATAATGACACGCTCGACAGTGTGTGCCAGCAGCCATAATTTGCTTTGGTTTGCCTATTGGTTCTTTGGGAACTGTCGTGGTTGCAGAGGAATTT